>JAEUVM010000221.1 GCA_016787125.1 Chitinophagaceae bacterium | reverse complement strand
AAAGATGAAGCCTGGCGAAACAGCACCGTGGAAGAAAGATTGAAACATGCCCTGGTAAACGGCATCACCGATTATATTGATGCAGACACCGAAGAAGCAAGACAGAAATATCCCGCTCCGCTCGAAGTGATCGAAGGCCCGCTCATGGCAGGTATGAATGTGGTGGGCGACCTCTTCGGCGCCGGTAAAATGTTCCTCCCCCAAGTGGTAAAAAGCGCCAGGGTGATGAAGAAAAGTGTGGCCTGGCTCACTCCTTTTATTGAAGAAGAGAAAAAGAGGAACCCGCTTGGTGGCAATGGCAATGCACCCAAAGTATTACTCGCCACGGTAAAAGGCGATGTGCATGACATCGGAAAAAATATTGTTGGGGTGGTGCTCGGCTGTAATGGTTATGATATCATTGACCTTGGTGTGATGGTGCCCGCCGACAAAATACTGGATACTGCCGAAAAAGAAAGTGCAGATATCATCGGTCTCAGCGGACTCATCACCCCTTCTCTTGACGAAATGGTGCATGTGGCGCATGAAATGAAACGCCGCAACATGAAGCAACCGCTGCTCATCGGCGGCGCCACCACTTCCCGGATGCATACCGCGGTAAAGATCGCCCCGCAATATGATAACGGGGTGCTGCACATACTCGATGCTTCCCGCAGTGTAACCGCTGTAAGTTCTTTACTTAATAAAGAACAGAAAGTAACATTGCTGAAACAAACTGCTGCTGAATATGAAGACCTGCGCAACCAGTTTCTCAATAAAAAAGGAAAAACATTAGTTCCTTATTCAGAAGCGGTGATCACCAAAGAATATTTCGACTGGAAAAATTATAAACCGGTAAAGCCCGCCCTGGATGGTGTAAAAGTGCTGAAGGCATTTGACCTGGCCACCATTGCCCGGTATATTGACTGGGGCCCGTTCTTCATTGCCTGGGAAATGCCCGGCCGCTTCCCGGAAGTTTTATCAGATAAAATATTCGGCAACGAGGCCACCCGCCTGTATAATGAAGCACAGAAAATGGTGGAGCGGATTGTAAAAGAAAACTGGTTCTCTGCTGATGGTGTGATCGGCTTCTGGCCCGCAGGCAGCAACAATGCCGATACCATCACCCTGCAAACAAACAAAGGTGAAGTAAAACTGGAAATGCTTCGCCAGCAATTGAAGAAGGCTGTTGGGCAACCCAATTTTTCACTGGCCGATTTTGTATCACCACAAGGACAAGATTATATGGGTGCTTTTGCCGTAACGATCCACGGTGCTAAAAAACACATTGACCAGTTTGCTGCCGAGCATGATGAGTACAATAAGATCATGGTGCAGATACTGGCCGACCGTTTTGTGGAAGCCTATGCCGAATGCCTGCATGAGCAAGTGCGGAAAGAACACTGGGGTTATAACAAAGCTGAAGCACTGAGCAATGAACAACTGATACGGGAAGAATACAACGGCATACGGCCTGCACCCGGCTACCCCGCCTGCCCGGATCATACGGAGAAGCTGAAATTATTCAGTCTGCTGAACGTAACCGACAATATCGGAATCGATCTCACCGAAAGTCTTGCCATGAATCCGCCGGCATCTGTTTGCGGCTGGTATATTGCCCATCCTGAAAGTCATTATTTCGGATTGGGAAAGATCGGAAAAGATCAGTTGGAAGATTATGCCAAACGAAAAGGTATGAGCCTGGAGGAAGCGGAGAAGTGGTTAAGACCTGTTTTGGAATAAATGAGAAAAAATATATGGAACCCGGCCATGCAGGGCGGACATCAGGTTCACTCCTATACAGAAGTATTCATCCGTATAAGAAAAGACGGAACGATTGAGGCGGATTATTATTGATAAAGCCACTGTTTGCTACTCCTTACCCCACAGCCTGTCGTTCAGCCTGAGTTCATCTATTATATCAATCACGGCATGTACCGTATTGTAATAATCTCCCACACTTTCATAATCATTCGGCCTGAAGAAAGTTGGCTCAAAAAGCTTATCCTTTACCGGCACCGCCACATAGATCTCAGACTGAAGAAAAGAAAAAGAGATACCCGTGCCCAGCTTTTGCTCCAGCCTGAGCATCCGCTCCATAAAGGAAGGTGTTAGAATATATCTCGCCTGCACCTGGTCGGTACTGTAAACAATAAACCTTGATTCAAACTCCGTGCTCTCCAGTTTTACTTTCTCCAGGCCATCTGCCACTGAGGAAAAAATCCGCTTAAAAAAATCCAGTTGCGGATTGGCCTCACTCCACACATAGGTTCGCCCGGAAATATTCTTATTAAAATCAGCAATAAAAAATAGTCCGTTGAAAAGAGTGACGGTACGCCGCGATTTACCTGAGCCTTCCGTCCGGGTGGTCTTTAATTCAGAAAAACAAAAGAAAGTCCTCTCTCTTTTACCCTCCACATAGTCGTCTCCTTCATAATCATCGTGCTTATCCAGGATAAGGCCACTCCGTTTGTAGTCATTTTCATTAATAAATCCTTTCGGATGATATTGAAATGAAGGATCAATAAATTCGATCACTTTTCGTACGATCGTTTCTTTAAAGTGTCTGACGTATCCCTTCCTGCCTTCCCAGGTGATTGCCCAGAGAGTAATGCCGGCAATGAGAACGACCATGGCACCAATCGTCAAACCCTGCGAGTCCGACTGCATGGATATGAACAAGGCTATTACGCTGGTAATAGTTAAAATATAACCAACAGCCTGCCGGCGAACCAGCTTCCTTCTCTCCATTTCAATCTGCTCCACGAGGCCGCTGAGCTGGTCATGATAGAAAGTTGAAAAAGAGTTGGTGTCTTGCATTGATTCAGGACAGCTTTATATCAGGTCTTTCTTTTTTATCGTCGTCAATAGTGAAGTAACTGATCCTCTTCAGTTTCATCATACCGGCAACAATTGCAGATGGGAATGTTCCGATTGCATCATGATAATCGTTGACCGCTGCATTAAAGAATCGCCTCGAAGCAGCAAGTTGCTCTTCAGTTTCGTTGATAGCTCCCTGCAGCCGCAGGAAATTTTCACTGGCTTTCAGTTCCGGGTAGTTTTCCGCACTTACCATTACCCCGGAAAATAATTGCATCATACTGTTATCGGTTTCCACCCGTTGATTCATTGCCATAGGTGCGGCAATGACCGCCTGCCGTAATTCTGTAAGTCGCGTCAGTACTTCTTTTTCATGATTCATGTATCCCTTCACTGTATCCACCAGCATCGGAATAAGATCATACCGCTTTCGCAGCATCACATCTATGGAGTGAAAAGCGTTGTCTACAGCATTACGTTTACGGATAAGCCCGTTGTATAATGACAATCCGAGGAGCAGGATCAGTATGATAACAATGCCGGCAATCAGCATGAAGAATGTTTTATGAAACTCCAAATACCTGTTTGCATGGCAATTCGTTTTACCTTGCTTTGATCACCATCGTTTTTGTCCATGTATCATGCCAGGGGGCGCCGTCTCCAAGTGCACTGAACACTTCAAAGGGTACCATTCGGCTCAGTGTCCGAAGGATCACATCTTTGAATGTCAGCTCCTGCCCGTCTGTACGGATAGCCCTTGTTCCGGAAAGGAGCTTTCCGAGGGTGTATCCTTTAAACGCTTTTTCACAGATGGTATAATAAAATAAATAATGAAACAACCCGAATCCATATGATACGAGGATGCCCATAAAATTCTGTCCGTCTCCGCCGAATGCCCGGTAGGTAAACTCCGGGGCCACATCCAGCAGGAAACTGGCAAACAGTTCCCCGGTAAAATAGGTAACGATCAGCCGTATCAGGACATTGTCAACAAGCCAGTTTACAAATCGCTGCCCTTTTGTGGCTTCTGTAAAGCGTGTATGTTCATTAAACAAATCTGCCGGAGCGGATTGTGTGGTATTATCTTCCATGGTTTATATTATGTGCCGCAATATAAGTTCTTCTTTCAAAGCTTCAGCGTTTTTAAAATGAATGCTGTTAATACCAAGAGCCCCTGCCGCTTCTGCATTTCTCAGGTTATCATCAATAAACAGGCATTCCTCCGGCAAAACAGCATACCGGTCAAGCAATATTTTATAAAATTCAGGAAATGGTTTACGGGTCTTTTCCTCCCCGCTTACCACCCGGCCATCAAACCAATGAAGAAAGTTGTAACGTACCAATGCTATGCTAAACAGATCGGCCTGCCAGTTGGTCAATGCATAAATTTTATACCTGCCGGAGTCTTTCAGTTGCCTGAACAGTTCCACTGTGTCGTGTATCGGGCCGCGGAGCATCTCTGTCCATCTCCCGTAATAATCCCTTATCGGCTGTTCCCAATCCGGAAATTTCTCCACCAGCAACTGGGTGGCTTCCACAATGGAGCGGCCGGCATCCTGTTCTTCATTCCAGTCGGAGGTACAGATATGGTTAAAAAAATAGTCCCTCTTTTCATCGCTGTCAAAATAATCCCGGTACACATACATAGGGTTCCAGTCAATGAGTACACCGCCGAGGTCGAAGATGATGGTATTAATTGCCATTGTTTCTGTCGTAACGAAGTTTAAGGTATATCATGCAGAGCGACATAGACAGCACTACCGCATTGGTTGCAATGATCACCCAGTTATTTAATAAAATACCATACACAATCCACAATACTTCGTTCAGTGCCGCAATAACAAACATCAGCATCGAAACGTCTTTGGCAGATTTTTCTTTCCAGGTTTTAATTACCTGTGGCAAAAAAGTAAGTGACGTGATAGCCCCGGCTGTATAACCAATAATATCTGCTATGCTCATCCTTTATATTTTTTAATTTGTTTCAACGCCATTGCATCTGCCGGCATAAAGCTAACCGCTGTACCACCGCCGGGTGCCAGTTTCAGTTTCAGCATCGTTTTACTATCCACCAGAAACTTCTCAATTACGTATGCTTCCGGGTTGTCTTTCCAGTGTGCATTATCCGCATCCCGGTAGATGGTGGCCACATACTTTTTATCTGCATCCAAAAAAGTGAGCGCCTCGGTGAAGTTGCGTGCCTGCTCATCAGAGATGGCACCAAGAAACCAGTTATCAGTTCCTTTTCCTTTCCTGGCAATGATCACATAATCACCGGGCTCTGCATCGAGTATTTTGGTATCATCCCAATCCACTGCCACATCTTTGATGAACTGGAAGGCATCAGGCCGTGCTTCATAATTTTCCGGCAGGTCGGCTGCCATTTGCAGCGGACTGCTCATTGTTACGTACAGCGCCAGTTGCTTGGTGAGTGTGGTATGTACCTGTTCTTTTTTCTCCGGGTTATAGTAGTTCATTTTTATTTTAAAAATGCCGGGCGTATAATCCATCGGGCCTCCCATCAGGCGGGTAAAGGCGAGTATCGTTTCATGATCGGGCGGGTTGCCGGCACTCCAGGCATTGAATTCATTGCCTCTCGCCGCTTCGCATGCCAGGAAGTTGGGATAGGTGCGGTGCAGTCCTGTTGGTCGAACCGGCTCATGCATATCCACCATGAT
Source organism: Chitinophagaceae bacterium (assembly GCA_016787125.1). Classification (GTDB taxonomy): domain Bacteria; phylum Bacteroidota; class Bacteroidia; order Chitinophagales; family Chitinophagaceae; genus JJ008. The sequence continues at coordinate 16,458 of JAEUVM010000221.1, read as the reverse complement.
GTGACGGTCTGCCGTTTTTTGCGCCACCCTTTCATAATGGCGTACCATCCACTGTCCATCGTGATGTTCGCCTCTTGGAATGATGCGTCCCACATAACCGGTCTTTACTGCTTCATAGCCAAACTGGTTCATAAAGCGGTAGGCAGTATCCATCCAGCGTTCATAATTGGTAACAGAGCCGGAAGTTTCATGATGCATAATGATCTTCACACCTTTCTCTGCAGCATAACGCTGCAGTTCTTTTACATCAAAGTCAGGGTAGGGTGTTACAAAATCAAACACATTTTCTTTCCATTGACCAAACCAGTCTTCCCAGCCGGTATTCCATCCTTCCACCAGCACACCACGCATACCATGCTTAGCAGCAAAATCAATATACCGCTTTACGTTGGCTGTGGTGGCACCGTGCGGTACACGGGTGGCCTGTTGTGAACCCACCTGGCCACCGCTGTAATCCCAACTGCTTTTGCCCACATGCATTTCCCACCAAACGCCTACCATCTTCTGTGGCCTGATCCATGACTCATCTTTGATGATTGAGGGTTCATTCAGGTTCAGTATCATTTTGGAAGCAAGTATATCCGTTGCTTTATCACTTACGATGATGGTGCGCCAGGGTGTAACAGCCGGTGCCTGCAGGTACGCTTTGTTGCCCACCGCATCTGGTACGAGGTGCGCAGAAAAAACATTGGTAGTTTTATTAAGCACCAGGTTCATGGCCGGATAGTTTACCAATGCCGCCTCATGCAGGTTAATATACAAACCATCCTTTGATTTCATCATCAGCGGCGTTTGCACTGCATTTTTATCAAAAAAAGTTTTAGCATGTATTTCCTGGGCAGAGCCCCCACCGGAAGCATCAATCTTACTCAGATCGCTGTTGTAGTAAGCATATTCATTGGTATCATAATCCCCGGGTATCCAGAAAGCATTATGATCGCCGGTCATGCCAAACTGTGTAAGTTCGTCTGCAATGATAAAATGATTCAGCCCGGCTTGTTGTGGAAAGGAATACCGGAAGCCGGCCCCATCATTGAATACCCTTACAATAAAATCTAACAGGATGCCATTTTGCCCTTTCAGTTTCAGGATAAGCTGGTTGTAATTATTACGAATCATTTTCAGCTCTCCCCATACCGGTTGCCAGCTATTATCCGTATTGCTGGTTTCCAGGCCCATCACCTGGAAATCATCTAGGCGAACATCAGGCACTTTCAGCACAAAACCCAGTTTCGAATCTGTAATCACCGGCCTGTTCTTATAGGTAAGCTGGTAGCTGATCCGGTTGCCGGTGGTTGTATTATTACCGGTAACTTTAAAAACAAAATTTCCATCGGGAGAAGATACCGTGGCTATATCTGCCGCCAAAACAACCTGCAGGGGTACAAACAATACAACTGCAAGCAACAACTTGAAACGCATAAAAAAAATTTGGCTAAAGTTATAGCATTTGCGCCAGCAGAACCTGACTGTTGTCAGCGTTTCTCCAGCAACCACCACAAACGTTTCCGGGGTTTTACTTTATAATTGGTATCAATATAATTTCGGATGTGCAACATAGCTTCATCCACATCATCAGTCACCAGCACCAGTTGCAGGTCTTCTTTGGAAATCGTTCCTGCGGCTGACATGGCTTCAATATATTCCATTAAAGGCTGATGGTATTCTTTACCAAACAGAACTATGGGAAAGTTGTGAATGGTCTTTGTTTGCACCAGTGTCAGCGTTTCAAACAATTCATCCAGGGTCCCAAAGCCGCCGGGCATGATGACAAATGCGTATGAATATTTTACCAGCAGTACTTTTCTTACAAAGAAGTGCTCAAATGTGACCGACTTCTGCATGTAAGGATTCTCTTTCTGTTCAAATGGCAGGCGGATATTACAACCCACGGACATACCACCGGCTTCGAAGGCACCGCGGTTGGCCGCTTCCATAATACCGGGGCCGCCACCCGTCATGGTGGTGAGGCCAAGTTCAGCGATCCTTTTGCCAAATTCCATTGCCGCCCGGTAATAAGGATGGTCTTCTTTGAACCGGGCCGAGCCAAACACCGTTATACACGGACCTAGAAAGTGCAGGTGTCTGAATCCTTTGAGAAATTGCCAGAATACCCGCCAGGCAAATGACAGCTCATATCCACGGCTCTTGGGGCCATCGAGATATACATGTTCCTTGGCTGGTATGATCGGTCCTTTTTTCTGTGGTGTTGCTGCATCCATAGTAAAGTGTAAATTGCCGGACAATTTAATCATTAATACAATGCGCATCATTTCTTATAACGTAAACGGCATCAGGGCAGCAATTAAAAAAGGTTTGTTAGACTGGTTGAAGACCGACCCGGCGGATGTGATCTGCCTGCAGGAAACCAAGGCCACACAAGGTGATGTGGATGTAAAGAAGCTGGAAGAGATGGGGTATCATCATCATTGGTTCAGCGCACAGAAAAAAGGATACAGCGGCGTTGCTGTTTTCAGTAAAATAAAACCGGACAACGTGACCTGCGGAAACGGACATGCCGCCAGCGATGATGAAGGGCGGGTGATACAGTTAGATTTCAAAGATGTAAAACTCATCAACGCTTATTTCCCATCCGGCACCAGTGGGGATGAAAGACAGTCATTCAAATACAAATGGCTGGATGAATTTCACAAATGGCTGGAGAAAACAAAAAAGAAAACACCTAAGCTTATTCTTTGCGGCGATTATAATATTGCACACAAAGAAATTGATATACACGATCCCAAAGGCAACAAGAATTCTTCAGGCTTCCTGCCGGAAGAACGGGAATGGATGACAAAATTTCTCGAAAGCGGCTGGATCGACACTTTCCGCATCTTTCATCCTGAGCCTCACCGATATAGCTGGTGGAGCCAGCGTTTTCCAAGTGTTCGTTTGCAAAATAAAGGCTGGAGGATAGACTATATAAATGTTACAGAAGCGCTAAAAAAGAATCTCAGGGATGCAGAAATATACCCTGATGTAAAACACTCTGATCATTGTCCGGTATATTTAGATATCAAATTGTAACCGCTGCCGGCAAATCAAACCAGCTTGCTTTTCAATAGCCCCCGTTTGCTGCAGCTATTGTTAACTAAATCTCACCTTGATGGACGGATTAATTCTGTTGACCATCCTCTCTCTTCTTGTATTTTTCGTTTTACTGGCAACGCTGTTAAACCGCACAGGCGCTCAAAAGCAACTGCTGGAATCGCTGTATGAAAAGATCAGCCAGCTTAGCCGGGAAGTCTCTTCTCTTTCAAAAGAACTGAGAGAAAAGAAAGAGGATAAAGTTGTAAAACCACTGGAAGAAACCCCGCCAGTTCTTGCAGCAAAGAAAGAAATCATTACTGCTGTAAAGGAAATAATACCGGAACAGCCCGAAGTCAAAACAGCAACTCCGGAAATGATAACACCGGTAATACCCGTGCCGGAAACAACCGGTTCAGCCAAACAGCCTGAATCAGAAGTGATATCCTCAGAACCGGGTAAACCAGTATACGAATTGCCTGCACAGGAAGAAAGGGATATTGAAAAATATATCGGCGAAAACCTGGCGAATAAGATCGGTATTGGTGTGCTGGTATTGGGCATTGCTTTCTTTATCAAATATGCCATTGATAAAAACTGGGTGAATGAATGGGGCCGGGTGATGATCGGTTTTATTTGCGGTGCTATCCTTATCGGGCTGGCCCACCGGCTGCGGCACAGGTATCGTTCATTCAGTTCTGTATTAGTAGGCGGTGGACTCAGCGTATTTTACCTTAGCATTGCTTTTGCCTTTCACCAGTATCATCTCATCGGGCAAACCACTGCATTTATTTCAATGGTTAGTGTATCTGGCTTTGCTGTATTGCTTTCGGTGTTGTACGACCGGCAGGAATTGGCCATCCTTGCTGCTGTTGGTGGCTTTATCACCCCGTTCCTGGTAAGCACCGGCAATGAGAATTATGTTGCCCTGTTTACCTATCTCTGTATTTTAAATGCCGGCTTTACCGCCCTGTCATGGTTCAAACGATGGCCGGCCATCAATATCATCTCCCTTTTCTTTACCACTATTATATTCGGCGGCTGGCTTTTCAAACACCTGGCATGGGAGGAAGGCAGCGATTTCCCATCGGCCAATGCATTTCTGTTTGCCACTCTTTTCTACGGTCTGTTTCTTTTCATGAATATTGTCAACACCCTGCGGTTGAAAAATAAGTTCACTGCTTTTGATTTTATTATTCTTTTGGGCGTGAATTTTCTGTATTACGCAGCCGGTGTCATTATCCTTGACCATTGGAATATATCAAACGGGAAAGGGTTCTTTACCCTCGGTTTAGGCGTCACCAATCTTGTGCTGGCAGCGGTGTTCAGTAAAAAGAAAAGTGCTGACAAGAATTTTGTGGCATTACTTACCGGCCTGAGCTTAACCTTTCTTTCGCTTACGGTGCCGGTGCTATTCAAAGGAAATCACATCGTTCTTTCATGGGCTGCTGAAGCGGTGGTGTTGCTATTCCTGTATCACCGTACCGGTATTATGCTGCTGAAAAAAGCTTCGGTTATGGTTACCGTTGCTATGCTGGCCAGTCTTGTGTTGAACTGGGTCAATGTTTATATCGATCCTGAAATGGCCGTACCCATTGTTTTCAACAAAGGTTTTATAACTGGTTTAGCCGCCGCCATTTCATTGCTGCTGCTTGACGTATTGAATAAAAGGAAACAGGATCAGTTGAAACTTCCAGGTAGCTCATCTACCATCCGGTGGGAATTAATCACCAGTATAGCTGTATTATACGTGGCAGGTTTCCTGGAACTGAAATACCAGTTTTCAAAGGCCTTCCCGGAACAGCCGTTATATGCTGTTTACCTGCAGGCGTATACATTTGCCTTTGCCGCTGTATTGCTTCTTATTTTCAGGAACAATAAGGCCTATGCCATTGGAAAGCTGGTGGCAACCACAGCCTGTTTCCTGTTTTTTGTCCGATATATCAATACAAACCAGGATGTGTCGCTGGCCCTGCTGAAGGGCTATGCAGTCAATAGCCTTTTTATTGCTCATTGGGTTGCGGCTGTTTTGTTATGCTGGTTGCTGTATGACAGTGTCAGCTATTTTTACAAACAAAGAAACACCCAGTGGCAATCATACCTTCCCGCTATCTCTTGGATAGGTGTAATCAGTCTTGTTATTGTACTCAGTATTGAACTCTACCATGTGGTAATGTGGATCGGCTTTCGGGACGAACAGGATTGGGAGGGCTGGAAAAATCTTTATCAAAAAGCCGGGCTCAGTATCTTATGGGGATTATGCTCTTTCCTGCTGATGTGGCTGGGTATGAAAAAGGGCCTGCGTACCCTGCGCATTATTTCTCTCAGTCTTTTTACAGTAACCCTGGTAAAGCTATTTGCTTACGACATCCGCAATATACCTCCGGGTGGAAAAATTGCCGCTTTCATTCTGCTCGGTGTCTTATTATTGGTAGTATCTTTCATGTACCAGCAGTTGAAAAAGATCATTACAGATAACAAGGACCCTGACTAAAACTGATTACTATGGTGGTATATAATGTAACCGTAAAAGTACAGCAGGCCATTGCAGATCATTGGCTTGCCTGGATGAAGGAGGAGCATATTCCTGATGTTACCGGCACAGGTTGTTTCACACATGCCACTATACTCCGGTTGCTGGAGGTGGATGATACAGAAGGCCCCACTTATGCCGTACAATACCACGGTGCAGATACCGGTTTGTACAATAAATACATCACTGAATTTGCGGATGAGATGAGAAAACGGGCTACGGAAAAATGGGGAGATAAATTCATTGCCTTCCGCACGGTGATGCAAATTGTGCATTGAGTGTGAAAAAGAATAAATTTAATTTTGGATAACTCACTATAATTATATACTGTCCGAAAACCCTTTACAGGCAAGGATTTCAGAGTTTCTATATAACTCGCTGCTGCACCGGTCTTTAGAAAAATCTTCTTCATTTTCCGGCAGGCTTTCTCTTTTTTCTTAACACAAAAAGATGGCGCCGGCAGGTGATAAATTTATTTTGCGGCATTGAAAAAGCCTCTAAATTTGTCGCCTCTGCAAACAACTTTTCAAATATATAAACATGAACAAAGCTGATTTAATCAACAAGATTTCTGATGACACAGGAATCACCAAAACGGAAGCCAATGCTGCTTTGGATTCTTTTATTGAAGCAGTAACGAAAACACTGAAAAGCGGCGGTAAGGTAACGTTGGTGGGCTTTGGCACATTCGCAGTATCTAAAAGATCTGCCCGTAATGGCCGTAACCCGCAAACCGGTGAGGTGATCAAGATCAAAGCAAGAAAAGTAGCCCGCTTCAAAGCCGGTAAAGAACTTGCCGGAAAACTGTAACCAGGCAGCACAACACACCAGGAAAGCTCCTTCTCGGCCGCGGCCAGATGGAGTTTTTTTTAAAGGATAAAAAAACGCATCTTTAACTTTATTCAAAAAAAACAAACAATATGGGCAGAGGTGATAAAAAAACCGCCAAAGGAAAACGTTTTAAAGGATCATTCGGCAAAACCAGGCCAGCCGCCAGTCCGGCCAAGAAAGCTGCTGCTAAAAAAGCCGCCGCTAAAAAAGCCTGAGTGTAACGGCTTTCCATATAAAGTATATACAGTCTGTACTGTATATACTTTATTTTTTTAAGGTGCCAGCCTTTCCAGTTTCCAGGCACCGCTGGTTTCCAAACTGTATTGCAGGCGATCATGCAGGCGGCCGGGGCGGCCCTGCCAGAACTCCACCAGCACAGGCTTTACAAGGTATCCTCCCCAATGGACAGGACGTTCAATTTTTTTCCCTTTCAACTCCTTTGACAGTTGCTTATACCGGTCATCGAGCCAGTCCCGGTTTTCGATTACCTGGCTTTGAGGCGATGTTACTGCGCCAATGCGGCTTTCTTCGGGCCGGGTATCAAAATAGCTATCATTGGCTTCCGCATCGAGCTTTTCAACGAGGCCTGTTATTCTCACCTGGCGTTCGAGTTCTTTCCAGAAAAATACCAGGCAGGCCTTGGGATTTTCATTCAGCTGAATTCCCTTAAAGCTGTTGTAATTGGTGAAAAAAGAAAAACCCTTGTCTGAAAAATCCTTCAGCAGTACTATCCTGGCTGATGGTACTCCATCGCTGCCTGCAGTGGCCAGCGTCATGGCATTTACTTCATCAATACCCGACTTGACGGCCTGTTTCCACCATTTGGAAAATTGCCTGAATGGATCAGCCGCCGCTTTTTTCTCCAGCAGCTTTTTTTGAGAGTAACTCTTCCGGATGGAGGCTATATTTTTCTGCATACTCTTTTTTTCAGGGCAAATTTAACCCGTTTGATTGCTTACTGCATGATAAAAGCCCCGCATATCGGGGCTTTTATCTATGATTTTGCTCAACTGGTATGCTCCCGTGTCATCAACCGGTTTTAGTATGCCGTTGTATAAGATTATCCCTTTCTTCAGACACCACATTGAGCATACTTTCCAGTTCACCAATACGTTTCAGCTGGCTTTCCAGTTTCTTATTTGTTTCAGCCATCAGTTGCATATCATTGTTAAGCTCCTCGAGGTACATAACTCTTTTTTGTAATTGCTGCCGTTGCTGGCTTGCTTCCTTCAGTTTATCTTCCGTTTCGGTCAGTTCTTCCAGCAATTGCTTGTTTTCGCTTTGGGCAGCTTGCAGCTTTCTCTTTTGTTCATCATGTTCCTGTACAAGGTGCTGGTGACTTTCCTTCAGATCTTCATACTGAAGGCTTAGCTTTCTTGAAAGGGTTACCTGGCCTTCCAGTTTCTGCATTTTTTCCTGCAGTATATTAAATTCTGCATAAGCGCTGTCGATCATGGAGGTCATCTCGGCCGATATCTGTTCTTTTTGTTTTACGGCCATCACCTCTTTCTCCTTTTGTGAAAGACGGTGCCGCAGTTCGGATATCTGTTCTGCCATTTCTTCGTTAGCCCGCAGCATCTCTTTCTGTTTCTCTTCTGTTTCTTTCACCACATCAATCTGCTCCAGCAGCTGATTTATTTTTTCATTGTGTTCGAGCAGGCTGCTTTGTGCCTTTCTCAGCTGGTCTATATAATCAGGTTTTGAAGGTGCGACAGGGTCAGCCTGCAGTGGCGATCTTTTAATGGTCTCAATTTCTGCCTTCAGCTCTTTATTCAGCTTCCGCATTTCATCAGCCTCGATGCTGTTTATATGGTTCTGATCTTCTGTTTCCGCCAGCTTTGCTTTCAATTCTGCTATTTCCTTATCGCGGTTTTCTATTTCATTATAATACTTAAACCTCCAGCCGTCCAGTTCTTTCTGTGTTTTTCCGGAGGCTTCATGCGTGGATTCATTAAGTGTTTTCCGGCTGAAGACAAAAAAGTGTATGGTAAAGCCCAGGGTAATAGCCCCGATCATAAGCACAATGATCTCTACTATTGAAAGACTGAGCTGGCTGCCCATATATTGCTGAAATGTGATTTTGAAACTATTAAAAAATAAGCACCTGTTTATTAATAGTTTTTCACAGACGGGGATAGTGGAAAGCCCACAAGATAGTAGAAACTGAAAACGAAAAAATAGTAAAAGCCCTTAGTAATTACCCTTTTACGAGGGTGCCCACCTTCTCGCCGGTAACCACACGGCGCAGGTTGTCAGGCTTGTTCATATCGAACACGATAATGGGCAGATTATTCTCCATGCAAAGTGTAAAAGCTGTCATATCCATCACCTTGAGATTCTGAGAGATACAGTCCTGGAAGGTGATTACATTGTATTTGGTGGCTGAAGGATCTTTCTCCGGGTCAGCCGTGTAAATTCCATCCACCCGGGTGCCTTTCAGAATCACATCAGCATTTATTTCAATAGCTCGCAATGAACCTGCAGTATCTGTGGTAAAATAGGGATTACCAGTGCCGGCCCCGAAGATCACCACACGACCTTTCTCCACATGCCGGATAGCCCGGCGGCGGATATATGGTTCAGCTATCTGCTCCATTTTGATGGCACTCTGCAACCGGGTGAATACGCCTGCTTTTTCCAAACCGGCCTGCAAAGCCATGCCATTGATAACCGTGGCCAGCATTCCCATATAATCTCCATGCGCCCTTTCGATGCCGGTTTCGGCTTCATTCATACCGCGATAGATATTTCCACCTCCAATCACAATAGCCACCTGCACACCCAATTCGGTGATAGACTTTATATCCTGTGCATACTGGTTGATCACATCGGTGTCAAAGCCGAAGCTTTTATCACCCATTAATGCCTCTCCGGAAAGTTTCAGCAATATTCTTTTATACTTGGGGAGCATGGAGGTAAAATTTTGGGGCGAAGATAGGGTTTTTGAACAATGACAAAACCGGGCATTGCAGTCTCGGGTGCCAGAATTGCCATGCACTTCAAATTCACCCGGCCGGGTGAAAGTTTCGTTTTTCGGCACCTCTACTTTTATAACTAAATTAGAAGTCAGCTTTATTATTTACCGTCTTCCGCATGCGTATTATCATTAGCTATATTTCAGGCCTCCTTTTACTATGCCCGGGCCTTTGGGGACAAAATAATACCCCAGCTAAAATACAGGTAACTGCTGAAGGCCGGAAGGCAGATTCGCTTGACCTCCTTGCACGTAAGTATATGCTGCTTGGCAAAAAAGACAGTGCAAAAATATTACTGGACAAAGCCACTGCGATAGCCATTGAAATCAATGAACCGGTGATCATTGCCCGGTGCTATGTGGATTATGCCCATTTTTACAACCTGCGGTCGGATTTTGTTTCAGCACAAAAGTATATTGACATGGCACGCCCCTACCTGGCGGTCATTGATCATTATGAGATCAGGATCGCCGGGATATTACTGATGGCTGGTATACAAAATATGACCGGGCGAAAGGATTCTGCTATCTACTATTACCAAAAAGCAGAAGCTTACAATCAGCAGACAAAAAATTATTATCGTAATTACCTGGTATACCTATCAATGGGTGAAATGTACAACCAGCTTGGAGACTTTGCGGAAGCGGAAGCCAACATGGACAAAGCCTATCGTCTTACCGCAGCAAAGGACGGGAAACCAGATCATGGGTATGTACTCTTAATCTATATTAATTACCACCTCACACAAAATAAAGCAGAAGGTGCCGGCAAACTGATAGCTGAATACACTGCGTTGATGGAAGAAAGGAAAAAAACAGGTTTTAATGATCCGCTCAAGAATGTGTTGTCCAACGTGACGATAGGAAGGATTGAAAACAATGTGGAGTTCATGAAACAGGTCAGGGATGAAACTATCCGGAATAAGGAACACCTGCAAACCATTATTGCTGATGTGTATATATCCCGCTATTATGAAAAAAAGAAAGGATATGATGAAGCACTAAAATATATCACAGAGGCAGAACAACTGGCCGCCACTTCAAGGTCGGTATCCCACTTATTTGAAGTTCGCAAGATAAAATTCGGTCTGCAACGAAAGGCCGGACAACAGGAATTGGCAGCCGAAACCGCCTCCAGCCTGTTTGATCTGAAAGACAGTATGCTCACGCTGGAGAAAAGACAACAGGTATATGAACTGGAAAAAAAATATGAGACAGAAAAAAAACAAAAAGAAATAGAACTGCTGGCATCACAAAAGGAACTGAGCGACAAGACCATTGCCCTGCTTACCAGTGATAAAAAGCTGGCCTCTTTGCTGCTGCAACAGGAGCTGCTGCAAAATAAAAGCCTGAACACCGAAAACCAGTTGATGGATTCTATTGTGAAAAGCGAAAAAGCGTTCAGCCTTGCAGTAAACAATGAAAAACAGAAACAGGAACTGCTGAATGCCGCCCTCGACAGGGAAAATAAACTTAAAGCCGGGCAACTACGGAAAGAAAGATATACAAAATGGATTTTAGCAGGAGGCGCTGCGCTGCTGTTGCTTAGTGGAGCGGCTATCCTTTTCCTGTATAGAAAACAACGGCATAAAAATATTATCATTCAGAAACAGGCAGCCGACCTGGAAGTGCTGATGAAAGAAATCCATCATCGGGTAAAAAACAACCTGCAGATAGTAAGCAGCCTGCTTGACCTCCAAAGCCATTACATTACCGACAGCCAGGCCAGTGAGGCGGTTAAAGAAGGGAAAAACAGGATACAAAGCATGGCCCTCATACACCAAAACCTGTACAGCGAAGGAAACATAAAGGGCATACTGGTGAAGGATTATATCAGCAACCTGTTGCAAACCTTATGCAGTTCCTATAACATCAGCAATGACAAAATACAGATCAGTGTGGATATTGATAATCTCAGCCTTGATGTCGACACGATGATACCGCTCGGGCTGGTAATAAACGAACTGGTAAGCAATTCATTCAAGTATGCTTTCCATCAAAAGCAGACCGGCGAACTGGAAATTGTGCTGAAAGAAGATACCCAAAAACTGCATCTGATGGTAAAAGATAACGGCAGCGGGTTCCCTGAAGGACTGGATGTAAAAAACAGTAAATCATTCGGCCTGAAAATGATCAGGGCCTTTGCACAAAAGTTAAAAGCCAAACTAAGCATCTATAATAATAACGGTGCCGTGGTGGAAATGGAGATCTCAAAATATAAAATGGCATGACCAAGCTGAAAGTGCTCATAGTAGAAGACGAACCTGTAATTGCAGAAAACGTTTCAGTTTATCTCGACAATAATGATTTTGAGGTAAGTGGTATTGCCTACGACAGCGATGAGGCTATGGAACAGTTGAGGCAAAACACTCCTGATGCCGTGATCCTGGATATTAACCTGGAAAGCGGCCAGGACGGAATTGACATTGCCACACATATCAATACCGCCTACCAGCTCCCTTTTCTGTTTCTGACTTCCTACTCAGACAAAAACACACTCGAAAGAGCTAAAAAGGTAAAGCCCAGTGGCTATATCGTAAAGCCATTTAATGAAAAAACACTGCTTGCTTCGCTTGAAATAGCCATCAGCAACCATGCCGCTGAAAATAATCATGACCTCCCCAAACTTAACCCCGATAAAATAAACCGGCACCTGGTTACCCCGCTAAGTGAACGGGAGTTTGAGCTGGTGCAATTGTCGTACGAGGGAAATACGAATACGCAGATCGCCGAGCGGCTTTTTATTTCCGTCAATACCGTAAAAACACACCTGAAGAACATTTACCTGAAGCTGGATGCTTCCACGCGTATTGACCTGACCAAACGGCTGAGAGAATTTATGCGCAGATAACCACCCGACCGGGTGATTAAACAACCGTTTACAAAGAGCATTTTTATACCACAAAAAAATTGTGATATGAAAAAGCTCTTTTCCCTTATTGTCTTACTAAACGTAGCCGGGCATCTCACAGCCCAAACTGGTAATGTAGGTATTGGCACCACCACACCGGTTGCAAGGCTGCATGTGGCCGACAGCAACGTGGTCTTTGCTTCACCCGGAGGTGTGCCCCTTACACCCGGCAACCCACCGGCATTGCCGGCCGGAAGAAGAATGCTCTGGTATGCTGAAAAAGCAGCCTTCCGGGTTGGCTATGTAAGCGGCAGCTCATGGGATAAGGATAATATCGGTAATTTTTCTGTGGCCACCGGCGTGAACTGTATTGCAAGCGGAGCCTATGCCTTTGCAAGCGGGTTTAACAATAATGTGCCGGGAGATAATGCAATAGCCTTCGGAAGCTCAAATACTGTTTCCGGCTCACACGCCTTTGCCCATGGAATAACAAACATAGCAAGCGGATATCACGCCCATGTATTCGGGTCGTTCCATAATTCGTCTGGCAATTTCACTTTTACCACCGGCTTTAGCAACAGGGCAAAGCAATATGGCGGGTTTGTAACCGGTGTGTATAATGACACCACCACTACCGGCTCAGCTACACTCGTTAATGCTAACAACCGTCTTTTTCAAATTGGAAATGGTACCGCCGACAATGCCAGGAAAAATGCAATGACTGTATTACAAAGCGGTGATGTGGGCATTGGTACCACCCTTCCGGCAGCGAGACTGCATGTGGCCGACAGCAGTGTGATATTTACTGCGGCAGGTCCGGCACCCGGTTCACCAGGAGAACCTCCTGTAAGCGGCAATGGGAGAAGGCTGATGTGGTATGCAGAAAAAGGAGCTTTCAGGGCCGGGTATGTTACAACCAACAACTGGAATAAAGATAGCATCGGAACATACTCGTTTGCCACAGGGGCAGATTCAAAGGCCAAAGGCAACTTTTCATTTGCCGCAGGATTCAGTACTACAGCATCCGGATATGCTTCAGTAGCATTTGGAAACCTGTCGGTGGCCACAGGACGCAACAGTTTTGCCCATGGTGATTCAAGTACTGCTGCTGGTCTTTATGCCGTGGCAATAGGAAACCATGTCACCGCCACGCAAAACTATTCGGTGGCTATTGGCGACAATGTTAACGCAACAGCGGTGAATGCCTCTGCTTTTGGATACAACTCGGATGCATCAGGAGACTTTAGTTATGTTGCCGGAGCGGCCAGTATTGCCAGTGCTGATTTTTCTGCCGCTATTGGCAACAGTTGTCTTAGTACGGGCCAATACGCTTATGCACGAGGAGAGTTTGCCAATGCATCTGGCATACATGCTATATCCAATGGTTTCTACACCACCGCCTCCGGCAATCACTCACTGGCCATGGGCACATACACAGAAGCTACCGGCAATACAGCAACAGCATTGGGATTAAGCACAGTGGCCAGGGGGGATGTGGCATTTGGCAGCGGCGTAAGCGTGTATGCAAAAAACTATGGCGGCGCAGCGATGGGTTTATATAATGACACGCTGAATACCGGCAGCACAAGTGCCATTAATCAAAGCAACCGCATTTTCCAGATCGGGAATGGTACGGCACACACGGCAAGAAATAATGCCATGACCGTATTACAAAATGGCAATACAGGTATGAACACCACCACACCCGGAACCAATATGGATATTAATGGAGACCTGGCATACCGGCAAAATGTAATAACACTTGCTAATGGATTAAACTCTAACGTGGATCCGGGTAAATTCAGCTTTGTAAAAATCACCGGTCCGAATATCAATTTTTCCATTGATGGAATCCAGGGAGGTGTTGACGGTAAAATAATTACATTGTTTAATCTCACGGGGTCCAATATGACGATTGTTGATCAAAGCGGCAGCGCATCAAGCACCACAAACCGGATCAACACACTGGAAGGTGGTGCCAATATCAGCACCATCAATAATGGCTCCGTAACGCTCCAATACAGTGCTGCTGACAGCCGCTGGATGGTGATTGCTATGAAAGATTAAAAACAGGCCGCGGGTTAACAGCAAATACAAAAATGACCAGCGGTGTCTTTTACCATAAACTGATACGACATGAAAAAAATTCTGATCTTTTTAGCCGTGTTGTGCACAACAAACTACCTGGCAGCACAAACCGGAAACGTGGGTATAGGTACGGCCACCCCGGCTTCAAGCGCCCAGCTTGATATAACCAGCACTACAAAAGGTCTGTTGATCCCCAGGATGACCGCCGACCAGCGCAAGGCGATCTCCAGTCCGTCTAACGGGTTAATGGTTTATGAAACAACAAGCAATAGTTTTTGGTACTATAATGGAACTGCCTGGAAAGAAATAGGAGCAGGCGAAAGTTCGCCTCCCGCAGCTGCTGTGGGCGATATCTGGCTGGCATCGGGCAACAATATATACAATACTAATACCGGCAACACTGGCATTGGCACATCCGACCCGGAAAATAAACTGCAAGTACATGGCAACATGGTAATAACATCTCCCACATCCGGAACACTCACACCGCCAACCGCAGCCCAAACGCAAACCATGATCAATGGAGTTCTTAATTCTTTCGCCTCGACAGATTCAACAGGAAAAATATATGACCCCTCAGGCCCAGGAGCCAATTACATACCGGGTCTTACAGCCGATGTGTTTGTTAATGCTGATGTCAACAGCCCCGGCATTGAAATAACAACAGAAGAACTCGGTCTTGGGTCGGGTGATTCTTTAATAATAAAAGAAAGCGCTGCCGGAAACACACTGTTGGCTGTTGGCAACGGATATAACAGTACCGGCAAGTGGATCTTTAACAGCAACACCCTTTACATCACTTTTAAAAGCAATACCGATGTCAATACAGGCACAGGCTTTACATTAGTATACCGCAGGCTGTACAATGCAGCAGGCACACTTCCCGACAGAGGCGGCTATGCCGGCAATTCATTTTTATTTGATGTGAAAACAGGAGCTTTGAGAGCTGGGAAAATAAATAATACTCCGCTTAAGAATTATTCTACCGGGCTGGGATACAATACGAATCCGTCTGGAGATTACTCCACTGCAATAGGATTCGCTACAAGTGCAACCGGATACATATCTACGGCGATGGGTAATTCAGCCAATGCTGCAGGGTCCGGTTCCATCGCGATGGGATCATCGACAAATGCCCTGGGTGGGTATTCCACGGCAATGGGGGCAAACACAAGCGCCACTGGTAATCATTCAACCGCCATGGGATACTCTTCCAATGCAACTGGCAATTTGTCAACCGCAATTGGAGGTTATACCAATGCAACCGGAACTAATTCCGTCGCAATGGGATATGCTGCTGATGCCGCAGCCTTGGGCTCCACCGCATTAGGCTCATTTACAACTGCTGCTGGAAATTATTCCACCACAATGGGACTATATAACAATGCTACTGGCGCCGCCTCTACGGCAACAGGAGCTTATACCATGGCTTCCGGAGACTATTCATTTGCAACGGGGTATGCTACGGGCGCAAGAGGTAATTATACTACTGTAACCGGCTACGGAAATACAGCAACCGGATATGCTTCGCTGGTAACCGGATTGTATAACGACTCCATTGTATCAGCCCAAACAAGTATAAACACCAATAGTCCGCTGTTCATAGTAGGGAACGGCACCAATGCCAGCACACGCAGTAATGCAATGGTGGTTCGTATGAATGGAATAGGTCTATACACCAGCAATCCCGGCTCTAAATTGGATGTAAACGGGGACTTCTCCCTGCGACAGGGAATGTTGACATTGAACAACCGGGGTGGCACAAACAACAACCTGGTTCCGGGAGCGTATAGTTTTGTGAAAATTGCGTCAGCGACAAATAATTTTACCATTACCGGATTTCAAGGAGGTTCCGACGGAAGGATACTGACCATCCTGAATCTTACGGGTTTTAATATGACCATTGCCAAC
The DNA here is from genome assembly GCA_016787125.1 of Chitinophagaceae bacterium. Classification (GTDB taxonomy): domain Bacteria; phylum Bacteroidota; class Bacteroidia; order Chitinophagales; family Chitinophagaceae; genus JJ008. Next base: position 240 of record JAEUVM010000221.1, on the reverse strand, counting down.
TTGAATGGATCATCTGCAACCGACAATAGGATCAATACACTAACCGGGGCAAATATTGTAACCAATGGTAATGGTACCGTTACCTTGCAATACAGTATAGCCGATAACCGCTGGATCGTGATAGCCGTCAGGGACTAAAACCACCCATCCGGGTGAGCGAACAGCGGATACCTTAATGCACTTTTATATCTCTAAAAAAAGGGCATGAAAAAGCTTTACGTTTTTTTAGTCATGTTTGGC
>JAEUVM010000215.1 GCA_016787125.1 Chitinophagaceae bacterium | reverse complement strand
ATCCACCAGGAAGGAAAAAGCCATGGCAAAGTAGATATATCCCTTCGGTATCTTAAAGCTGAGTCCTTCTGCCAGCAGCGAAACGCCGATCATCATCAAAAAACATAAAGCCAATATTTTAAAAGAGGGATGCTTCCTGATAAATGCGCTGATCGGTCCTGATGCAAACAGCATGATGATCACCGTCACGATTACGGCTGTGTACATTACCCACAATTCCTGCACCATACCCACGGCGGTAATAATGGAATCGATGGAAAAGACCAGGTCAAGGAGGATAACTTCTGAAAGCAATCGTTTAAAACTGCTGTTCTTTGGGACACTTGGTTTATCCCCGTTGGCCAGTTCAGATTTATGATAGATCTCTCTTGTGCTTTTGTAGATCAGGAAAAGACCACCTGCGATCAGTATCAGGCCTTTACCGGAAAAATCAATATGGAAAAGGGTGAAGAGCCGCTGGTCCAGCTTCAGTATCCAGGCAATAAAAGCCAGCAGACCTAAGCGCATCACCATCGCCAGTCCTATACCCCAAAAACGCAGTTTGTTCTTTTGGTTATCGGGCAACCGGTCTGCGATAATAGAAATGAAAATGATATTATCAATACCGAGGATTACTTCCAGGGCAATTAAAGACAATAAGGGAATGATAGCGTCTGCCATAATGCTGGTTTCATGGTTTTGGTTGTAAAAGGTACAGCAGACTTATGCTGCCAGGAAACAGTGGCCCCATACTATTCAATGCCCGGCTATTCCTAAACATAGCTTCATGCCGATGGCAGGAATTAATCATTCAGGTACTCTTCCAGCTTACCTTTCTCGTCTGCTTCAATAACTTTCTTTAGCTCTTTATTGATCTTTACGTTGTTTTTAGTATCCTTTGCATAGGCAATTATCAATTTAACGGCATTAAGCTTGATCTTATCCTTATCTTCTGCAGCCTGCTTGTTTTCTAGCACATATTTTGTCATTGCTGCCAGGTAAAGGCCAAGCAAGTCATCATTTCCTTTTGCAAACTTAGTAGCCTGCTCATCCAGGGTAAAACTGTAGTCGGGGGTTCCGGACATCCATTTCAGGATATACTGTAAAGACTTAAGCCTGTCAATACTGTTGGCATCCATTGGGGTTGACAACAGGTAGGTGGCGGCCTGTAAAGCTGCATCGTTTGCCGTAGCGTTGAAATCTTCCTTTTTATCCAGCCTGATCTCATCATAGTTAGGCAAGGATTGTGAAAAGCTTTTGGCGAAAGTCATTACGGCCAGCAGAAGAATAAATAATTTTTTCATGACTTGTGTTTTTTAGAATTTAAAATAATTACTGTACAGCTATTTTTATTACATCGTTTAAAGTTTTCAGTTTATCGCCGGATTCCAAAAATATCAACCTGAATCAGTCTGCGGGCCAGGCAACCGGCTGTTTAAAGATACAGAAGTTCA
>JAEUVM010000128.1 GCA_016787125.1 Chitinophagaceae bacterium | reverse complement strand
ATAACAACTCACCTCATCTTCCCAATATCCTCCTCCCATTTATAAATATACATATAATGTGAAAGAAGCTCAAGCCCCTAAACCCACCTCGAATACATCAACACAGGCGCAACTGAAAACCGGCAGCATCGCAGGAATGATTCTTCTTTACTGAATTTCAATCAGCTTCCTCCCTTTCAGAAATACCCGTTAAGTCGGACAAACCCAAACTTGTAAGACTCACCACTTTGCCTTTTTATTAAAATCAGCGTATCGCTATACCTGGCTTTTATTACACTGTCCTCTGTCTCTGCCAGGTCTGTAAATAATTTATTACCTGTTTGGGCATCAGGTATTGAGGTGAAAGAAAACTCATTGGTGAGATTATTTAAGACAAAATATTCCGAGGGCCCAACCTTGTTAACAAACGTAATAACGCCATTCAGCATTGCGGAGTTAAAGGCCTTATAAGCCTTTTGCTCATCAGTAAAAACCTTAAAAAACATTCCCTGCTCACCCATTTTGTCAAACTCCATTAATGTATCGCCTTTTAAATTGTAATCAAACCGAAACTTGTCTGTAGCTATCCAGATAGAATGTTTACTCCAATAGCCCATTGTGGCTTTTGATCTATAATACCAGTACCTGTCTGACCTGTCTGTATCACTGTCATTCTGTCGTTCAGAAACCTGGTAGTATAACACGTCGGAGGTATCATTTATCTCAATTAATGTAAATCCCCGTTTGTCTTGCCTTACCCAGGTACCATAAAACCTGTTTGAATCTGGTGCGTTATGCTGACTTATTACCTTCTCATCTGCAGAAGTCTTTCCATCCTTTGCCTTGCCGGTACAACTGCAAATACTGATTGTAATACTGAGAAGTGCAATTAAAGGCTTTGTCATGTGGTTTGCTTTAATATTCAGGCTGTTTGTTAAACGGGGCACTGCGGGTAAATTTAAACCATTCCCTACAACAGAGAGTGCAGGAAGTGCAGGTCCTCTGGAGAAAAATGAAGGCGGATAGGAAGACAAATGAAAGCGAAGCCCCAGCCCCATCGGGGCACCCTGTCAATAGAAACATTCAAAACAAAAGGAAACCAAGCCCCATAGGGGCGAAATGTAATAAGCTTCAAATTGGAGTTCAATTAACCGAATACCCCCGGAACACAAGCTTGAAAAAATCCGGACAAACACACAACAAGCGCCACCTGATGATAGTATAAGACCAACGAAAGCCAGGAGGTCAGCTCTTCATCCGTATATCGCTGACCGGGCAAAAAAACAGCCTTTGGAAAGTGTTTGTTTCTCCAAAGGCTGTGATTATTGCAAGCAGATACCTGCCCGATGGATTATAAATCAGTTTACCCAGATATTCTCCGAAATCACCGGCATCCACTTGCTATCCTTTCTTTCAAATAGCCAGATACTGCCTTCCCCACCTCCTGATTCTGAAAAATATTCAGCATAAAACAATGCCTTTCTGCCGTTCCTCGAAAAAAGTATAGGACTCATGCTCACCTTTATCAAACTTAATGTGGTTGGATCAGGCGTAGAGGGCAGGGCTGTCGTTTCACTCATTCTGATCCCCATTTTTCGCAATCGTCTTTTGCTCCATTCGTATTTTTCAGGGTGGCTCTGGCAGGTTTCCCTCATAAACTCTATATCATCATTTGTAAGAGGGGAATAAAAGGATACACCATTCTCCGGCCTTATAAGCCCATGCCTGAAAAGGGTACTATCCAGCGAGGAAAGCATATCAACCCGGTTATACCGGAATGGCAACGCCATTCTTTCAAATTCAAAATCTGAATTAATCCGGTTCGTATCTCCTGTAAATGATGCAATCACATCATAACTCCTCCTTTCTTTTAGCTTCACATCTATTTTGTGAAACAGGAAAAACGGCAACAACAACAAAATTGTTTGTCTCATAGGCAGGTACGGTCTAAACAGGTGTGTACTACAAGATAAATAAGGGTTTGGAAATCTCCAAGTTCAGTTGTCAGTTGTCAGGTGTCAGTTGTCAGGTGTCAGGGCTTACAGATCAGGGATTCGTTAGAGGATTGAACGGCTCCCCGGCTTACCGGCAATAATAATTATATATCACCCCTACGGAGCTTGGCTCCTTCCCTGCTGTATCTTTCTATTGATATGGGGCCCCGATTGGGCTGGGGGAGGATGGTTGACCGATGATCGTTGGCCGTTGACCGCCTTCTCACCCGACCCGTCACTTTTCCTTGCGCCCTGGCGCCCTTGCGGTTAAGCTTTAACGCCGTGCCACCCCACAGGTTAGATTGGAAGTGGTCTCATACAGTGCTGTAATGGATATGAACATTGCTGTAATGAATACATACTTTGGTTGCACAGCATGCGACAATGATGTTATAGGGCTGAACAGTGTTGTTTTGAAGTGTTACAGTAAGATTCGGCCTGCATACATTGGTGTAATGCACCCGTACACTGCTTGTTTGGTTTTTACAGCAGCAACACAGCATGCAGACATTGCTGTTTTGGCTCCGTACATTGGTTGCAACGGATGCAACAGTCATGTAATGGACTGCAACAGTCCTTGAATGGCCTTCAAAAACGATTTACTCCGCATCTGTTCTGTTTGTACCTACATCTGCATCGTTTGCAGGCAGTCTTACATACCTTGCAGCCAATTTTACATTCCTTGCAGGCAATTTTACATTCGTTGCAGCCAATCTTACATTGATTGTTTGGGATCTTACATTCGTTGTTGAGGATCTTACATTGCTTGTTGGGGATCTTACATTGCTTGTTGGGAGTGTTACATTCGTTGCAGAGAATTTTAAACCGTTGAAATGCAGGTCTTTACGCTGTAAAGGCTTTTCAGCCCCCCATTACACCCATTCTATTTCCAATTTTTGGAATTCTACGGAAAAAGGCGGCGACTCTTTGGCGAGTGAAGAAGGTTGACAGATGACAGTTGACCGATGACAGCCATAAAAGACCGGCGATACTTTTTTAATATGAAAATCTGAGAATGTGGAAATGTGTGCCCCCTAACAAAGTTGGTGGGTGAAAATCCCGGATGCCGGAACAGGTGTGGAAATTCCGGGCGGCCGTCAATTCACCACGCCAACCTTAAACCTTAAACTTTAAACAATAAACCCCTCCGTAGTAAGCCCGATCAGTCAGGCCAACTACCGACTTTTGACTAAAGACTACGGACTTCTTAAACTCAAAAACCCGTACCTTAATACTGGCAACCGAATTAGTTTTAGATCCAAAAAGTAAACCATGAACAAAATACTGCACCTGCTGCCGCTGATGTTGCTTTGCCTTACTGCCCGCAGCCAGGAGAAAGATCAGTTATACATCGGCATACAGGTAATACCGGAAGCCGTTTTCCATCAAAAAGATTATTTGCTGCGCAATGCGCCAAAGGAATCCACCGCCAGTTTCGGTGTAGGCATTTCAACCACCGTTCAGTACCAGTTTACCAGCCGTTTTTTTGCAGAAACCGGTGTTGGCTTTATTTCGAGGAAGATAAAAGGACAGGCAGCATTCAACCACCCCGGTCCTACTGCAGAAATGATCATCAGCAAAGAGAATATTTACCGCACCCTCTTCTTCCCTTTGAATGCAGGATACATTTTCTGGCAAAAAAACAACACCGCTGTGCATGTTACGGCCGGCATCAATGCTAATTTTTTACTGAGCAGTAAATATGCCACCGGTTCGGGCAACAACTATCCCGATACTTATAAAAAGAATGAGTGGCAGGGCAGCGCCCTTGTGCTGGGACTCGGCGCCAGTCACCAGGCAGGTTCCAACCTGTACTTTACCGGGCGTATCTCCTACTCTATCAGCAATACCGTGGCAAAAGATGAATGGCTCTCCGGCCAGGGAGAAAATACAGTGGCCTTATCGCACAGATTTCTGAACGTACAGGCCGGGGTGAAGTTTCGTTTGTGAATCAGGTGTCGGGTGCCAGATGTCAGGTGTCGGTTAGCACGCCTTCGTACATCTTACATCGTACCTCGTACATCAAACTTACGCCAACCTTAAACATTAAACTTTAAACCCGAAAAAACCTATATCCTCCCCGCCAAATACAAATCCCCATTCTCCGGAGATGTTTCACCACCGGCCTTGCCCAATACCACTTTGAAAGCAACTGCTCCCGCCGGTACATTGGATACTTCGATCAGCCGCCCACGGATACTGTCGTCTATAATACCCACACTTACCGGCTTCCCTTCCACTTCGGCCCAGAGCTGGTAATCCTTCACCTCATTGCTTTGTGGCAGGTGATGGATCATCACATAGGCCTTGCCCGTTTTTTTATCCCAAAACATGGTACAGCGGCAAATAGTATGTGTGCCCTGTCCATACATCCCCACCGGGGTGATAGACGGATTGGTGATCACCGCATAATCAGCCAGCGGTAAGGGTGACTGACCTTCTTTCTTTACAAGCACCTCCAGCGATTTCTTTTGACGGAGCAATGTATAGTTGAAGTACGCACTGCCAAGAAACAATACTAAGGAGGCGGCCGCAGCTATCTTCCACCATTTGCCGGCAATTGTGGTCTTTTCTTTTTTGTCAGCCTTTATATTCATCGGCACCACGGCTGCACCCTGCAGCGATTCAAGCTCCTTTAATATCCGCTCATCAGTTGCTGCCGGAGGAAGGGTAGCTTGCTTCAGCATATTTTTCTCCACCTGCAGTTCATACGCTTCAATAGCCTGGCGCAGCTGCGGGTATTGGCTTCGCAGTTGCTCCAGTTCCTTCTCCTCTTCAGGCGTGCAGAGCCCCATCACATATAGCTCAATGATACCGGATGATATGTATGACTGTATATCCATTTATACAAAATCCTTTCTTAGTTCTATAATAGCATTCCGCAGCCTTGTTTTTACCGTGCCAACGGGAATGTTTAATGCCACAGCTATTTCTTCCTGTTTTAAACCCTGGAAGTAAGACAGTTCGATCACGTCCTTCCATTCAGGACGAAGCTTATGCACTTGCTGCCGCAAACCAATATGGTTGACGGCAGCCTGCTGTGGTTGCTTTGCCTCTATAGAACTAACGTAATTGTCAATGTCTTCGTTTTTACTGTTTACTTTAAAATTTTTTACCCGGGTCTGGTTGATCGCCATATTCCGGGCCAGTTTCAGCATCCAGGTAAAAAGACGGCCCTTGCCTTCATCATATTTATCTATATTCTTCCAGATCAAAACAAAAATTTCCTGCAACACATCACTGGCCGTTTCCTCATTGGGAATGATCTGTAAAACAGCATTATAAATGGCTCCCCTGTAATGCATATACAGGTGCTTATAAGCGGGGTTATCCCGCCGCCTTAGCGCCTGCACCAGTTCTGCTTCTGTATAAGATGTATCAGCCAAAAATGAGGATTACTGTATAAAGATGATTAAAGAGGCGAAATAAAAAAAGAAAAAAATATTATTTCTGAAAAACCTTTC
>JAEUVM010000115.1 GCA_016787125.1 Chitinophagaceae bacterium | reverse complement strand
GAAGGGTGATGAAGCAGCCACTTTGTTACAAGCCACCACTGAAATACTTTTTTGCAAAAGCTGATCGTATACACCTGCCACTGTATCATTCGCTGTTACATCCACAAACACGGTATTGCGAAGGTTGCGATGTATTATTGCGTCCACAAAACCCTGCAGGTTAGCTTTATCACCGGCGGCAAGCTTTTCCTTCCATGCTGCCAGGTCAATACCTTCTTCATCGATCAGCATCTGCCGGCTGTTACTCAGTCCAGTTATACGCACCTGCAGTTTCAACTGCTCCTGCAGGAAGTTTACCTGCTGGTGTAATTGCCCGAGCAGTTTGGTTCCCACATTTCCCGTACCGGTGATGAAAAGGTTTACCTGCTTATAGGTGGTTTCAAAGAATTCTTCATGCAATACGTTGATCGCTTTCCGCACATCACGGGTGGCTATTACGGCTGAAATATTTTTTTCGGAAGAACCCTGTGCTATGGCCCGTATGTTGACCCCGTTCCGGCCCATGGCGGTAAACATACGGCCGCTGATACCGGTATGGTTCTTCATGTTTTCACCCACCAGTGCCACAATGGAAAGTTCGTTTTCAATGATCAGTGGTTCCACTTTCTGTAAAGCGATCTCGTTCGCAAATGCGCCATCCACTGCTTCTTTTGCACGGCTGGTGGCTGCTGCATCAATACCCACACAAATAGAATGTTCGGATGAACTTTGGGTAATGAGTATCACATTGATCTTTTCATTGCTCAGGGCTTCAAACAATCTTTTGGAAAAACCGGGTATGCCGATCATACCACTGCCTTCCAAACTGATGAGGGCAATATTGTTGATGCTGGATATGCCACGTACAATACCTGTTTCCCCGGTATTGCTTTCTGCAGCCGCACCGTTGTGAATGATAGTACCTTTATCTTCCGGTCGGAAAGTATTTTTGATCACCACCGGAATATTCTTACCCATTACCGGCTGTATCGTTGGCGGATAAATAACTTTGGCGCCGAAGTGTGACAGTTCCATTGCCTCCTGATAGGATATCACGGGAATGATGCGGGCATTGCTGGTAAGCCGTGGATCGGCCGTCATCATACCGCTTACATCCGTCCATATTTCCAGTAATGATGCATCAAGGGCTGAAGCAAGAATGGCCGCTGTATAATCAGAGCCTCCA
>JAEUVM010000105.1 GCA_016787125.1 Chitinophagaceae bacterium | reverse complement strand
TAGAATTTTGCCCAACCTGCAATTGGGATTCTGTAAGCCCAGGATTAAAATTCAACACATGGCACAACTGCACAACCGGGTATCCCGCCGGGAATTAAAGGAGCGTATGCTTCAGGATAATACTCCCCGCACCACCATCTCCTTCTATTGCTATTTCCGGATCGATGAACCGGCCCTTTTACGGGATACCTTGTATAAAGACCTGCTTGCCATCGGTGTGCTTGGCCGTATTTACCTAGCCGAAGAAGGAATCAATGCACAGATCAGTGTGCCAACAGCCAGCCTTGACGCATTTCGCCAATACCTGTATTCAATAAAACCGCTTGATGGTCTCCGGCTGAACATTGCCGTGGATGATGACGGGAAATCATTCTTTGTACTGGATATTAAAGTGCGGAAGAAAATTGTGGCCGATGGCATCACCGACCCTGATTTCAATATGGAAAATAAAGGCCGGTATGTAAATGCAGCCCGGATGAACAGCCTGCTGGAAGATCCTGAAACGGTGGTGATAGATATGCGTAACCATTATGAATATGAGGTGGGACATTTTCAGAACGCTATTGAAGTACCCAGTGATACTTTCAGGGAACAATTACCCATGGCAGCTGATATGATGAAGGATAAAAGGGAAAAGAATATCATCATGTACTGCACCGGTGGCATCCGTTGTGAAAAAGCCTCAGCCTATATGCTGCACAAAGGATTTAAAAATGTTTTTCACCTGGAAGGTGGGATCATAAACTATGCCCGCCAGGCTAAAGAACTGGGGTTGCAGCCAAAGTTTATCGGAAAGAATTTTGTTTTTGACGACCGGCTCGGCGAACGTATAACTGATGATGTGATAGCCACCTGTCATCAATGCGGCAAGCCGGCTGATACGCATACCAACTGCCTGAATGAAGGCTGTCATCTTCTTTTTATCCAGTGTGAAGAATGTGCTGCAACCTACGAAGGCTGCTGCAGCAAAGAATGCCTTGACACGATCCACCTGCCTGCAGAACGGCGCAAGGAACTTCGTAAAGGTGTTGATAAAGGGCAGAATATTTTTAATAAATCGAGATTCCGCAAGAAGACAGGTACGTTATAATTACTTCGTAAAACACTGGCCTCCCATCGTAACTGTTGAAAATCAGGCAACTGTTTTTCCCGGTATTTTCTTTGGAAAAACCAATCTGCTGCCTGCTCTTTTTCCGTAAGTTGATTTCCGACCGTACTTTTTATCCTGTGTAAAGTTCACTATTTTGGAAAATTGAAAGGTATTCCTATGTCTGACTGAACAACCATTTTTCCAATTATCGCAGTACCATGAACACAATTTTACATGCCCCCGGAGCCCTTCTGCGCCGTATCCGAAATATCGGAGTGACTCCATCCCTGGATGATTATGAGAAAAGGAAACTTGCCATTTTCAACATACTGAATTGTATGGGCATAATGAATGGCATAATCATCCCTGTAGCCGGCCTTTTTAATGATGATAATCTGCCGCCGCTCGCATGGGTGGTGGCGGTATCACCCGTCTTTATAAGTACATGTGCGCTGATAGGTATCCACTATCGCCGGTATGAATTGGCTAAGATGACCTATTTTATCCTGTATCCCCTGCTTACTGCATTGGCTTATGCCACACAGATTGATATTGGCATTGAATTGTTCTTTTTTGTATATGGTACACTGGGAGTATTCCTGATGAAGAATATATGGCATGCGATCGTTGCATTTGGCTTTTCTGCACTGATGTATCTGTCCGTATTTGTAGTATGGAACAATTACGAATCTCAACTGGCCGATCTGAATCCTGCATTCTTTGTATTCAATCATATACTGGCAGTAGTTTTCATTTTTGCCAGTCTGTACCTGTTTAAGTCAGAAAACCAGGCATACCTGTTGCGTCTCAAGGTTAAAAACGATGAACTCGCTGTTAAAAAGGATAAGATTGAGAAACAAAGAACAGAAATCGCCGGACAGGTGGCTTTACTTGAAAAACAGACAGCCGAGCTTAAAGAACTGGATGGTGTAAAGAATAAACTTTTCTCGGTTATAGCACATGACCTCAAAACGCCCATGTACGCTTTGCGCAACCTGTTCAGGAATATGCAGCAGCATAATCTGTCGGGAGAGGAAATTAAAATGATGCTGCCTGATGTTGTTACAGACCTGAATTATACTACCGGGCTTATGGAGAATCTTCTGCACTGGGCAAAAAGTCAGATGCAGGCCGATGCGATGAACAAACAACGTATCAATGTAAGTGAACTGATCAGGGAGGTAATGCAATTGCTCCGGCTGCAGGCCGAATCCAAACGTGTATACCTTGAAAATAAAGCGGATGGCCCCGTATATATTTATGCCGACAAGGATATGGTAAACCTTGTTTTGAGAAACCTGCTTTCCAACGCAATCAAATTTACACCGGAGAATGGCTACGTATTTCTCGGTGCATCCGAATCCGATGAATTTGTGGAAGTGTTTGTTCAGGATACCGGAAGGGGTATGAATGACGAAACCATGAAGAAAATAAATTCGAACAGCTCATTTACCACTAAAGGCACTGCCAACGAAACCGGAACAGGATTGGGCCTTATGCTTTGCAAGGAGTTTCTTGCAAAAAATGACGGGCGGATGTTTGTGGAAAGTGTGGAGGGCAAAGGGAGTACTTTTTCTTTTACCTTACCTGCAGCCTCTGATAATTAAGAAATGAGGTACTGCATATAAATTGCTCAATTTACCGTTATCCATTTTAAGCAAACCGGTTTTCCAACCTGTATGCGGTTGCCGGTATCTTTCAGCAGACCGGTTTCTATGTCGCGGCTGAATACTACTATCTCATCACTGTTTTGATTAGCCACCAGTAAAAACTTTCCGGAAGGATCGAAGTTGAAGTTGCGGGGTTTTAATCCCAAAACAGGTTCATACCCAACCGATGTGATCATGCCGGTGTTTTTGTCTATTGAGAAAATAGAAATAGTATTTGCATTATCCCGGTTGCTGCAATACAAGAACCGGCCATCAGGCGATACATGAATATCAGCCCCGCTCATCGGCCCGCGGTAATAGGGAGGCAGGGAAAAAATATTCTGCACTTCGGTAAGATAGCCACCGCCATTATTTTTCAATACTGATACAGACGAATTGAGTTCCAGCATTACATAAGCGAATTTTCCATTGGGAGAAAAATCAATATGCCTCGGACCAGTTCCACCTGGCATTGCGGCAAACTTCATTTTAGTGGTCAATACATTTCCGGTTTTATTGTCAAACCGGTAGGTCATCACCTTATCTATACCAAGATCAGGTACAAAAAGCTCGCTGTTGCCATCCTTCAGATATACGGCATGCACATGCGGCGAACGCTGGCGGGAACTGTCCGGCCCTGAACCGGTATGCTGCACCACTTTTTTGGCTTTGCTTAACATGCCGGTTTTGCTTACAGGCAGCACGGCAAAATTTCCGCTGCTGTAATTCCCGGCGATCACCCATTTACCTGTTTTATCGGCGGTGATATAGCAGGGGTGATTGCCTTCAGACGACTGACGGCTGAGTTGGGTAAGTGTTCCGTTTTTTTTATTAAAAGAAAAAGAAGTAACGCCGCCGCCTTTTCCGGTGCTGTCGGCATTTTCATTTACAGCATATACAAATTGCTGGTTGGGTGATATGGCCAGGAAGGAAGGATTAGATGTCTTGACATGACTGACGGGCACGGCTGAACCATCCTTAGCATTGAAGTTGAATACATAAATACCCTCGCTTGTTGGAGAATCATAAGTGCCCACCAGCAGGTAATGGTTTTGTGCCAGGGCGCTTACCGGAAAAAGAAATAGCAGGGAACTGAGAAACTGTTTCATGTAAATCGTTTGGGAAGTGAATATCCTTCTTTCAGTTCATTTTAACAAACTGCTAATAGCCGGAAAAAAATCTGGCACAGTCTTATCAATACAA
>JAEUVM010000059.1 GCA_016787125.1 Chitinophagaceae bacterium | reverse complement strand
GCTGCATTGGCATCGTTGGTCAGTTTTACCGGCAGGCCAAATTTTTCAGAAACCATACTGGCGAAAGGAATGATGCCTCTCCATTTCAGGTTAGCAGCATATTCGATATTACCGGTATAGTAATTACCGTTGGGAGCGCCAATACCGATACCGGCGCATTTCTTCAGTCCGCCGGCTTTTTCAATAAGCGGCATCAGTTTAAGGTGAAGGTCATTGATAAAATCTTCAACGATCTCATGCTCATTGGTCAGCAGGCGGTCCTGTGCCAGGATGTTGCCATTCCGGTCTACAATACCAAACTTGGTGTTGGTGCCGCCAATGTCTATGCCTACTACAAATTCTGCCATGTAAGTTCTAAGTTGTAAGTATTAAGTTGTAAGTAATAAGTTATACGCTGGATCAATGTCCGCCGCCGCTTACTTCAGCATCGTAGTCAATACCTTGTTTGCGGAGGATGCCTCTTACTACAAAGCCGAAGAAGGCGAGGTAGGCGAAACAAACAACAGCCACAATATACGATTGGTGAATGCCCATCACATCGGCCAGTTTGCCCTGGATAGGAGGGAGGATACCGCCACCCAAAATCATCATGATAAGGAAGGCAGATCCCTGCGACTGGTATTTACCCAAACCGGCCACAGACAAACTGAAGATACAAGGCCACATGATAGAGCAGCACAAGCCTCCGCTGAGGAAGGCATAGATGGCTATACGGCCTGTGGTGAGCAAACCGATAACCATCGCTGCAACGCCAAGCAAACTGAAGATCATCAGCGTAAGCGCCGGTTTATCTTTACTCAGGAAGAACGCAGCGATCAGCACCGCCACACATATAAAGTAATAATACAGGGCCTTTACATCATAGTCTGACAAATAAATGATAAGGATGAGCACACCAAAGGCAATGAAGGGCACAACCACCTGCAGCAGTTGCTTCATGGTTTTGCTGAAATTAAATGCACCTACGGCACCCGTCCACCGGCCGATCATCAAACTGCCCCAATACATCATGATATATGGGGTGGCCTGTGAAGCTGAAAGAGAACCAAATTCTTTTTGTTTCAATAATTCACCCAGGTTGCTGCCGATGGCCACTTCCACACCCACATAGGTGAAGATGCCGAGCATACCGAGCACCAGTTGAGGGTAGCGCATGGCACCCCAACCTTCGGGCTTCTTCTGTGCGCTGAGGTTAGATACCAGCAAGCCGATCACCACCACGGCCAATGCGCCGATCAGCCATCGCAGGCGATAGGCTTCGAGGGCATGTTTTTCAGCATCTGTTGCGTTGGTCATATCTTTCTGATAGCTGGCAAACACAGGGAAGAACATGGCGATCAGAACGCCGGTCATAATTACCAGCATGGCCAATGCTTTATTGCCGCTTTCTGTTTTTTCAACAATAACACCGGAAGGAACTTTTTTAGAGAAATTGAATAGGGCGGCCGCCCCGATAAATAAGGCACCGACACCTATATATAATATGATCACTTTGGAAAGACTGAGCGAAGCGATCTTTTCATCGGTAATGGCCGCGGTGGTGCCAAACAAGGCAAGCGCCACCACCAGCGGGCCGATGGATGTGCCAAACGAGTTGACCGCACCACCTAATGTAACTCTCGCTGTACCTGTGGCAGGATCGCCAAGTGTAATTGCAAAGGGTTGGGCAGCCGTTTGCTGCAGTGAAAAACCCAACGCCACAACAAAAAGGCCGAATAACATTCCTGGAAAACTGTTGCCGTTTACCGCAAGTATCATTACAGCTGCTCCCATAGCCGAGAACAGGAGCCCATACACGATACTTTTCTTATATCCCCATTTACCTACCAGATCCTTACCGCCAATAGTGCCAAAAATGAAAAGCAGTAGCGCCCCTACATAATAGGCTGTATAGAAGGCAAAGTCGATCAACTGGCTTTGAAACTGGTCGAGATTGAAATAATGTTTACAAAAAGGAATAAACACACTGTTTCCGGCCGCAATAAAGCCCCAGAAAAAGAAAACTGTGACAAGAGTACTCAGCGCACCGTAGTTGGTGGCCTGCTTGGGTTGACTCATAACAATCGCTTTTTTTTATAAGTGCTGAAAGTAACACAAATTTAATTGCGAATAAAAAAACACTTGACCGGTTTGTTGATAGCTTGTCTGAAAAAAAATGAACAGGCTTTAGGGGT
>JAEUVM010000044.1 GCA_016787125.1 Chitinophagaceae bacterium | reverse complement strand
GCTACCTGTCCTACGGCGGCCAATGGTTCCATTACTGTAACAGCCACCACGGGTACAGCGCCCTTTAGTTTTTCATTGGATGGCGGCGCTGCTGTTTCCGCAGGCAGTCCATATACGTTTACCGGGGTGTTGCCGGGGCCGCATACGGTGCTGATAACGGATGCAGCGGGCTGTCCGCGTACATTGAATGTAACGGTGGGTTCGGGCCCGGCCATGACAGCAGTGCACAGCACGGCTGCCACGAGTTGTTTTGGCGCAGCCAATGGAAGTATTACGATATCACCGGTGAATGGCAGTGGCCCATATACTTATTCTGTTGATGGCATACCGGCCGTGCCGGGAGGTGTGCCGCATACTTTTACCAATGTGGCAGCGGGCCTGCATGTGTACCAGGTGTTTGATGCGGTGGGATGTGCCAGCTCCATCTTCCCGGTGATGGTGGATGCGGGGCCGCAACTGGTGACCACGGCCACCCGTACGCATGTATTATGCAATGGCAACCCCAGCGGAAGTATTACAGTCAACCCGCCACCCTTGGGTGCTCCGCCGTTTGATTATAATATCAATGGTGGCCCCTGGCAGGGAAGTAATGTATTTACGGGATTGGCTGCAGGTACTTACACGATGGGCTTTCGGTCATCGAATGGTTGCCAGGGATTGCTGGATGTAACCATCTTTGAACCGCCGGCACTTACAGCAGCAACCGTGATAGTGCCTGCACGGTGCAGCGGTGAAAACAACGGAACGGTTACGGTAAATGCAGGCGGCGGTGCTGCGCCGTATCAATATGCTTTTAATGGTGGCGGCTGGCAGGCTTCGAATGTGTTTGCCGGTGTTGCCGGTAATTATACTTATGCGGTGAGGGATGCCAACGGATGCATCACCACCGGCAATGCGGTGATCACACAGCCGGCGGTGCTTGCTGCTTTTTCCACCAATGTAAATGCCACCTGCGATGGCGGCAGCGATGGCCGTATCATCATCAATGCCAGTGGCGGCAATGCGGGATACCGGTATTCGCTGGATGGATTCACCTTCCAGCTGCCCAACTTCTTCAATGTGGATCCGGGCACCTACAACGTTACGGTAAGAGATGTATTGGGATGCACCACGAGTTTTACCACAACGGTGGGATTGACGGTCAATCTTTTCCTGAACCGGCAGGAAGACCTGCATATCTGCGAAGGCAGTTCGGGCCAGTTGCGTACAGTGAGTAATGCAACAGAGTACACCTGGTCGCCCAAACTGGGATTGAATGACAGTACTATTTCAAGCCCTGTGGCCAGTCCGGTGGTAAACAGTGTGTATTACCTGAAGGCTGTTCTGGGCCGCTGTACGATGTATGATACGGTGGCGGTGGTGGTGCATACAGCGCCGGTGCCTGATGCGGGGCCTGATGGAGATATTTGTTACGGGCAATCGTATGTGCTGCAGGGGTCGGGAGGATTTACTTATAATTGGTCGCCGCCAATTTACCTCAGCAGTACAGGTGGCGCCAACCCGGTGTCCACTCCATCGAAGACAACGGTGTATACTTTGTCGGTGCTGGATAATATTGGTTGTCCGTCGCTGGTAACGGATGAGGTAAGGGTATTTGTGAAGCGGACGATGAAAGTAACAGCAGCGCCATTTGATACGATCGTAAATCCGGGGGCGCAGTTTCGCCTGCGGGCAATATCACCGGGTATTACTTACCAATGGTCGCCGGTAGCGGGGCTGGATGATGCCGGTATTGCCAACCCGATGGTAACGGTGGCGGGCAATATCGGTGAAACGCTTCAATATGAAGTGGTGGCAACAGATGACGAGGGTTGTAAGGCGGAAGGCTATGTAAAGCTGCGTATTTATAAGGGGCCGGATATATATGTGCCAACGGGCTTTACCCCCAACGGAGATGGACGGAATGATTTGTTCAGGCCGGTGCCGGTGGGTATTGCTTCGTATAATTATTTCAGGGTATTTAACCGCTGGGGGCAATTAGTGTTTTCCACTACCGATATGGGCAAAGGCTGGGATGGACGACTGGATGGACGGGAGCAGCCAACAGGGCCTTATGTATGGATGGTGGAAGGCGTAACGGCTGACAAACGGTTGATAACGAAGAAAGGAACCGTCACGCTGATCCGTTGATAAATATGCTGCCGGGGTGAATAAGTAAATGCTGCTATGGGTTGAATTAATGTGGTAGCTGTAAGGTGATGCCTTATTTTTGCTCGCCTGCCGGATGGGAATACTGGCAGGAACAATCATTAACAGGATATGGTAGATGTAATACTCGGCCTCCAATGGGGCGATGAAGGAAAAGGTAAGATCGTTGATTTCTTTGCCAAAGATTATGATGTGGTGGCCCGCTTCCAGGGTGGCCCGAATGCAGGGCATACACTGTATGTGGAGGATAAAAAAGTGGTGCTGCACCAGATACCTTCGGGTGTGTTCAGGCCTGGTATCATCAACCTGATCGGTAATGGGGTGGTGCTTGACCCGGTAACACTGCGAAGGGAATGTGAAACGGTGGCTTCCTTTGGAGTGGATCTGAAGAAAAGCCTTTTTATTGCTGAAAGAACTCATCTTATACTACCCACTCACCGGGCATTGGATAAAGCGGCGGAGTTGTCGAAAGGCACACAGAAGATCGGCTCCACGCTGAAAGGCATTGGTCCCACTTACATGGATAAAACGGGGCGCAACGGCCTGCGGGTGGGCGACCTGCTGGATAAAAATTTTACCACTTCTTATATCAAATTACGGCTGAAGCACCAGCGGCTGCTGGATAATTATAATTTCCAGGAGGACATTTCTGCCTGGGAAGAGGAATTCTTTGAAGCGCTGGAGTTTCTCAAAGAGCTGAACATTGTTAATGGCGAGTATTTTATTCATGAACAATTAAGGGCCGGTAAAAGAGTGCTGGCCGAAGGGGCGCAGGGCAGTATGCTGGATATTGACTTTGGCACTTTTCCCTATGTTACCTCTTCGAGTACTGTTTCGGCGGGTGTATGCAGCGGGTTGGGTGTGTCACCCCAGTATATCCGGGATGTGATCGGTGTAACGAAGGCTTATTGCACCCGTGTGGGTGGTGGCCCCTTTCCTACCGAATTGGAAAATGAGATGGGGGAGGAACTGCGCCGTATCGGAAATGAATTTGGTGCCACGACCGGCAGGCCCCGCCGTTGTGGCTGGATAGACCTTGTGGCGCTGAATTTCGCCTGTATGATCAACGGGGTGACAAAGATTGTGATGACGAAAGCCGATGTGCTGGATGCCTTCAGCGAACTGCAGGTGTGCACTGCCTATAAAATTAACGGGAAGGAGACCAACCAGGTACCTTTCCAGATGGACAAGCTGAAACCTGAACCGCAATACCGTTCGTTTGCAGGCTGGAATACTAATACCAGCGGGGCTAAAAAAATTGAAGAACTTCCCCAAACGATGAAAACTTATGTTGATTTTATCAACCAGTATCTTGGGGTGCAAATACATTATATCTCCAACGGGCCGGGCAGGGAGCAACTGATACAGGTACAATAAGCAGCAAGCAATGCCCGGTTCATAGTGAAACGGTAAATAAAAAAATTTTTTTAAAAATTTGGCGAATTAAAAACTTCGCCGAAATTTTACAGCAATAATTCAGTAGATACTATGGCAGTTAAAACCGTAATGACTAAAAAAACCAGCGACAGTTCAGCGCCAGGTTTTGAAAAATATGCTGCGAAAAAATCAGCTCCCAAACCCAAAAAGAAAGAAGAGGATGAGGATGACGATGATGACGATGACCCGGATGCGGAAGATGATGTGAAGCCGGCAAAAAAGGGCGGCAAAGGATCATCTTCAAAAGAAGATGATGATGAGGAGGATGTGGATGATGCTCCGGATGATTGGGAAAAACCCGAAGAGGAAGAAGAGTGGGACCCGGATTTTGAAGAGTTTGATATTCCCAAATCCAAAGGCGGGAAGGCAGGCGGTACTTCAAAAAAGGGAGAGGATGATGATGACTTTAAGATGGATGATGAATTCAAAGACCTGTTCAACGATAAGGGATTTGATGATGAGGAGGACGACGATTATTGATTGGCGCCGGTAAGCCTGAAAATAACTTACTATAAGAACCGTAACTAACTGCACATTCCCCGCCGCTGATGCGGAAAACATGAAATACAAAGTGCTGAGCTGGCTACAACAGTTCAGCACTTTTTGTTTTTTGGACAATCACCGGTACCAGTTTGCCCCGCATGCTGTGGAATGTATTGCAGCGGCCGGCCGCACCGGTAACACCGCTTCCACCCTGGAGGAACTGGATGCGCTGACTGCACCCAAAGAAGCCGGTGAAAAGAGATGGCTGTTTGGGCATTTGAGTTATGACCTGAAGACTGAACCGGAAGGGGTTTCCTCTTCTCATCCTGATGGTATTGGTTTTCCAGATCTTTTTTTCTTTGAACCAGAAGTGGTGATACGGCTGTCTTCTTCAGGTATGGAGATCACCGCACCTGATGCTGCTGCGGTGTATGAGGCTGTGATGGATCAGCGGATAACTGCGGAGACGGTTTCCGATCATTCAGTGAACATACAACAGCGGATCAGCAGGGATGAATATTTACATATCATCCGCCGGTTGAAACAGCATATTCTCCGGGGTGATTGCTATGAGATCAATTTTTGCCAGGAGTTTTTTGCGGAGAAGGCGGTGATTGATCCGCCTGGTATTTACAGAAAGCTCTGCGCTGTTTCACCTAATCCCTTTTCTGCATTATATCGTTTGGATGACCGATGGTTGATCTGTGCAAGTCCCGAACGTTTTCTATGCCGGAAGGGTGAGAAATTGTTGTCGCAGCCTATAAAGGGTACGGCAAGGCGGGTGATAGAGAACCCGTTTGCAGATGAGCAGGTGCGCAATGAGCTTTTTCTAAGTGCAAAAGACCGTTCGGAAAATGTAATGGTGGTGGACCTTGTAAGAAATGACCTGGCCCGTGTATGTGAAGAAGGTTCTGTAAAGGTGGATGAACTGTATGGTATCTATTCATTTCCGCAAGTACACCAGATGATCTCCACCATCAGCGGCACGCTGAGAAAGGACGTTGGTTTTACAGACATAATACGGGCCACCTTCCCGATGGGTTCCATGACAGGCGCTCCCAAGCGAAAGGTGATGGAACTGATCGAAATGTATGAAAAAACGAAGCGGGGTATCTTTTCGGGCGCTGTGGGATATATCGGGCCGGATGGTGATTTTGATTTTAATGTCGTGATCAGGAGTTTGATGTATAACAGTGCTTCCGGGTATCTTTCTTACCAAGCGGGTTCGGGTATTACTTTTTACAGTGATCCTGAAAAGGAATGGGAGGAATGTTTGTTAAAGGCGGCTGCGATCAGGAATGTGCTGGAACAATGAATGATCAGCGGTTGGCATTTTCAGCCGGCTTCAAAATGAGCGACATACTTTCATCCAGTATCTGGTAGCGTTTGGCTACAAACACGTTCATCTTAACATTGGGAAGACGGAGCTCATATTTTCCGTTCAGCGCTATCTGGTTGTCGAAATTGGGGTTATACCGGTGGAAAGTGGCTGCATCCATTTCTATGTGCTTCATGATAACGGCTGAATTGAACCGCCCTGAAATGGTGTAGGCGGTGGAACCGTTCATTTCTTCTTCCTTCAGCTGCGCAGGATTATTCAGCAAAAGGTCTTTCATTTCCTTTTTGGTAACGGTGGTGATGCCGCCTTCACCTTCGAATATATAATGTGTGCCGATGAACTTTTTTACGTGGTTCATGGATTCAACGGGGAGGTGGTACTGTATGGTCCAGAAATCTTTGCTGCCGCCACCTTTGCGTATCGCTTTGTCTACATTACCGGGGCCGCCATTGTAGGCTGCCAGCACCAGCAGCCAGTCGCCATATTTGGCATAAAGGTCTGTCAGTAGTTTTGCCGCCGCATGTGTGCTTTTGTAATAGTCAAGCCGTTCGTCGTTTCCCCGCCGTATGCTGAGGCCGTATTGCTGTGCAGCGGCCGGCATAAAAGCCCAGGGGCCACAGGCGCCGGCCCAGGATTTTGCATTGAATTTGAGTCCGGATTCGATCACGGCCAGGTATTTCATTTCTTTAGGCACACCATGCTGTTCCAGCACCTGGTCCATCATGTCGAAATAGGGCTGTGCCCATTCTTTCATTTTCAGAAAGCCCTTCTTGTTTTTTGAGATGTAGTTTTCTACAAAACTTACCGCCATGGGATTCAGGCGGGCACCTGATGCGCCATCACCCCCCATCGCCGTCCGGAACAGGTCTTTGAAACCGCTCTTTGGATCGTTGGCAGGGAGATTATTTACCGTGGTATCTTTCTTAATAGTGGTGTCGCTGTAAACAGGTTGGTGGGGTTGTTGCAAAGGGTTCAGTCCGGCTGCTTTGGCTGCCTGGATGAGCAAAAAGCCCACTGAGCCCAATACTGTTATGTACGTAAATTTCCGCAAACCGTCTGATTTAGAAGCTGTTAGCGGCCGTGAGCCTGTAACAGCAGGTTTGAAACCTGCAGCAAAGGTACTTCATTAAACCGGTTTGCCATCAACTGGAGGCCAAAAGGCATCCCGTTTGAGTGCTGGTATAGCGGGATGGAGATAGCCGGGCAGCCTACCAGGTTTGCCATAACTGTATAAATATCAGCCAGGTACATGGCGATTGGGTCGTCCATTTTTTCCCCTGATTTGAAGGCCGGCACCGGGGAAGTGGGCATCATAATAAAATCATAAGATTCCAAAATGGCGGCTGTCCGGCGGCACAACAGGTTTCTCACTTTTTGTGCCTGTGTGAAATAGGCATCATAGTAACCTGCGCTCAATACAAAGGTGCCGAGCATAATGCGGCGCTTTACTTCTTTACCAAAACCTTCGGAGCGGCTTTCTTCATAAAAGCGGGTGAGGTCAATACCTGCTTTGGCGGTCCGGTGCCCGTATTTCACTCCATCGTACCGTGACAGGTTGGAGGATGCCTCAGCGGTGGTCAGCACATAATAGGCGGGTACAATATAGTCAAGCAGGTTAAATTCAACGGCTTCGACTGTATGGCCTGCCTGTTGCAGTGCTTTTACCTGGTTTTTGAGGGCGGCTGCAATTTCGGGGTCGAGGCTGGGGTGATCGAGTGCCTCATTAAAGTATGCAAAGCGGAATTTCTTATCAGTGTTCAGGAGCGAACTGTATTGGGGCACTTCCAGTTGGGATACGGTGCTGTCGTATTCGTCGGGCCCGGCCATCACTTCCAGGGCCAGGGCGATATCGGGAATGTTGTTGGCGAAAATGCCGATCTGGTCGAATGAAGAGGCATAAGCGAGCAGCCCGTACCGGGAAATGCGGCCATAGGTGGGTTTGAGCCCTGGTATTCCGCAAAAATCGGCCGGCTGGCGTACAGAACCACCGGTATCACTTCCGAGTGATAGCATGCAAAGACCGGCCTTTACCGCAACAGCGGAGCCGCCGGAGGAACCGCCAGGAACCCTTGTTTCATCTATTGGGTTGATCACTTTACCGTAAGCAGAATTCTCGTTAGAAGAACCCATGGCGAATTCATCGCAATTGAGTCTGCCAATAATTATTGCTTCTTCTGCTAGCAGTCTTTCCACCGCAACAGCAGAGTAAAGTGAGGTAAAGTTTTCGAGAATGCGGGAAGCGGCGGATACGGGGTGATCTTTATGGCAGATGACATCTTTAATGGCAATCACCACACCGTGCAGTTTGCCGGTTGGTTTTCCTTTTTTACGCATATCATCAAGCACACGGGCTGCCTGCAGGGCTTCTTCCCTGTATACTTCAATAAAGGCATTGAGATGTTTGCAGGCTTCTGCCTTTTCCAGGTAATGTTCTGCGGCTTGTAAACAGGTAACGCTTCCTTTCTTTAATTGGGCATGATACTGCTCAACAGAAGAGAACTCAAACAAAAGATGCAGCTATTTGGGGTTAGAAAAAGGGCTGATTATTCCTTAACCGAGTTCTTGACATCGGTTGCGCTCTCCTCGATCTCCTTTTTCACATTGCTTTTGGCATCATTGAATTCCCTGACGCCCTTGCCTAACCCACGCATCAGTTCCGGAATTTTTCTGCCACCGAAAAGGAGGAGAATAATTACCAGGATAATGATGATTTCCTGGGTGCCAAGCATTCCCAGCAACATTGGATGTGTCATATTCATGAAATTAGGTTTCAAAGATAACATTAGAACCCGAACAAAGGAATATTAATTGCCAAAACCCGGTGAAACATTAAAAAGCCCCGACCAATGGACGGGGCTTTCACTATCGTTAGTATTTGAAAATTACTTTGTAACCTCAGCAACTGCCTGGCGTTTTTCACGGATCCTGGCACTCTTACCACTGCGGCTGCGCTGGTAGAAGAGTTTTGCACGGCGTACATGACCGGTTTTGTTTACTTCGATCGACTCGATATTGGGAGAGTAGTAAGGAAACACCCTTTCTACACCCACACCGTCTGATATCTTACGAACGGTAAAGCTGGCGGTGGCGCCGTGGCCTTGTTTTTTGATCACATCGCCTTTGAAAGACTGTACCCTTTCTTTGTTACCCTCGATAATCTTGTAGTTAACGGTAACATTATCACCGGGTTTGAAAGAAGGGAATTCCTTCTTACCGGTCATCTGCTCGTGTACATATGCTATAGCGTTCATAAACCTTATTTTTAGGGAGGGCAAAGGTAGGGGAAACGGTTTAAAGTTTAAAGTTTAAAGTTCAATGTTTTTCCCAAGCCAGGCATATCCTTGAAAATACAAGCCTCCTGATCATTTAAACAATTTAACCTGAACCCCTTACCGGGCTACATTCACGGCCCTTTTCTCCCTTATCACTGTTACCTTTATCTGGCCGGGGAAGGTCATTTCGGTCTGTATTTTCTGGGCTATTTCGAAAGAAAGTTTGTCAGAGTCCTGGTCTGTAACCTTATCTGCTTCCACGATCACCCTCAATTCACGGCCTGCCTGGATAGCGTAGGCTTTTTCCACGCCGTTATAGGCCATGGCCAGGTTTTCCAGGTCTTTGATACGCTGCAGGTATTGCTGCATGATCTCCCTGCGGGCACCGGGCCGGGCACCACTGATGGCATCACAGGCCTGTATAATGGGGGAGATAACGTACTGCATTTCCATCTCATCGTGGTGGGCGCCTATGGCATTTACCACCGCCGGGTTTTCGCCATATTTTTCAGCCATTTTGGCACCCAATAAGGCGTGGCTCAGTTCACTTTCTTCATCGGGCACTTTACCAATATCATGCAGGAGGCCTGCTCTTTTAGCCAGTTTAACCTGTGGCTGGCTCATTCCCAATTCAGCGGCCATAGTGGCGCAGAGGTTGGCAGTTTCCCGGCTGTGCATGAGAAGGTTTTGACCATAGGATGAGCGGAAGCGCATACGGCCCACCATCCTTACCAGTTCTTTATGAAGGCCATGAATGCCAAGTTCGATCACTGTCCTTTCACCGATCTCCATCACCTGTTCATCTATCTGCTTTTTTGTTTTTTCCACTACTTCCTCAATACGGGCAGGATGGATACGGCCATCTGCCACGAGCCGCTGAAGACTGAGACGGGCCACTTCCCGGCGAAGCGGATCGAAGCTGGAAAGCAGGATTGCTTCTGGCGTATCATCTACTATCAGGTCCACACCTGTTGCAGCTTCGATGGCCCGGATATTCCGCCCTTCGCGGCCAATGATCTGACCTTTTATTTCATCACTCTCGAGGTTGAAAACGGTAATGGAGTTTTCGATGGCCTGTTCTGCGGCCGTACGCTGGATGGTTTGTATTACGATCTTACGGGCTTCTTTGCCGGCTTTTTGTTTGGCGTCTTCGATGATCTCCTGTTGCAGGGCGAGTGCTTTGGAATGGGCCTCGTTTTTCAGGCTTTCCACCAGTTGGGTTTTGGCTTCTTCTGCGGAAAGGTTGGCAATTTTTTCCAGCCGGCGGATATGCTCCTCCTGGTGTTTTTCCAGTTCGGTACGTTTGATATTCACCAGGTCGATCTGGCGGCTGAGGTTTTCTTTGATGGCTTCGTTTTCCTTTATCTGCTTTTCAAGATTTCCCTCTTTTTGATTGATGCTTTGCTCTTTCTGGCGGATGCGGTTTTCGGTGTCGTTGATCTTGCGGTTCTTTTCAAGCAATTCTTTGTCATGCGCAGACTTTAGCTGCACGAACTTTTCTTTAGCCTCCAGTTCCTTCTCTTTCCGGATGGTCTCAGCTCTCAGTTCGGCCTCTTTGAGGATAGTTTGTGCCTGGAGTTCAGCTTCTTCTACTTGTTTGCGGGTGCTTTTGGCGAAAATGAATTTACCCAGAATGATGCCCACAATAAGGGCGGCCACGCCAATGATGATGGCTAATATATTCGGATCCATGAATGTTTTTGTTTAATTGTTGCACAATGCGATTATTTAATGTAAACTTCATTTTACCACATCTGTCAGGATTACAGAAGTTTACGTAGCCAGCGAAGATAATAAATGGATGCTAATAAGCGAAATCGCCGTCGGAGGCGGTTTT
>JAEUVM010000023.1 GCA_016787125.1 Chitinophagaceae bacterium | reverse complement strand
TGCACCCGTTCCCTTATCTCCTTCAAAATATCCTTGGCTATCGTCCGCTGTTTGTTGTCCAGCATCAGCTCTATACCATCAAACCAGGCGGCCATATTATCAAGGTTCATATCGCTGAGCTCGGAAATATTCCTGCCATTCACCTTAAACCATAAGCTCTCCTTTCTAAGGCGGGCGCCATTGCAGGCATCGCATGGGCGAACGATCATATAATCTTCTGACCATTCCCGTATCGCCTCACTATAAGGATTGGCAAACCAGCGTTGCAGCATATTGATGATTCCTTCAAAAGGCGCATAAGGGTCAAACTTCATATTCTCAAAATCCAGGTCTTCCTGTTGCCCTTCCTCGTTTCCGAAGAGGATGATATTAAGTTGTTTTTTAGTCAGCTTACTGATAGGTGCGGTCAGGGAAATACGGTTCTTCTTTGCAGCTTCCTGGGCCTGCCGGTATACCCAGGCATCCCTTTCCACGCCGAGTGGTGCGATGCCCCCCTCACTGATACTTAGTGACGGGTCGGCAATTATGGCATCCATGTTTATATGATGCTTTGTGCCAAGCCCTTTGCAAACAGGGCAGGCCCCATAGGGCGAATTAAAAGAAAAGGCATTGGGCGAAGGTTCTTCATAGCTTATACCTGTGTCCTCACACATCAGCAACTTGGAATAAAGTGCCGGCTTCTCTTCTTCTGCAAAAAGCGAAGACCCTTTCTTTTTAGTGGCCGGTTTTCTGCTTTCTTCCTGCTCAGGTGCCACAAAGAGGAGGTCTTTACCCAGTTTCATTGTCTGCTGCACACTCTGGCTCAGCCGTGCTTTCAAATCGTCTGTAACCTGTAAGCGGTCAACCACCAATTCAATATCATGGATCACATACCTGTCAACCTGCATTTTGGGAACAATGTCTTTTATTTCACCATCCACCCTCACCTTTAAATAACCTTTCTTGCGGATATCTTCAAACAATTCCCGGTAGTGTCCTTTTCTTCCTCTTACAATCGGCGCCAGCAGGGATATCTTCTTATTCTTATATCTTTTAAAAATATTCTCAACGATCTCTTCTTCGCTCCACTTTACCATCCTTTTACCGGTGTTATAAGAGTAGGCCTCTCCTATCCTGGCAAACAACAGGCGGAGAAAATCATATACTTCAGTTACGGTACCCACAGTGGAACGGGGATTCCGGTTGGTGGTCTTCTGTTCAATAGAGATAACAGGCGACAGACCGGTGATCTTATCTACATCGGGTCGCTCCATATCACCAATGAACTGGCGGGCATACGCACCGAAAGTCTCCATATACCGGCGTTGCCCTTCAGCATAGATAGTATCAAATGCCAGG
>JAEUVM010000015.1 GCA_016787125.1 Chitinophagaceae bacterium | reverse complement strand
AGCACATTAGCACATCAGCATATTAGCTAATTAGCTAATTAACATATACGTTTCCAATTCCTCCATCATCAACCTGCTTCCCACAAAGAAGGGGGTGCGCTGGTGCAGGCCGGTGGGCTGGAGGTCGAGTATCCGCTTCGTGCCGTCGGTGGCCTTCCCACCTGCCACTTCCACGATGAAGGCAAAGGGATTACATTCATACAGCAACCTGAGTTTACCTGCCGGTTTGCTGGTGGTACCCGGGTACGTAAAGATGCCGCCCTTGATAAGATTACGATGCACATCCGCCACCATGCTGCCGATATAGCGCTGGGTGTAGGGGCCGCCGTTCGATTTATCCTTTTTCTGGCAGGCCGTAATGTATTTTTTCACCCCTTCATTATACTCGAAGAAGTTGCCATGGTTCACAGAATAGATCCTTCCCGTTTCCGGACATTTTATATCCGGGTGACTCAGCGTCCACTCGCCGATAGAAGGATCCAACGTAAAACCATTCACACCCCTTCTCGTGGCATATACCAGCATCGTGGATGATCCGTATATCACATAGCCGGCAGCTACCTGCTGATGGCCGGGCTGAAGAAAATCTTCCATCGCTACCGGTGTACCGATCGGCGTCACCCGTTTGTACACACAAAAGATGGTACCGATGGATACATTCACATCAATATTGGCGCTGCCATCGAGCGGGTCGAACAGGCATACATACTTCGACTTATTGCTGATCTCATCATCAAAAGCTACAAAATCATCCAGCTCTTCACTGGCAATACCGGCGCAACTGATTCCATGCTTCAGCACACGGATCAGCTGGTCGTTGGCATATATATCCAGCTTCTTTACTTCTTCGCCCTGCACATTCACCGTACCCGCATCGCCAAGTATATCCACCAGCCCGGCCTTGTTCACTTCCACATTCACCCTTTTGGCTGCAAGACCAATATCCCTGAGCAACCGGGATAATTCACCGGTGGCATTGGGCACATCACGTAATTGCTGAATGGTAAATTCATCAAGCGTTAATATCGTACGGTTCACAGACATATGGCAGGGGTTTGATTCGGACAAAAATACTGATTTGAAAATTTGGAGATGAGGCGATTTGGAAATTTGGAAATCCCGGATAGCCGGGACAGGTGTGGAAATTAGCGGAGCAAGAACCTATCTAACGCCATATCCTTCCGCGAACAGCCGGAAAACGCAGAGACGGCAAACATTTTCAAATCCGCATTCCTACATCTTCAAATTTTCAAATCATCACATTACCACATTATCACATTTCCCCATTTCCACATTATCACATTTTCACATTATCACATTATTCCTCACCTTTGCCTCCCAATAACAGGTTCTATCATCATGAAAGTATTCAAATTCGGCGGCGCCTCGGTAAACAGTGTGGACAGGATCAAAAACATGGCCTCCATCATGCAGCGTTTTTCCGGCGAAAAGATCATCGTTATCATCTCTGCCATGGGCAAAACCACCAATGCACTGGAGAAAGTGGTGGCCGCCTTTTATGCCGGCAAGAAAGAGGAAGCGCTTGACCTTTTTACCCAGGTAAAACAACAACACCTCACCACTGCCAAATACCTGCTGGTATCTGGCTACCTGGCCTGCGAGGCGCAACTGAAAGATTTCTTTACCGAAGTGGAATGGCTGCTGCATGATAAACCCGTGCGGGAATATGATTACTATTACGACCAGGTGGTGTGTACCGGCGAACTGCTCTCCACCGCTATCGTAAGCGCATACCTCAACGAGGAAGGAATAACGAATAAATGGGTTGACGTTCGTGATATTTTCCGTACCGATAATGATTTCCGCGATGCTGAAATTGACTGGAAACAAACCACCGCCCATGTTCAGGATTCCATTGCTCCCCTTTTCAATACTTATAATATCGTACTGACACAGGGTTTTATCGGCTCCACCGATGAGAACGAAAGCACCACACTCGGCCGCGAAGGAAGTGATTACTCCGCTGCCGTTTTTGCCAATATACTCGATGCTGAAAGCCAGACCATCTGGAAAGATGTGGAAAGTGTGATGAATGCCGACCCTAAACAATTTCCCGATGCGGTGCCCATGCCGGAACTGAATTATAATGAAGTGATCGAAATGGCCTACTACGGCGCCCAGGTGATACACCCGAAGACCATCAAGCCGCTGCAAAACAAAAGCATTCCCCTGTATGTAAAATGTTTTCTCGACCCCGCACTGCCTGGCACTGTCATTCACAACAAACCTGTACACAACCTGCCACCGGTAATTGTATTGAAAGAAAAACAGGTGATGATTGAAATGAATTCCCGCGACTTCTCCTTTGTGGGCGAACAGCACATCGGGCACCTCTACAGCCTGTTTGAAAAACTGCATATCCGTCCCAACCTGACTCAGAATGGCGCTATCAGTTTTTTGTGTGTGATAGATGAATGGCCGGAGAAGATCGAGAAGCTGGCACTGGAAGCATCCGCCTTTTTAGATGTGCAGGTTACAAAAGGATTATCCCTGCTTACCATCCGTCATTATACCAAAGAGGTGTTTGAAAAACTCACCGCAGGTAAAAAGGTGTTGTTGTTGCAGCGCAGTGAAGAAACCGTACAGGCGCTCTTATAAATGACAAAACCCCTTCCGGGGCTCTGTCATTTAGGAATATAGCAAGCACATATGAAAGAGATTACCTGATATCCGGGTTCTCGCCTTCAGTACAACCCACACCGGTGAAGTTGAACGTGCAGCAACCTGTATTATTTCCTGATTTATAATAGCCGGGTGCAGATACTTCACTGTAGTTTGTATTGAACACCAGTTTGTAATATGATTTTGCACCACCCGTTGTACCATAATCAAATTTCAACACGGGGGTTGACATACAGGCCTGGCTGCCATCTGCCTGGTAAGCGGGTGCAAAACTGGTCCAGTTCACACCATCTGCACTGTAAGCAGCACCACTGATGGATGTTACATTTACACAGGGGCCAAACTGCATACCCCAATGGCTGAGGTCCTGCACGGTGCCATTGCTGCCATTACCGGGATTGGAATTCTGCACACTCCATACCCACTCCCACGCACCATTTACCTGGCTGCGGCTTTCGAGTGTGATGATATAGGCATTGGAGTTGCAGGGACCGGAAGGCGCAGTGTTTCTGCCGGTGGTGGCATTGCCGTCCACAGCGGCAGCAGGTGTTGCCTTTTCAGCAGGCTGAGCGGTGTTGTCATTACGCTGCACATCTTTTGAACAGGATACAAAGGCGGCGATTGAAAGGATCGCAATAAGAGAGTTGAGTCGAATTGTTTTCATAGTGTACATTTTGGATTCTAAAAAAATAGGGGTACGATTTACGGAAATGAATCGTTCATTTCCGACGGGATAAAAATATACACTGTACTTATAAATAAAAAGCGGAATCCCCAAGGACTTTTACCGGACAACATGATAAATGCTGAACCCGGAAATAAGAGGATACTTTTAGGTTTAAACGGGAGATAGTTCCGTGGTGTATAGTAAATCTACTTCTTCACCTCCACGGTGATCGTCTGCACCATTTTTTTAGGTACCGGTTTATCATTCAGCAGGGCGGGGCTCCAGGTACCCATCTGCTCCATCCGGTTGATGAGTTCATCATTGAAATCTTCTCCCTCCTTTACTGATTTCAGCACTTTGAAATTGACCGGGCGGCCATCTTTATCCACGATAAACTCCACCTGCACGTATGCTTTATTGATACCGGTGGGCAGATAAGCCACCATCTCATGACCAAGCGTTTCCAGGTATTTGCCAAAGGCTGTTGCCCCACCGGGAAATTGCGGCCACTGGTGTACCGACTCCGGCAGTGTGCCCACATTGCGGGTATAATGCTGCACCGGTGGCCTCTTCACCTCCTGCTTTTCTTCTTTGATGCCTTTCAGTTTTTTGGGCGGCACTTCATTGATGATGTACTCCCCCTTCTCTCCCACCATCACCACGGGCAGTTGTTTGTATTTTTCAAAATAATCAAACGCATCTTCGAGGCGGCCGGCAAATTTTTTCAGTTCTGTATCATCTTTGGTCAGATTCTCCAGGTACTTCACACTCTTCTCCACATTATATCTTACCGGGAAAATATGTACGGGAATAAAATCCTGTCCCTGGTCTTTGGCATGTGCGGCCAGTATATACAGTTCATCTATCTGCTCATCACGGATGGGGATACAGCCCACGGTAACACAACTGCCATGAATAAATATCTCGCTGCCGGGGCGGAGTGAATCGCTCAATATCTTATCCGACATATTGGGATAATTGATACCGAGTGAGAGGTAGTAATTGCTTCTGGGGTTAAACTGGTTGATATAATAAAAACCTTCCGGCACCTGGTAGTCGCCTTCCATCCGCTTGGGACCGAGTGTACCGGCGAGTGCGCAGACCCGATAGGTCTTGAACAACTGGAACTGCTCCTTTATATTATTCTTCACCCATACTTCCAGTTGACTGTCGTACTTGAATGAACGTATATAAATGTATTTAGCGGGCCATTCCAGCTTTTTGGCCTGGAACTGTTTCTGCAGTGTATCTTCTTTACGCTGTAGTGCCTCGCTGGGGCGGGGAAAGGTGCGCTGGTAGTCTATAAAGGAGTAAGAATTACTGCCACCCTTCTGCATCGGGGGTTGGGCGTAGGCCTGTACCAGGCTGAGGAGTAACAGGATAAAAAACAGGTTCTTCATGCTTTAGTGCTGTTTTGGATTAACGGCAGGTACAGGATCATAGTATTGATGGTGTGTAAAACTATTGATAAAGATAAATAATTAGATGATAGATAATAGATGATAGATGATAGTTTGCTTCCTACTTCCTGCTTCCTGCTTCCTGCTTCCTGCTTCCTGCTTCCTACTTCCTGCTTCTTGCTTCCTACTTCCTACTTCCTACTTCCTGCTTCTTGCTTCCTACTTCCTGCTTCTTGCTTCCTACTTCCTACTTCCCACTTCATACTTCCTGCTTCCTACTTCTTGCTTCTTGTTTCTTGTTTCTTGGGCTTTAGTTTTCATCGGCTCAATCCAAAATCTAAAATCAAAAACCAAAATTCCCTTCCCCGGTTTTCGAAAATTGAGGGCCATTCGGTGTGACAAAATGACATGAAATGACCAGACAAAACTTGCATTTTTCCATGACAATCTTATAACGAATTAATAAACAGCCGAAATATGGTCAAAGTACGAAGAGACGACCACAAAACTTATTTTACTTTCTTGTAGCTAAATCTCTACACGATGTAGTAAAATCTCTACAAGCTTGTAGAGATTTCTCTACAAACTTTCTCGTTTGAAGGGTGAATTTTTGCCTTGTCGATATCGACATAAAAACTAAATCTTTTTAAAATGGCAAAAAGCACAAGTGAAACAGGACACGTAAAAAACCTGAGCGTATTTAATGAAATGATCGCTTTTGTGAAGACGTATAAGGAGTACAATCCTTCTACGCCGGCACTTAAAGTGGATGAACTGATTAAAAAGTATGAGGCGGCGAACCTGGTACTGCAGCAGGTGAACACCACTGCTGCACTGCTGAATGAAACGATCCGTACGCGGATGCTGACATATGAGAATGTGCAGCAACTGGGCACGAGTGTGGTGGCGATGCTTGAATCGAGTGATGCAAACAAAGAGATGATGAAGGATGCGAAGGGATTGAACAGAAAACTGCGTGGGCAAAGAGCGGAGAAGATCGAAGTGGTGGCAGAACCGGCAGAGGGAATGACTGAGGAGGATATGATTCCGGCCAACATCAGTGTGAGTCAGCAAAGCTATGTGAAGCTGGCGGAGACACTGGGGTTGCTGCGGGACCTGGTGGCGATGCACCCCGGGTACCAGCCGAATGAGGCGGAACTGAATGTGGC
>JAEUVM010000004.1 GCA_016787125.1 Chitinophagaceae bacterium | reverse complement strand
TCCGAACGAGGTGGTACCTCGTTCCGAACGAGGTCGTCCTAGCTCCGAACGAGGTGGTACCTCGTTCCGAACGAGGTCGTCCTAGCTCCGAACGAGGTCATCCTAGCTCCGAACGAGGTGGTACCTCGTTCCGAACGAGGTCGTCCTAGCTCCGAACGAGGTGGTACCTCGTTCCGAACGAGGTCGTCCTAACTCCGGACGAGGTGGTACCTCGTTCCGAACGAGGTCGGGTGCCATGTTTGACAGGAAACCTGACATTGTTGCAGGCATTTCCGGGCAAAAAAAAGGGGCGTGCTGTTCGCACACCCCTTACTGGTACTCTTCCCATCCTTAAGCTTTTGGCTCGTCGGGCTTCTTCTTATCATCGGTCTCCTCATCAGGATCAACCGTTTCTTCACCCAGCTTACCAAAACGCTTATTATAATCATCAATCGGCTGCAGGGCAATATCCAGGTTACTGTTCTTTTTCCTGGCCGTTTGAAAATGATTATTATAATCGTCATAGGTTTGAATAGCGTCGGCACCGATGGCTGATACAGTGTCGCGTACCATTTCAAACAATTTGCCCACCTTGAAGTACAAGGCCGACATTTCTACGTGATAATCCAGCAGTGATTCAAGGTCGCGGGCATTCGTACTCCTGGGCAGGCACTCTTCAAATGATAAAGCAATGTTGCTCATTGTACGTACAATGCCTGAACGATTAGTACCCATGGTTCGTAAACCTTTGCGTTCTGAATCATCAAGGCTGATGGCATGTTGCTGAATCAATGAAATGGCCTGGTCAGTGTACTCTGCAAGCTTTGCAAGTTCATCTGCTGCGGGACGGGATGTGATCAAATCTTTCATAAAAAAGGTTTTGATGTAAAAAATGATTAACGGGTGCAAAATAGATCGCAGTTATGAAACAAAAAACAGGGCCCTGGCGTCAAAAAACCAAACCTTAACATTTATAACATTTTGCAAACCATGATTTTAGTTGAGCCGGGTGTGTGATTTTATTAGAATTCGTATCGATTTTGATGGTAAGCGGGAAACCTGGTGAGAATTCGGGAAATAGGGTGGTGGTATGCCAAAAAAATGGGGGGAGAGGAAGCTTTAACAAATAACACGAAAATTCAGGTGCCGGGAATACAGTTGACGGATGAACGATGACCGTTGACCGGCTTATGGAGTGGAGCTTTATAAAGGACTGAAGGGGGTTATTATTAGCAATTAATAATTAGTAATTAATAATTAATAATTCATCATCTACTTTTACATCTCTAAATATCATATATGCCCCGGTTCTCACTTTTGCTTGTTGTTTTACTTTTTTCCAGGTTCCTTGCTGCACAGGAGAATGACTTTGCCCTGCTGGCCCAAAAGCCGAAGGATACATCGGTGTACTTCCCGATTGATCATAAAATTTCCCGGCCCAGGCTCGTTTATCCTGACTGGGACAAAGACTTTGACCTGTACTACCGGTTTCTCACGCCTGCCATCCGTAAAACGCAGGCTTCTATAAGCTATAGAGAAGGAGAAGTGGTCACCACCGTTACCCCGAATTCGATCATCCCCCATGCACAGCTCGATACTTCTACAATGATATACAACCCGGAAATGCTGGAAGGTACCTGGCGTATGATAAAGTTCCGTTCGGTCAGATTCAACGATTCGGTATGGATACCCACGAAAACCTACTACCGCCTTGCAGACACTTTGCTTGCAGATAATAGCACCGATGATGGTTTTGCCGTATTTACAGACAATAACTTTAAGTTGTATGTAAAAGAAACAGGGGAAACGGAGTTTAAGAAGGTGATGTCGGCAAAGTACAAAATAGAGAACCGGCGTTTTATGCTGGTTTACAAGTTGTCCAGGGCAGCTGGTGGCGTGTCGCAGTTTGGCATTGATGAGAAAGGCTTCCTGGTATTAAATTACCCCCGTGTGATAGAAAATGTGAAAAAGGGCGAATACTTTTCCTACTATGCTGTTATCGAACAATACATTTTTGAAAAAGTAAAATGAGCCATGCCTGCTGGTGAACCACTATGTGGCGAGAGCTCATAAATAGATAATAGATAATGGGGAATAGATAATAGTGCGTTACAGATCGGAGCATCCTTTCTGTTCTTGCTGTTATCTGTATTCATCGGCTGTTTCATCCGCGAAATCTGCGTTCCTATTTATTTCTCGCAGAGACGCAGCGGCGCAGGGAGGGTGTCACATAGTACATAGATAATAGTGGGAAGAATGTGTTGA
>JAEUVM010000741.1 GCA_016787125.1 Chitinophagaceae bacterium | reverse complement strand
TCCTCTCAAAAGCAATTTCCCTGGTGGACCATTGCGCTGCTGATACCCGCAGTGATGGTTGTTATTTATTTCCGCAGAAGAAAGTAATACACTTTCCTTTTTCCCGTCTGTAAAAATTTCTTCTTCACAGGGGTAACAATTTTTCTGCCTGCCTGATTTCTGAGTAACCACCGGCGATGCCGAAAACCGGTAAACAGAGTAGGCGATTACCTGAACCTTAGATTTATGAAAAAGCTATTTGTTGTTTTATCAATGTTCATGCTTGGTTTTACTGAAAGTTTCGCAGGCAATATTTCATTGTTCCAGATGTCTGCACCCGGCGGCACCCACTCAACCAGCAATTTCACTGTTTGCGGATCATCTACCTGGTCTTTCTTTGTTACTTATTCATACTCTTCTCATAACAGCCCTTACCCTAACCGTTACCGGACGACCATTAAACTGTATAAGGACGGATCTGAAATAGACGCTTACGTGGCCACCCTTTCCTCCACTTATTCCAACCAGGCATTCTATAACATAACAGTTTCTCCCGGTACCTATACAGCTACCGCCACATTGGAGAGAAGGCCCGCCCTGGGTGGCTGGTACACCGCTGAAACAATTACATCCGCTGCTATTTCAGTTACTTCAACAGCCGCTCCCAATTTTACCATAAAGACAGCGGTTGCCGTAAATAACCCCAACCCGGTGCCTCTTGTAGCCTTTCTGCCTGAAGAAGTAATCACCATCAACGCATCCGGCACCACTTGTGAAAGCAATTACTGGGTGGGTATTTGGGAAACCACCTCCAACTGGACGGAAAGAACCTACCAGTATGAATGGGGCGGATGGTTTCAGGGCCAGGCACCAGCCAATATCAACCTGCAGGCTCTGGCTGCCACCAGTGGCGACAGGTGGATAAATGGGCCTGCCTCGAGAAAGAATAATGTGTTGATTGGTGGAAAAATATCCGGCTCTGCAACGGCTTCCTTTAATGGCCAGGACCGCTACTATACAGTTGAGATTTGTACCGGTGAACCCAGCTGGACCTGCAAAAGAATACAAATCAGGATTCTTTGCCAATAGTACAGTAAAACACCTGCTTCATTATAATAACTGATAAAAAGTACAGCTATTAAAAACCCGACCCGATAGATTTTTCTAAACCACCCGGCCATGCCGAAAACCGGTAAACAGAGTAGGCATTATCTTAAAACCATAAACATGAAAAGAGTCTCTCTCCTTATCCTCCTGCTTTCTTTTCTTACCTGCAGTTTTGCCCAGGAAAATGAAACCGAAAGAAAGCTTGGCGTCAGGCAACTTGAATTGAAGATGATCGAAAATGTTCCATCGAAAAATCCGTTCGCACTTTCCTGTAAATGCGACAACAACCTGGTAAAAGATGGCAGCTTCAGAACCGTAACCGTTACCGGCAGTGATATCAACGGTAATTCTCCCTATTGGAAAAAAAGCAGCGGCACTCCGCAATGGTCGCCCACCATGGGTGCCTGCGATTCCGGCTTCGTATCTATGTGGGGCAACAAAACGATAGGCGAATCCATCAGCCAGCCCAACGTTCCCTTTGTTCCCGGTAAAAAATACCGGATCACCTTCAATGCCCGGTTTATCAATCAAACCGGCCCTGCCAATTCCTTCGTTCGCTTCCGGTTTTTTTCCGGCGGCCTGCCAATTGGTTATTCGCAAAACATCACCAATACCGGATGGGCTACCTATACCCTCCCCGACTGGATCGCTCCTTCACCCGGTTCCACTGCCATTACCATTGCCCCGGAAAATGACAACACAGAAAGCGATGG
>JAEUVM010000704.1 GCA_016787125.1 Chitinophagaceae bacterium | reverse complement strand
CCGATCAGGTTCTTGATGATGGCGACAATACTGACAATGAATCCGCCCCACATCGCACTACGGATCATGGCATTGAATTCCTTACGGGTGGCCGTAATGTACTTGTGACCTTTATTGCCTTTATGCTCCGCAATCTGGTAGGCGAGATAACCCACACCCTGTGATAAAAACTCCCGGATACTGTTCTTTCTTTTTTCATTCCTTATCAGCATACGGAATATGTCAACAAAGCGGCCCGTGTCAAACTGCCGGTCGGCATCCAGCACATCGGTGATCAGTTGCATCCGCTCCAGCCGGTTAGACAGGATCAGCAGAAGGTAGGTTTGCTGCAGGCTGGCTCCTCTTTCCGAGTGACTGCTCCTGATATGTTCTATCTGTTCATAACAATCTTCGATAATATTCTTCAACTGTGCCGATACAGCGGTAATCTCCTCC
Source organism: Chitinophagaceae bacterium (assembly GCA_016787125.1). Classification (GTDB taxonomy): domain Bacteria; phylum Bacteroidota; class Bacteroidia; order Chitinophagales; family Chitinophagaceae; genus JJ008. The sequence goes on along the minus strand of JAEUVM010000704.1, from coordinate 3,048 downwards.
TCCGCCGCATTATCCAGTACCGTGCTTTCCAGTTCATGCACCTTATAGTTTTGCAACACAAAAGCAGTATCGCTGGTACCACTTTCATCTGGCAGGTAATTGAGTACTTCTTTTTCGAGTCCGAGCTGTGCCACCTGGTACGACAGTATCTTCAGCGATTGCAGCAACTCCTTTTTTATATCTGTATCCCGCTGGGAAAAACTGAAGCCCACCGCTTCAAAGAAATGAACCCATGCCTGGCGGGAAACAGATTCCACCCATACATAATCACTCTTACGGGAAAAAATGCTGTTGATCACATAGAGGAAATCATGCTCATCCTGCAGTGGCGGCAGCAGTTTATGCTTCAGCCGGTTCGATAGTTCCTGCCAAAAACCCCTTGCGAGCGGAATACCGCTTTCTGTAAGTGCGTTGGTCAAATCACTCTGGCTTATCTGGGCATACAAGGCATGTTGCAGATTCGCCAGTACTATCTTTTCCTTCTTCAGCCATTCGGTGGCTTCGATGAGGTTCTTTTCAGCATTCCGTTTCTTTTTACCTGATCCGGGCCTTATTTCAGCAAAAAATGCAATGAGGAAGGCAAGGCCTTTTGTACGGTCGTTGGCCGCCAATATCTCATCATCCATCACCAGCTTCTCAAAAAAGCCGGGTTTCTTTTTCCTCATTCTTATCATTGAACCGAAAATACGACAAGATACGGGCAGCAAAAAAGATAACCGGTGATTATACTGTTATGAAACCGGTTTTAAACAATTTCGCCTTGTACCAGTACCTTATCAATAAGGTTGGAACCGAAAGCATACGGCAGGTAAGCCAGTGAGGGCACAGGCCGGGTGATGATGAGGTTGGCTTTTTTACCAACAGTAATGCTGCCAAGCTCATCTTCCAGCTCCATGGCATAGGCCCCATTGAGTGTGGCGGCATTGATCGCTTCTTCCGGCAACATCTTCATTTGTATACAGCTCATTGACACCACCAGGTTCATATTGCCGGAGGGAGATGAACCGGGATTGAAATCAGAGGCAAGGGCAATGGCACAGCCGGCATCTATCAATTGCCTGGCCGGCTGAAAAGGCATCCGCAAAAAGAAAGCGGCCGATGGCAGCAAGGTGCCGATGGTGCCGGATGCGGCCAGTGTTTGGATAGCATCCTCATCCATTGTTTCCAGGTGGTCCACACTCAGGGCGCCGAGTTTCACACCGGTTTGTGTACCGCCTGACAGGTTGAGCTGGTTGGCATGTATCTTAGGTTTCAGCCCCAGCGCCATACCGGCCCGGCAAATGGTTTCTGTTTCCTCCGGTGAGAAGAAACCGTTTTCGCAAAACACATCTATATAATCTGCCAGTTGCTCTTCCGCTATTACCGGCAGCATTTCATTAATGAGAAGATCAATATATCCCTGGTGATTTTCTTTAAATGCAGGCGGATAGGTATGCGCCCCGAGGAAGGTGGCCTTTACCGGTATCGGAGAAAGCTGCTTTAGTTGTTTGATCACCCGCAGCATTTTCAATTCACCTTCCGTACTCAGTCCGTAGCCGCTTTTTATTTCAATGGCGCCGGTGCCGAGTTGTATCAGTTCGTTCAGTCTTGCTTTGGCTGATTGCAATAAATCATGTTCACTTGCTTCAGCCAGTTTCCGGGCCGAATTAAGGATACCTCCTCCCCTTGCTGCTATTTCAGCGTAACTGAGTCCTTTTATCTTGTCTACAAATTCTTCTTCACGGCTGGCGGCAAATACGAGGTGGGTATGACTGTCGCACCATGCAGGCAATACCAATTGTCCCGATGCATCCACCTCTTCCCCATCACCGGGATTATGCTGTTCAAATTCATCCATCGGGCCATAACTTTTTATCAGCCCGTTTTCAAGCACGAGAAATGCATTCTCCAAACATGGCAATACAGATAATTCCCTTCCGCGGAGCAGGTGGTACTGGTCTCTTACATTTACCAGTTGTTTGATATTGGTTATGGCAGTTACAGGCATCAGCCGCTAATTTAACTGGAAAAAACCAGTTGACACCTTTTACCTAAAACAAAACCGCCCGGCAGGTACCGGGCGGTTGATCTATGATACGGTTACTATCAGTAAGGATAAATATTGGTATGCGTCACACCGGCAGGACCGGTCCAAACCACTTTCATATAATAAGTGCCGCTGCCGGGACAGGTAGTGGGATTACCACTTGCATCGAGACCGAATATTACATAAGAGTTAAACAGGTTGGTGCTATGTGATACTTTACCACTGGTGAGGCGGAAACTGCAGCTCTGACGAAATACCAGCGGATCGCTGATCTGTGTTACGAATGTGTTGCCAAAACGGTTGGTGCCCCACTCTGCAATGCCGGTGGCGCTGCCATCCACATGTGTACCTGTTACGGTGGCTACAATGCCGCCATCATAGGTAAATACCCTTTTCCTTGCTACAGACCAGGTACGCTGTGAACCATTATCGAAGGTGATGGACATATTGCTGCTGGTGATCGTATGTGTGATAGTGCTTACAACAGGCAGATTGACTAACAGGCCACCGCTTACATTGGTATAAGTTTGTGTACCGTTTATAGTAATACTCTTATTATCGCTGAGACGGGTGATGCGCAGATTCTGGAATGAAACGGTAAGTATGGCGCCAGGATTTTTCCAGCGTACACCGGCTGCCATTGAAACCACCACCACACCCGTGCGGGTACGGTTGCCCAGGCAATTGGTGCCATTATAAGTAATTGTGATCGTACGGGGGTTGCTGAGTGTATCCACCGCTACAGTGGCATCGCAGATCGCGGTGATGCGTTCGGTACGGCCGGAGAAACCTGCGGTGATATCCAGCACACTGTTTACATCATTTGATACAGCATCTGATTCGGAGGAGAAACGGGACTGGTCATCGGAATGGGCCGAGGACTGGGTGGTGTAATCAGTATCCTCCACTGTTTTATCTTTCTGGCAGGCTGTAAAAGCGATGGAGAGGGATAAGGCGAGCACGGCTAACGAACGGAATCGGGCTTTCATAAATGGGGTTTTGTATTAGTTTTTAAATTGACC
>JAEUVM010000605.1 GCA_016787125.1 Chitinophagaceae bacterium | reverse complement strand
GGCAAGAAAGGAAAATCCGGTAGCGAAGGCCAGCAGCAATAATATCTTTTTCATAATAGTTGTTTTAGCGTTTAAAACATAACTGATCTGAGAAGCGGTTTACTGGGGTTGTCCCTGTGCGATCCACTCCTTGAATTTGTTGATAGTACAGGTGGTAAGGCTGAGCGGTCCGCCGGGGTGACCCTGGCTGCCTCCGCTGTTCATGATGGCACTGAGTGTATTTTTCTCCGCCACCATTTTATTGTAATCAAGCGTTACCGCAATACCGCCATGGCACGCAGATCCTTTACAGGAAGAAGTATAGATCGGTACAATGTCGGTTGTGTATTTGATCACACCGCTGATGGTACAGCCGGCGCCATCGTCATACGGATCGCCCTGGGCAATCCAGCGCTGGATGATATTTCTTTCGCTGGAGGCAAATTCAATACCGCCGCCACCGGGGTGTTTACCGGTAAGCCTTGACATGGTATCAAAATAAGCCCTGCGGGAAAGAATGGCATCATAAAATACCGTGTCGAAGTGAGAGAACTGCACCGCCCTTGTAGGAACGCCATTGTTGTGACAGCCACAGGGGCCAGCAATGATAATAGGCACCACTTCTGTCCGGAAAGAAACCCTTGGCAAAGCAGTAATGTCTTCTTTATTCTTATAGCAGGATGATAAACCGTAGATCATCATGGTGATCGCCATCGCTGCCAGTACTATTCTTGTTTTCATTGTCTGAAAATTTTGGAATGATTGGTTGTATTACCTCCTGATAATGGTTCCTGATTTCCGGTATTTGAAGATACCGGCATTGGCCTGTCCGTATTTCCATACATCCGGAATATTAGGATCGGCGAAATACCATGCTTTGATCAGGGCCACTTCATGCGGTTTCAGTCCGCCATCGCCATAGGCCATATCGCCCTGGTGTGATGTTGCATATACACCGGTGAAGGGGTTAGCGAGCAACAGGGTGGAGTCTACCCGGCTTACCATTGAGCTGGTGGCATTCAGGTGATTGCCCCTTGCATAATATGTAATTAGTGTTACCGGATCGGTGTACTGTACAGAAGTATTACTGCGTACGCTTTTCGGATACATTATATCCATCAGGATATCATCATAGTTCTGCAGGGGCCCTCTTGTGCTGAGTGCTGAACGTGGAGTGGTAAATGTTTTCCACGGCCTGTAGCTGGCGTAGGTTACCGTATCAGAATAGAATTTCTTCACACTGTCTTTGTAAGCTGTCCATACCTGGTTGCGCAGAGTGGCATTAGAAAGCTGGCAATAGACGGTGATGGAGCCTGTTACAGGATTGATATAGGTAAACTGGGTGGTATCAGCAGTGGTCAGTGTACCGAGTAATCCTTTCCTTGCCCATCCGCCGGTGGCAGTGGCCTGGTTGTGACAGTTGGCAGAACCACATCCATCCACTATCATGCGGATAGCTGCTGGTCTGAAGTCGGCGAGGTCGGGGTATTCTTTTGCCCCATTTTTGATCCAGTTATAAATAAGGCTTTTATCAGACGTATTCAGTTCATGATTAGAAGCCACCGGAGGCATCGCCTTATTGAAATCGTTGGTGGTGATATACTCCCAAAGCTGGCTTGCTTCCGGGTTGCCGGGAGTTACATACTTCATGATTTCTGCATAGGTATCGAACTTCGGACTGATAGGTCCACCATGACAGTTGGAGGTTGCACAGTATTCATGAACAATTGTTTTTACGCCCCGGTATTTGATAACATCATTCACATCTGCCGTAGCATCCGAAGGGGTTATTTTATTATTATCATAAAAGGCGGCATACACGGTAGAGTCCGCCCCGCCGGTGTATGATCTGTCAAGATCTTTTACCAATACACCCTCCTTGGTACATTGAAGTAATGCAGTTGACATAAACACACCACAAAGGATGAGAATCATGGCCTGGTTAAAGGAAACCTTTTTCATATAAGCGAGTTTACTGGTGATACAGTTTCAGGAGAAAGAACTGCTTTGAAAATTTCGAACTCAAAAGTATCTGTACCCTTGCTGACAGTTTTATGACAGGTGGTTACCTGTTGTATGACTTTGGTCACACGCCGTACTAAGGATACTCATTAGCCGCCGGTTCGTGACATATCTCACTTTTACCCTTGATGGCTGTCATGGAATTGTCTGTAGTGTGGTAATAAGTTGCACTGCTCTTTTTATTACCCGGATCATAAAACAGCGATTATGGGAAACAACAAGAAAACATCTCAGCAAAGCCGCAGGGATTTTTTTGCCTCCTTGTTATCAAAAACAGGTAACAAGAAAAAAGGTGACACGGTAAAGATGCTGACCGCCGATGGCAAACTGGTTGAAGTGGATAAGACCGTTGTGGAGCAGGCAGCCAACAGGCAGAAAGCAGGAAACAAAACCATTTACAACTGGATGAACAACCCCTGCAAGAAGTAAGAATAAACCGCAATCATCAATCCTTTATTTATACCTCCATGAAAAAGGAAGAAACAATTGACAAAAGCCGCCGTGATTTTCTGAAAACGGCCGCCATTGCAACCGCTGCCACCGCCACCTGCGGAAGTCTCGTTTGCTCCTGCAGTTCAAACAAATCAACGGTGGAGAAAAAGGTGAAGCTGCTTTCTCCCGATGGTGAGATCGTGGAAATTGACTCCGCTTACCTGAACTACCAGGAGCATATGGCCATCGTATCCAAACTGGAAGCCCGCCAGGGTATTGCCGGTAAAAAATTTGTGATGGTGGTGGACCTGGCCCGTTGTAAGAATGCCCGTAAATGTATCACCGCTTGTCAGAAATGGCATTACCGCCCTGAAGAAACCGAATGGCTTACAGTAAAGCTGCTGAAAGACAGTGAAGAAGGCGCCCCGTACTGGTTTCCCAAGCAATGTTTCCACTGCGATAATCCACCCTGTGTGAAAGTGTGCCCGGTGGATGCCACTTTCAAACGCCAGGATGGACTGGTGCTGATAGATAATGAACGATGCATTGGATGTAAATTCTGTATGGCGGCCTGTCCGTATTCCACCCGTGTATTTAATTGGGATGAACCCGAATTGCCATTTGATATAAAGAATCTTACTTACTCGGCCGAAACAGGCATTCCTGCCAAAGTGGGTACGGTGGAGAAATGCGACTTCTGTCCCGACAGGGCCAGAGAAGGGTTGCTTCCTCCTTGTGTGGAGGCGTGTCCGAACGGAGTATTCTATTTCGGCGATGAAAACGAAGACACCGTATCCAATGGCGAAGAAACCATCAGCTTTAAACAACTGATCAAAGACAGGGCCGGCTACCGCTTTATGGAAGAACTGGGCACCAAGCCACGGGTGTATTACCTGCCACCGAAAGACAGGCAATTCCCGGTAGAGCGGGGTTATGAAAATCTGTCAGAAGATCTGAAAGAGAGATACAAGGAGTACAAGGAATTTTTTGAAGAGAAAAAATGACCTGTTCGTTTTTACATGTTCACCAGAAATAATTCATTATGGAACTCAATACTTACCAGCAGGAAGCTTTCAATCACCAGCGGAAGAATATTGAAACCTTTGGCAAGCGGACCTGGGGCTGGACCATCTTTTACCTGCTATGGATCTTTGTCGGTGGTTATGCCTTATACCTGCAGATAGCGAAAGGGCATGGCATTACCGGCATGCGGGATAATGTGGTGTGGGGATTATATATTGTAAATTTCATTTTCTTTATCGGCATCAGCTATGCCGGCGCCATCATTGCCGGCCTGCTTCATCTTTTCAAAGTACCGTGGGGCAAACCTATCATCAGGGTGGCACAGATGATGACCATCGTTTCACTGATCGTTGGGCCGGTATTTATCCTGCTTTGTGTAGGCCGGTTCGACAGGCTGCATCACCTGTTCTTTTATCCCCGCCTGCAATCACCCATGACATGGGATGTAATGGCCATCCTTACCTATTTTGTCGGCAGCGTATTATTCCTATACATGGCATTGATAAAAGACTTTGCCGTGTACCGCGATGCCAAACTCAACATTCCGAAGTGGAAACAACGGCTGTATAAATTCCTCGCCATCGGCTACCGTGGCGCTGCCAGCCAGAAAAGACACCTGATCATTTCTCAAAACCTGCTGGCCATCATTCTTATTCCACTTTCTATTATTGTAGCCTCCATCCTCTCCTGGATATTTGGTATGACGCTCCGCCCCGGATGGCACAGCACCATCTTCGGTCCTTATTTTGTAATAGGAGCCTTGTATTCCGGTTGCGGTGTATTGATCGTGGCTATGTGGGTGTACCGTAAAATGTATAAACTGGATTACTATTTCACCGACCGGCATTTCAAGTATCTCGGTTTTATCATGATGGTACTGGCAGCCGGATACGGATACTTTACCTTTTCTGAGTACTTCACAAGCTGGTTTGGTTCTGAAAGGTGGGACAGCGAAGTGATCAACAAATTATTTAACCCGGCCGAATATGGCTGGTGGACATTGTTTGCCAATCTTGCCGGCATTTTACTCCCGATATTAATCATTGCAATCCCTGCCACCAGGAAGACAAATTACATTGCGTTGGCAGCCTTTATCATGGTGATAGCACTTTGGGTAAAACGTTACCTCATCATTGTGCCCACACTGGAAAGCCCGCTGCTGCCAATGCAGGACACAAGAGCAGAGGTGGTAAAATATTCCGCCACCTGGCCCGAATGGGCACTGACCTTTGCCGGTATTGCTTCCTTCCTGCTGTTCTTTACACTGATGTCAAAGTTTGTAACCATCGTACCTGTATCAGGATTGGAAGATACACACCGTCCGTTTGAATTGAATCATGAGCACCAGGCAGAACACAGCATTCCACCTGCGAAAAAAGAAGAAGTACAACCTGCATAAATTATTTGTATGAAAAAGATCTGCTTCAACGTTTTGGGTATATACCGGTTACTGCTGCTGGCAGTCTTACTGCTTCCGTTTGGTGCATTGGCACAGGCAGATACCACTAAACCTGAAACAACCACTGAACCAGCAGCAGAAGAAGCTGCCGAACTGATATCGCCTTCCATCAGCTTTATCACTATACAGAAAAGTGATAATACCATCGCACTGAAAGCAAGCCTGAAAGCAAAGATCAACGGCAGTTTACAAAAACTGCACAGCCTGAAAGTTCACTTTTATATTGTATCAGACTCTGCAGAGCAGGAAATTGGTGCCGTTAATGCAGACAGAAATGGGGAAGCTATATTTAATTTAAAAACAGAAGGTCTGGCTGCAGGCAGCGATGACAGGTATCACTTCAAAACAGCAGTACTTGCCAACAAATCAATGGAAGCCGCCGAAGAAGAAGTTTATATAAGAAAAGCCCGGCTGTCGCTGAATCCAGTAAAAGAAGATTCACTGCTTACCGCACAGGTGAAACTGGTGTATGACAGTGCCGGTACCGAAGTGCCGGTAAAAGAAGCCACTATCGGCATTTATGTAAAGCGTCTTTTTTTACCCCTGAAGATAGGCGAAGGCACCACCGATGAAAATGGCGAGGCCGCTGTTGAAATTCCATACAATCTGCCGGGCGATGCGAAAGGTAATATTACACTGCTGGCAAGGCTGGATGAAAACGAAACTTTCGGAAACCTTGAAGCTGCTTCCATGCAGCCATGGGGTAAGGCCGTTTCAAATAAAGTTGAAGAACAGCCGAGGGCCCTGTGGAGTTCGCATCCTCCAATGTGGATGCTTATCACCTTCCTGGTGCTGATGGGTGTGGTATGGGGTCACTATATCGTGATCGTATACCAGCTCTTCCGCCTGCGGAAAGAACAACCCGTTGCAACTGATAACTGAAAAACACAATCCTTTTAATACTCAAAAACAATGAAAATGAAAAGAAAAGTAACCCTGCTGATAACCGGCATTATCGCCATCAGTTTTCTGGCCTTTGTGCCTAAAAAAGCATACCAGGAGCCCTGGCCGGTTCCGGATGCTTATAAAAACAAAGTAAACCCGCTGAAAGGAAATGCTGAATCTCTTACCACAGGCAAGACTTTGTACAACCAGCACTGCAAATCATGCCATGGCACCAAAGGAAAAGGTGATGGCCCAAAAGCATCTCAACTGGATACAGACTGTGGTGATTTTACCAAAGCCAGTTTCCAGTCACAAACAGACGGCGCATTGTTTTATAAAACTTATGCAGGAAGAAAAGATATGCCTTCCTATAAAACAAAAATTCCAGACGCCAATGATATCTGGGCTGTGGTGAACTATATGCGCACCCTTAAATAAAACAAACAACTCATAAGCAAAAGACCGCCACTCCCGGCGGTTTTTTTTTGGAACAGAAAATAATATGGCGGCAAAAGAAAAATGAGCATTTTTGCTCTTCATCTTAACCAGGTATGGCCACATCACGCAAAGCTGCAATCGGTTTTATATTCGTCACCCTGCTGATAGATGTGATGGGCTGGGGGCTGATCATACCGGTAATGCCCGATCTTATTTCACAACTGAAACATATTCCTGTAAATGAAGCCAGCTCGTACGGCGCCCTGCTGCTGACGGCTTATGCGTTGACCCAGTTTGTTTTTGCACCCGTTATCGGTAACCTCAGCGATCAGTATGGCCGGCGGCCTGTACTGCTTCTTTCGCTGCTCGGTTTTGGTATAGATTACCTATTTCTTGCACTGGCCCCTGCTTATGAGTGGTTATTTCTCGGTCGTGTAATTGCAGGTATTACTGGTGCCAGTTTTACCACTGCCGCCGCTTATATTGCCGACATCAGTACG
>JAEUVM010000594.1 GCA_016787125.1 Chitinophagaceae bacterium | reverse complement strand
GCCTCTATTGCCACATTTTCCGGTTGAAATGGAGAAAGCCCTCTCGCAATTTCATCGGCATTGACAAACTCTTTGATATGGAGAAGTTCTGGTAATACAGTAAAGGAGGCAGTTGTTTTACCTGCACCATTACAACCTCCTATTATGAAAAGTGATGGCAATCTATTGTTTGAAATATGGTTTCTGAAAAAAGATACGGCTCATCTGGCTGCTTACTTCGGTGTTTTCCTGTAAAGGTACAAGGCTACGAGGAAAAAGACGGCGTTGGGGAGCCAGGCGGCGATGATGGGGGGGAAATTGCCTTTGGTGGCAAATACGGTGGAGAACCTGTCTGAAATGATGAACATGGCGGCGATGGTGATACCCAGTGCCAGGTGTACGCCACTTCCACCCCTGGTACGGCGGCTGGCGATGACGGCGCCGATAAAGGTGAGCAGTATCACGGCTGCGGGAGTGGCGGTGCGCCGGTAGCGCTCCACCCGGTAGGTGTTCAATCCCTCGGTGCCCCGCTCCTCTTCCTGTTTGATGTAGGCGATGAGTTCGGGCGTGGTGAGTTTATCTTTTAAATAATAATCGCGGCGGAAATCGGCCGGCTTTACATTCAATGCCAGTGAGTAGGTGGGATGGGTGGTCATCCGTTCACCGAGACTGTCTACATATCTTTCTGCGGCATTGGTGAGTATCCACTTTTTGGTGGCGGTATCCCAGCGCATGGATTCGGCCCGCAGGTTGTAGATCACTTTATTGCCTTTTACCCTTTCCATAAAAAAGTTGCGGGCGGTTTTATTGGCGGTATCAAAATCACGGATGCCGATAAAGGTGTTGGTGTCTATCCGCTTGTAAAAGCAGGTGGGGCAATTGCTGAAGCCATTGTTCTTTTCGGGGTCGCCGCGTTTGTCCATGTAGCGGCTCTGGAAATTACTTTTGATCACATTGGCCTTGGGTATCCAGTAGCGGGTGCCTACCCAGAGTACCAGGCCCAGCAATACACCACCGATAAAAAACGGACGGAGGAAGCGGCGATAGCTGGTGCCGCTGGCCAGTATGGCAATCACTTCTGAGCGGGTGGCCATACGGCTGGTAAAGAAGATAACGGCGATAAATACGAAGAGGGGAAACAGCAGGCTCCATATCCAGGGTACAAAGCCGAGGTAATATTCTTTTATAATGCCTTTGGTGCCGAGGTTTGCCTTTACAAAATCATCTGCCTTTTCGCTGCTGTCTACCGCCACCGCCACCACGGTGAAGAGCAACAGGCAAAAAATAAAGGTGACGAGGAACTTTTTCAGTATGTACCAGTCAATTTTCTGCATGC
>JAEUVM010000571.1 GCA_016787125.1 Chitinophagaceae bacterium | reverse complement strand
GCAATAATACATCGCAACCTTCGCAATACCGTGTTTGTGGATGTAACAGCGAATGATACAGTGGCAGGTGTATACGATCAGCTTTTGCAAAAAAGTATTTCAGTGGTGGCTTGTAACAAAGTGGCTGCTTCATCACCCTTCAGCAACTACAAAAAACTTAAAGACCTGGCCGCCGAATACAACAGCCGGTTTTTATTTGAAACCAATGTGGGCGCAGGTCTGCCCGTGATTGCCACGCTGAGTGACCTCGTCAACAGTGGCGACAGGGTGCATAAGATACAGGCCGTGCTGAGCGGCACACTGAATTTTGTTTTCAACAATTATGATGGCAGCCGTCTTTTTGCCGATGTGGTAAAACAGGCACAGGAGGAAGGCTACACCGAACCCGATCCCCGTCTCGACCTGGGCGGTACGGATGTGATGCGAAAGATCATGATACTGGCAAGAGAAGCCGGTCATAAGATCGAAATGAATGATATTGTAAATAATTCCTTTATGCCTGCATCCTGTATGGAAGGTACGGTGGATGATTTTTACCGGGAAATGGCGAAGGAAGAAGCGCATTTCAAGAAACTGCTTGATAAAGCCAATGCCGCAGGCTGTAAATTGAAATTTGTCGCTTCCTTTGATGAAGGTAAAGCCGCGGTTGGTTTGCAGCATATAGATCCAAAGCATGACCTTTACCACCTGTACGGAAAAGATAACGTGGTATTGTTTTATACAGACCGCTATAAAGAACAGCCGCTGGTGATAAAAGGAGCAGGTGCCGGGGCAGAAGTAACCGCCAGCGGGGTATTTGCGGATATAATCAGGGCAGCAAGATAATAGTGAATGGGGAATAGTGAATTGTGAATCGGGAATAGTGAATGGGGAATAAACTGAAGAAACCATGTGTAGATAATGATTCCAATTTCCGATTCACAATTTCCCATTGCCCTTTCCCAATTTCCCATTCCCAATTCACCATTTACAATATGAAAAAAATAATTGTCCATTCACCCGGTACGGTAGCCAATCTTGTTTGTGGCTTTGATATTCTCGGGCTTGCATTAGAAGAGCCTTATGATATCATGGAACTGGCATTGCTGGATAAGCCCAAAGTCATCATACATAACCGCGATGCATTTGGTCTTCCGACAGAGGCTGAGAAGAATGTGGCCGGCGTGGTGCTGCTGTCTGTTATGGAAAAATTGCAGGACCGGATTGGTTTTGAACTAACCATTGAGAAGCATATTAAACCTGGTAGCGGTATCGGCAGCAGCGCCGCCAGTGCGGCAGGTGCGGCGGTGGCGGCCAATCACCTGCTGAATAATATTTTCACCACAGAAGAGGTCGTGCAGTTTGCCATGAATGGAGAGAAACTGGCTTCAGGTGTAAAACATGCAGACAATATTGCTCCCTGTATATTGGGAGGAGTAAGTCTTATACGTTCTATTCATCCGCTCGATATTATTTCTATTCCATCGCCCGACCTGTACGTGACGGTGGTGCATCCGCAGATAGAAGTAAGAACTGCCGATGCAAGACAGATACTCCGTCAGCAGGTGTTGTTAAAAGATGCCATCAAACAGTGGGGCAATATTGCCGGGCTGGTGGCCGGGTTTATGAAAAATGACCATGACCTGATCGGCCGTTCATTGGAAGATGTGATCATTGAACCCATCCGCAGTATCCTGATACCGGGATTTGATGAAATAAAAAAGAACTGTAAAGAAGCAGGTGCATTGGGCGGAGGCATTTCAGGTTCTGGGCCATCGGTCTTTATGCTGAGTAAAGACAAACAGACCGCTCTTGCAGTAGAAACGGTGATGAAAGAAGTGTATGAGAAAACAGGTATCAGTTATCATACCTATGTCACCACTATCAACAAGAGGGGAGTGGAAGTGGTGTAGGATTAACAGGACTTAATTTTTGAAAGAAATAATGAAATATTACAGCACGAATAAGAACGCACCGGTGGTAAACTTCCGGGAGGCAACAATAGCCGGACAAGCACCTGATAAGGGATTGTATTTTCCGGAGATGATACCGCACCTGGATGCCGGTCTGCTCCGGGATATAGAAAGCCATTCAAATGAAGAGATCGCTTTCCGGGTGATCAGACCTTTTGTGGGTGAAACGATACCTGATGAATCATTGTATGAGATCGTATCACAAACCGTGAATTTTCCCATACCGCTGGTGCCGCTGAACGAAAATATATTCTCGCTCGAACTATTTCATGGGCCCACACTGGCATTCAAGGATGTGGGTGCAAGGTTCATGAGCCGTTGCCTGGGTCATTTTGTAAAAGATGCCGGAAAAAAAGTAACTGTTCTCGTGGCAACATCCGGCGATACCGGTGGTGCAGTGGCCGATGGATTTTATAATGTGGAAGGAGTGGAGGTGGTTATTTTATACCCTTCGGGAAAAGTAAGTCCGGTACAGGAAAAACAACTGACCACGCATGGTAACAATATTCATGCATTGGAGGTAAGCGGCACTTTTGATGATTGCCAGGCAATGGTGAAAGCGGCATTTGCCGATGATGATATCCGCAGCCGGTTATTCTTAACATCTGCCAATTCCATCAACGTGGCCCGCTGGCTGCCGCAGCAGTTTTATTATTTCTTTGCTTATAAACAATGGCCGGATAAAGCAAAACCGCCGGTAATGGCTGTACCCAGCGGCAACTTTGGAAATATATGCGCCGGTATGCTGGCGATGGAGTCAGGATTGCCAATAAAACATTTTATCGCTGCCTGTAATGTAAATGATATTGCCAGTCATTACCTCGCCACAGGGTTGCTGCAGCCAAAGCAGGCGATACCAACGCTCAGTAATGCAATGGATGTGGGCAACCCGAGCAATTTTGTCAGGGTGCTGGAATTGTTCGGTCATAACCATGATGCAATAATGAAAAAATTATCAGCCGCAACAATTTCTGATGAAGAAACCAGCAGCACCATCAGCAGGTTATACAATGAAATGAATTACCTGGCAGATCCACACGGCGCTGTAGGCTTCCTTGCTTTGGAGAATTACCTGCATTCACGTCCTGGATGCAAAGGAATATTCCTTGAAACAGCACACCCGGTTAAATTTCCTGCTGCTGTGGGTGAGGCAACAGGTAAAGAAGTACACTGGCCGGAAACAGTAAATGCCGTTATGCAAAAAGAAAAGAACAGCATAGCCATGGAACCGGATACAAGGTTTCTTAAAGAATATCTGCTGTATCATCACTAAGGGTGTTTGCGGTAGGTTGCTGTTACGTTCCTTCACTCAACGCAAACCTTTGCGTGAAGTTTTCCGGTCAATGATTCGGATAAATCCTTCGTGGTAATACTATACTGGCCGGCTATTAGTGTAGGTGTTATCACGTAATCATTGTTTTTTATCAGCTAAATTTTACTAATATATTTTCGCAGTGTCATTACTTTGCAGACAAGTAATGCAATTGCATTGCCGTTCATTCATTAAAATCCAATAATTCCATGAAAGGTATTTTTACCCTCTGTTTTGCCGTACTGCTGTGCCAGGCTGCCAGCGCCCAGGCCTGGAAATCATTCAACATTTTATCTGGTAATCCAAACGCCACAGGCAACGAGATCCGTTTTCTGAACGGTACCACCGGCTGTCTTGGATCCACTATTGCCACCACCAACGGCGTACCGGCAGGAAATAATAACCTGCCATATGGTGCGGCCTTTGATCCTACTGAAGGTAAATTGTATTATTCAAAGGCAGGTACCACTGCAGGTACCAGTGTTTTTAATGTATATAATAACACCGGGGTAACTGCCACCAACACGAATATCTCCACCATATCAGGCGGAGAGTTTTTTCGTATGGGCGTAGGACAGGATGGTAATGTATATGGAACGATTACGGCGTTGGTCATACAATTATCAGCCAGTGCTCCGCGAATAGACATACATACGGTGAAGCTGACCCGCTACAATCCCAGTACCAATACTTTTACAGTGCTGGGTAATATTCAATGCCCATCTGCTTACGCCAGTACCATGCCCGCACCTTATAATGATGGAAACTACTGGTCATCTTCCGATGCCACCACCACGCCGTTTTATGCTGCCCAGCTCGGCAGCGCCACGTATGGCGACCTGGTAGTGGCCCCGGATAATACCATGTACATGACCATCGGAAAAAAAATTATCCGTATCCCTAATTACCAGACTATCACCGGCACTGCCCTTATTCCATCCGTGGAAATCGGAAATATTCTTCCGACAGGAGTGGGTTTCAACTTTACCACACAAGGTCCGGGCACTTATGGTATCAGCTGGGATTATACCAACAGCAATATTATGGTTATCAGCAGCCGCACCAGTGATGGCTCAGACGGCAGTTATAATGTAAATCCTGCCACGGGTGCACTGGTTGGATCATTCAGGGTGAATTGTCTTGCCACACCCACTTCCGCCAATTTTGCGGACCTTACCAGTATTATCAGTTCCGTAGGTGTGGCCAAACAGCTTACTTCGGTACAGTGGCTGGGTTATAACAACCGTTACCGTCTTACCTATCGTATCCGGGTGGAGAATATCGGTACGTCTAT
>JAEUVM010000564.1 GCA_016787125.1 Chitinophagaceae bacterium | reverse complement strand
TAGGGCCTTCGGGGTACCAAATTGATCCCCCCGGGTATCAAGCCTGACCCTCCGAGGACCAAATCGCAACCTCAGAGGATAAACGTTGATACCCCGGAGGTCAGCGTTGATACTCCGGGGACCAAGGCTGACCCTCCCGGGGTCAGACCGGACGCCCCGAAAACCAAAACGCAGCATCCGAAGACAAAAGCCGACGCCCTGAAGATGAGGGTTGAAGCTCCGGGGCCGCGGCGGCACCTTCGGCGACACAGGGGCGAGGGGGATGGGTGCTGCCGGGAAGGCGGAAAGACGGAAAATAAGAAACGCCTGACGACCCAATCTTCCCGCCTTTCCGCCTTCCCGGCAAGAAATAAGAAGAGTTTCCCACAAAGGCACAAAGAATACAGCAAGCTTTAACTACGCTTATTTCTTAGTGACCTTTGTGCCTTTGCGGGAAACAAAACTCTAGCTCCCCCACCTCCCCACCACCTCCCAAAAACGCGGTATTTTATAAAAACAGGTAAAAAAACAAAGCGATACGCCGTAAATTGAAGGACATAAATAAACACTTCTTTTGAATATACCACGGGATGCAAAAAAGCTGGCCGGGCTGCTTTTTCATGGTACCATCCATTGCCTGTGTACAGTGGCCGACAAAAGCACCGGCGGCGCCACCAACGCACTGGGCATCACGCCGCTGCTGCAAAGCCTGGGACAAGACATTGCCGGTAGCATGGCCGCCGAACATTTTAAAGAACTGTTCAGCTACAACCGCCTCATTGACCTGGTAAGAAAAAAACAACCCGGCGATCTCAATCACGACCTCGAAGATTTGTTCCGCTCATCGGCCATTACCGCCATCGGCTATATAAAATTATTGCTGGAAGCAGAGATGAACGATGTGCCGGAAGGGGTAACCATTAAAGAACGGCAGGAAATGAAAGAGCACCTGAATATAGCGGCGTTCTTCCTGGTGCAGCAACAGAAATTTTTGAAAAGCAATCCTGACCTTATTGCAGCTAAAGCAGATGATCTTGATAACAGCAGCGATTACCTGCAACTGATCTGCAATCATGTATTGTTTTACCAGGATGATCTGCCGGAAGTCATCAAAGAAAAACTGGCGGAGGTGTTTACCACACAGTTGCCTTGGTGTTTCCAGCTTGCATTTTATGAAGCATTGAAAGAAGAGAAGAACGGTAAAGGCTTCAGGGCCTTTCAGCTACGGTATATGGATGACAGTAAAGCGCTGCTGAAAGACAATACAGCACTGCTGGTGCAGCTCAATGAAAAGACAGAGCGGTTGCTCGCAGGCCACAGCCTGGTGGATGAAGCAGTGGTGATCCGATTATTCCAAACAGCCTGGAGCGAAGCAGCACAATCTTTCAGCACCCGGTTTGATGGCGTGGAAGCACTGATGAAGCAGCAGCATGAACGTGTATTCGGCAAGCTGGAAGTAATGGAGAGCAAGCTCGACCTTCTCGCACATACCATCCCGCAACTGATAGCCCTGAATGAGGAAAAGGATAATGAAATAAAAGAACTGCGGCTGAGACTGGAGGAAAAGCCTGATGCGGGATTACAAAAAGTGTTGACGAATTTGCTTCTGGAGAAAAATGCCATACAGCAGGAGCTGCAAAAGAGTGATGAACTGGTACAGCAGCAGGCAAAAGACAAGGCCGACCTGGAAAAGCAATTGATGAGCTATAAAGGAAATGATGAACTGAAGACCAAAGCATTTGAAGAAGTGGAAAAGAAAAACTATGATAAAGCAGAGGAGTACCTGAAGGAATCGGCCAAAGACCAGATCGCCGCAACTGCCCAGACTTTTTATGAATTGGGTAAAGTAAATAAGCTGAAGCTGAATTACCGTGAAGCCTTACGTTATTTTGACCTGGCTGTGAAGATAGATGGGGAGCGTAAAAATTATTTGTATGAAGCAGCAGATTTATCAGAAAGAGTTGGTTATTATGATGATTCAGTGCGGTACTTAGAAAAGCTGGTGGCGGTCACGGGCGAAGAACAGGTTAAGCTTGCCGTGTACCTGAATGACCTGGGGTTGGCTTTCTATAGAAAAGGAGAGTATGACAAAGCCATCGTGTATTATGAAAGCGCATTGACAACAAATAAAAAATTTTATGGGGAGGAGCACCCGGATATTACATCCTACTACAATAATCTTGGTGAAGCTTGCCGGGCTAAAGGTGAATATGAGAAAGCGATCGGGTATTATGAAAGGTCATTGGAAATAGGGAAAAGATTTTATGGGGAGGAACACCCGAGTATTTCTACCAGCTACAATAACCTTGGTGGGGTTTACCGGGCTAAGGGGGAAGATGACAAAGCGATCGGGTACTATAAAAGTGCATTAACAATTGATAGAAAACTTTATGGGGAGGAGCACCCGAATATTGCTGCCTACTACAATAATCTTGGCGGGGCTTACCGGGCTAAGGGAGAGTATGAGAAAGCAATCGGGTATTATGAAAGGGCATTGGCGATAGATAAAAAATTTTATGGAGAGGAGCACCCGAATATTGCTACCCGCTACAATAATCTTGGTGCGGCTTATTACAACAAAATGAAGTATGACAAAGCGATCTGGTATTATGAAAAGTCGCTGGAGATATTAGTAAAATTTCTGCCATCGGAACATCCATATATTGCTGTTGCAAAAGAAAACCTTGCCCTTGCTGTTGCGGCTTCGAATGCGTCAGGCCGCTAATAAGATACCTCTTGCTGTAAAGTCTTTTGTAGCGGCCAGACGCTTTCCGAACGGCCAGTCGCTTTCCGAGCGGCCAGACTCTCTATTCACCATTCCCCATTGCCTATTGCCCATTTCCTATTCACTATTCAGCGTATTCCATAGCAAATCCTTCAACTGCACCAAACCTTTATTCGTAACAGATGAAATAAACAGGTGCGGAATATTGGCCGGTAGTTCTTTTTCGATCGCTTCTTTCAGTTCATCATCCAGCATATCACTTTTGCTGATGGCGATGATGAATTGTTTGTGCAGGAGTTCAGGATTGTATTGCTCCAGTTCATTTACCAGTATGTCAAATTCTTTTTTATGATCATTACTGTCGGCCGGAATGAGGAACAGCAATACAGAGTTTCGTTCAATATGGCGGAGGAAGCGGTGACCGAGTCCTTTGCCTTCGGCTGCCCCTTCGATGATACCGGGCAGGTCGGCAATGCAGAAGCTTTTACCATCACGGTATTCCACCATGCCCAGGTTGGGGGTGATGGTGGTAAAAGCATAGTTGGCGATCTTGGGTTTGGCGGCAGTTACAACCGAGAGCAGTGTTGACTTACCCGCATTGGGAAAACCTACCAGTCCTACATCGGCGAGCACTTTCAGTTCGAGTATCTTCCATCCTTCTATACCGGGCAGTCCGGGTTGTGCATGTTCGGGTGCCTGGTTGGTGGCTGTGGCAAAATGAGAGTTGCCGAGTCCGCCTTTGCCGCCGGGCATCCAGGTTATTTCCTGCCCGTCTTCCAGTATCTCCACTTCCTGTTTACCGGTTTCTTCATCCCTGGCGATGGTACCGAGCGGCACTTCGATGATGATGTCTTTTCCATCACGGCCATGACAATTATTAGCGCCGCCTTTTTCACCATCTTCGGCCAGTACGTTCTTATAATAGCGAAGGTGTAATAAAGTCCACAGGTTGCGGTTGCCTTTGAGGATAATATGCCCGCCGCGGCCTCCGTCGCCGCCATCGGGGCCACCGAGTGCGGTGAATTTATTACGCATAAAATGCTTATTGCCTGCACCTCCGTGCCCG
>JAEUVM010000556.1 GCA_016787125.1 Chitinophagaceae bacterium | reverse complement strand
GCGATCATCAATTCGGCGAAGTTTCATGAACCGGTAAGTGAAATGATCGTGGTAAAAGACATTGAACTGTACAGCATGTGTGAGCATCATATGCTGCCTTTTTTTGGTAAAGCCCATATCGCCTATATTCCTAATGGCTGGATAACAGGGTTGAGTAAAATGGCCCGTGTGGTGGATGTGTATGCCCGCCGCCTCCAGGTGCAGGAACGCCTCACCATCGAAATAATGAATGCCATAAAGGAAACACTTAATCCGCTGGGGGTGGCTGTGGTAATAGAAGCCAAGCACTTATGCATGATGATGCGGGGAGTGCAAAAGCAAAACTCATCCACCACCACTTCAGCATTTGATGGTGAATTTCAGAAAAATTCGAGCCGGAGCGAGTTCCTGAAACTAATCAGTACAGATTTGCATTAAACAGTATATTTGTAATTCACAGGTTAAGTTTGATTGAGCATTCGATCAGACTTTTTTTGTGGGTTACCTTTTCGGCCGATAGGTATGAAAAGGGGACCAGGGGTGGGGGTAAACTATTTATTTATGAAGCATGCTTTTGTTTTTCCGGGCCAGGGTTCTCAGTTTCCCGGTATGGGTAAAGAACATTATGAGAATAATGCCTTTGCTAAAAAACTTTTTGAGCAGGCCAATGAAGTGCTGGGCTTCCGCATTTCTGATGTCATGTTCAATGGTACAGAAGCCGATCTGAAGCAAACCAATGTAACGCAGCCCGCCGTTTTTCTTCATTCTATTATCGCATTTAAGAGTATTGATCCTGCAGAAGGATCACCTGATATGGTGGCCGGCCATTCACTGGGAGAATTCACAGCGCTGGTTGCCAATGGTACATTGAGCTTTGATGATGCGCTGACGCTGGTATCTGTAAGGGCCAAAGCTATGCAGAAGGCTTGTGAATTGAACCCCTCCACTATGGCGGCGGTGCTGAATCTTGCAGATGACAAAGTGGAAGCCATCTGTGCCGAAGTACAGAAAGAGACGGGCGAAGTGGTGGTGGCTGCTAATTATAATTGTCCGGGCCAACTGGTGATCAGCGGTTCCGTAAAAGGTATAGAAATAGCCTGCGAACGTATGAAAGCTGCAGGGGCCAAGCGGGCATTAGTACTGCCGGTGGGTGGTGCTTTTCATTCACCACTGATGCTGCCGGCAAAAGCCGAACTGGCCGCAGCTATTGAATCCACCAAATTTCACAATCCTACCTGCGCCGTTTACCAGAACGTGGTGGCCAAAGCAGTGATGGATAAGGATGAAATAAAACAAAACCTGGTTGACCAGCTTACCGGCGCTGTACGCTGGACGCAAAGCGTGGAAGCTATGATCGCAGATGGCGCCTCCCGGTTTACAGAATGCGGACCTGGCAAGGTGTTGCAGGGCCTGGTGCTGAAGATCAATAAGGAAATGCAGGTGGCTGGTGTGAACTGATGCAGACTGCTCTGCAAAACATAGTTCATTACCCCGGCATAAGCCGGGTTTTTTTTGCTCATTTCAGTAATTTGTATTGTATTGATTGCTCACCCAAATTTTTCATATGAAAAAACTCATTCTCTTGTTGCTGCTTTTTTGGACGTGTGGTGATAAGGTATATGCAGGTATTGATGAAACACCGGTAATTGATCCTACTAATACCTATGTGTTTATGAGCGGGGTGCTGCAATGGCAAAGTCCGACCTTGAGCTCGTTCAATAAGCGAAACCGTAAGGATGAAGAGTTGTACAATCTGCTGCTGAGCAAAGGTGTAAAAAAGGAAAATACCGTGTTCCTGGCTGATAACCAGGCGACGCTGGCCAACATGAAAACCCGGATGAAGGAATTATTGCAGCAATCAAAAGAAGGTTCTGTGTTTATTTTTTACTATGCCGGGCATGGTGTAAGGGGAGGAAATGGCCCGGTTTGTTTTGCCAATTATGATTATACAAGCGGCAATGGTTTTGAAGTATCCGTTGTTTCTGAGTTAATAAGCGCCCATTTTAAAGGAAGCGAGATCTGGTTGCTGGCCGATTGTTGTTACTCTGGTTCACTCCTCGGGGAAGCGAAAAAGATTGGCGCCAAGGGTAAAAAAGTGATCTGCTTTACCTCATCCACCAGTTGCAATATTTCTACCGGCAACTGGACCTTTACTCAAACGATGATCGATTGCTTCAGCGGGCTTGGCCTTTGCGACCGCAACGGTGATGGTAAGATATCGTTAGCAGAAACAAAGAGTGAGTTGTTTGATGCGATGAAATACCGGGAGAAGCAACTGAGTGGCACCGTGTTTTATAATACCGATGAATCTGTTTCGTTAAGTCTTGGAGTCGCTGCTAAGAACAATGTGAAAAGCATCCGATATGTGTATGTGCAGCAGAATACCAAATTTGAACCTGCCAGGGTGCTGTCGGAAACAAATACTGCTGTTACCGGAGAATTGTACCATTACAGTGATAAGGTTCAGGTGACAGTTCCGGCGGGCAAAACCAAAGAGATCGCATTTGCTGAATATCCTGTCGGGCTAAAAGTGCAGGTGGAATGGAATGGCAAGTATTATCCGGCAGAGATAAAAGAAACGAAAGGCGGTTTTCATTATATCCATTATACCGGCTATGATGATTCCTGGAATGAATGGGTGATGTATGACCGTATCCTGACAGCCGACCGGAAGAAGTGCACTATTGAATGGCAGGGCGCCTGGTACCCGGGTGAGGTACTGCAACAAAAGGACGGTAAATATTTTGTGCATTATACCGGCTACGGCAACGATTGGGATGAGTGGGTAGGGCCGGGGAGGGTGAGGTTGTGACAGATAGAAGTGTTTATCTGTCTTTATGTTTCAAACTCTGGTTTTCCAAACAAGTGAAATCAACATAACCGGAGGGAATTGCCATGCGGGTACTGGTAGTCCGAAGGACTGAACATAAATAGCACCGGGTGTAACCCGGTGAATTAGCCGGAGAATTGGCCAACTCCGGAGGAGTTGAATTTAGTACAGATCATAGCATGTATTTTTCGTCAAATTCTATCCCGTTCTCTTTTAACAGTCGCCTGTATTCATCATAGAATGTCTCCTTTCGGTGATGCTCTTTTTGCCCCTTAATGTAGTTAATGATCATATCCTTTTCCCTGATTGAATAGGTAAATGCCCCATAGCCATCCTGCCAGGCCTTGAAGTCGGGGAAAAGCCCGCTCTCTTTCATCCATATATTCGAAGCAACTTTGATGTTCTTGACTAGGTCACTCAGGCGAATTGAGGGGTGGAGGTCGGTAAGTACATGGATATGGTCGGGCATGCTATTAATTCTGTACAGGTGACAGTTGTGATTATTCACGATTCCCCAGACATACTTATATAGCATAGTTTCTGTGGCCTCATTGATAGAGGGTTCTCTGTCTTTGGTTCCAAAAATGATTTGGTAATAGATCTGGCGATATGTACTCATTGTTATCCGGGTTTTTGGATTAATTATTCAACCCCGTTGGGGTTGCCCGGAAATGTATGGTTGTTATTAAAGCCACCGGCAGAACCGGTGGCTACTCAAATTAGGGCCTTTCAGGCCTTGGCGGCATAAAGCAATATATTGCTCTGTCAGTTCTTCAAATCCAACTTTATCTGCAATTCCTCAAACTGTTTATCATCAATCGTGGCCGGGGCATCCAGCATCACATCACGGCCGGCATTGTTTTTCGGGAAGGCGATAAAGTCGCGGATACTTTCACTGCCGCCGAGAATGGCACAGAGCCTGTCGAACCCAAATGCTATACCTCCGTGCGGTGGTGCACCGTATTCAAATGCACCGAGCAGGAAACCAAATTTGTGCAGTTGTTCTTCTTTATCCATGCCTAATGCGGCAAACATTTTTTCCTGCAGCTCTCTTTGGAAAATACGGATGGAGCCACCGCCGATCTCATTTCCATTCAGCACCATATCATATGCATTGGCCTTGATAGTGGCATAAGGATGCTTCAGGTATTCAGCGGCATTCTCAATGACCGGGTTGTTATTGATCATCGTTTCTATCTGCGAAGGCTTGGGCGAGGTAAACGGATGGTGACGGGCCACCCAACGATTGCCTTCCTCATCGTATTCAAACAATGGAAAGTCGAGCACCCACAGTAATTTGAATTCTTCTTTTTTGCGAAGTCCGAGCCGCTCGGCCATCTCGAGCCGTAATTCGCTGGCGGCTTTTCTTGTTCTTTCTTCTGCGCCGGCCAATAGCAGCACCAGGTCGCCGGGGGCGGCGCCGGCGGCATCGGCAATGGCTTTTAGTCTCTCTTCGCTGTAAAATTTATCTACGCTGCTTTTATAAGTACCGTCGGTGTTGCACTTAATGAATACCAATCCCTTCATGCCGATCTGTGGCCGTTTTACCCACTCGGTCAGTTCATCGGTCTGCTTGCGGGTGTATTCGCTGCAGCCGGGTATGGCAACAGCCAGTACGGTTTCTGCCTCATCAAAAACTTTGAAATCGGCGCCGCTGATGAGCGCCGGCTGATCTTGCTTATCGCTGTAAACGGTAGCCGGTTTTTTCAGGTTCAGCAGTTTCATACCGAAGCGGATGTCGGGTTTGTCGTTGCCGAATTGCCACATGGCATCCTCCCAGGTCATCCGTTCTACTTTTTCGGTGTAGTCAATACCTTTTACTTCTTTGAAAATATGTTTCACCATGCCTTCAAACATATTCAGGATATCTTCCTGCTCTACAAATGCCATTTCGCAGTCTATCTGTGTGAATTCAGGCTGGCGGTCGGCACGGAGGTCTTCATCACGAAAACATTTTACAATTTGGTAGTAGCGGTCGTACCCGCTCACCATCAGCAATTGCTTAAAGGTTTGCGGTGATTGCGGCAGGGCATAAAACTGTCCGGGGTTCATTCTTGACGGAACAACAAAATCTCTTGCACCTTCCGGAGTGGATTTGATGAGAAAAGGAGTTTCTATATCCATGAACTGTTTCTGGTGCAGGTAGTTTCTGGCAGCACGGTTCACGGCATAACGCAGTTCCAGGTTTTTCTTTACAGCGTTGCGGCGAAGGTCGAGGAAGCGGTATTTCATCCGCAGGTCATCACCACCATCGGTATCATCCTGGATGGTAAAAGGAGGTACTGCTGATTTATTCAATATCTTAAAAGAAGTAACAAGCAGTTCGATATCACCGGTAGGCAGGTTGGCGTTTTTGTTGCTCCGTTCATTTACCATACCGGTGGCTTGTAATACAAATTCCCTTCCCAGCGGATTTTCGTCGAGCAGTCTGATGCTGTCGCCGGTAAAACAAAGCTGTGTGATACCGTAGCGGTCACGCAGGTCGACGAAATAAAGGGAGGCGCTGATCTTGCGAACGGTTTGCACCCATCCGGCGAGGGTGGCTTCTGAATTCTTGTTTTCCAGTCTCAGTTCTCCGCAGGTATGCGTTCTGTACATGATGTGAAGCTTTTCTAAATTGCTGAATAGAATTACGGGACGATGAAGTGTGCGACGCAAGGGACGATGATAGCAGTACTTCAGCCGGCTAAATTATTGTATTGCTACGCTCTTCAACGGGCGGCAAAGATAACGAGGCAGGGGCGGATAGCCAATTGAAACGGGTTCGGTATTTACTGGGAAGATTGTATAAATTGGAGGCAAATGCCGCCAGATACCTCCCGGATTCCGGAGCCAATCATATTGAACCAGCCCTTGCCGGACTCTTTCATGGAGAAGACCCTTTTGCTGCCGGAGCAACGGGTGAGGGAAATAATGGATTCTCTTTCTGCAGTGTCTGTGGATGATTCAGCCATACCGGGGCCGCACTATATACTGCCGCAGTGGGCCATGTTTCTGGTGGTGTTGCTGTTGCTCGGGATATTTTACCTGGCGCATGTTTATCTGCCTCAGAAAAAGGAAAGGGAGGAGGCGGAAAGGAAGGATGAAGAGGTGGCTACAAAACTGATGCTGAATAGGAGCAGGTATGAACGATGGCTGTCGGTGCACAATCCTTATTTTGCTTCTTTGCCTCCCGGTCTGCAACAGATCTTTTTACACCGGACCCTGCGGTTTATGCAGGATAAGGAATTTCGTTTTCATCATTTGCCATACGACGAGTTTATCATGGTGCTGATCAGTGGTTCGGCGGTACAACTTACTTTGGGATTAAAGAATTACCTGATGGAGTTCTTCAAGATGATCCATGTAATAAAGACGGAATACACCCTGAAGCTGGACAATGAAACCTACTACGGGCATGTGAGTAAGACAGGGATATATATTTCATGGGATCATTTTGTAAAAGGATATGCGGACTATGGTGATGGGTCAAATGTTGGATTGCATGAAATGGCCCATGCGGTATCGTTTGATATTTTTCTCGGTGAGATTGACAGGCACGATATTGCTTTTCACAGCCGGCTGGAAGAATTTATGGAGGAAGGGCGGCCGGTTTTCCGTGGCTTACGGAAAAAAGAACATCCCGTACTGGAGCAGCATGCGGCTGTGAACATTGATGAGTTTTGGGCAGTATGTGTGGAAACTTTTTTTGAAAACCCGGAAGAATTCCAGCGGAATTTGCCTGACCTGTACCTCACTATCGTACTTCTACTAAACCAGGACCCGCTAAAACCCTCGAAAATTGTAAACAGTGAGCTGGCAGGTTATGAGTGCTGAACGAAGGGAGCTATATTTAAATGCATTTTGCAAAGCCACCAACGTCCAATCCAATGATAACCATCACCCTTATTTATTTTATCCGCCGCTACTTTCTCCAATTGAAGAAACAACGCCAGGCAGCCGTTACATCGTAGCCGTTTTATTCTTTCTTATTTCGGCAGGCCGTTGTACAGCATAATAGTACAGCAGGATCAATGCGCCGATGATAAAGGGGATCAGGGCCATGTGTTTGCCGGTAAATTCATTCCAAACCTTTCCTTCGGCAAAATTGAAAAACTCACTGATCATCCAGTAGCCGTTGGCACAGATCCAGAAAGTGATAGCAAGGTTATGCGCCAGTTCGGATGCCATCTGTCGGGTGCGCCAGGCGATGATGATGGAAATGGTAAGCGTGGGGATGAACATAGCGATGCCAAGCTCCCGCCAGATCATACACCAGCTGATATCTTTCAGCAGCCAGAAAACGATATGCATGTTTTCCATGCGGCGGTAGCGGGCCGGTATGATATACCTGGCTTCGTGGGATGTGCTCATTCGTTTTGGTTTTTTTACGAAGATAATCAGGGCCGGATTCGGGAAAGTGTTTTGGTGAAACGTTTTACATCAGCCTCCGGGTGGATTGGTTTATTGTAAAGTAAATGATCGGTCAATTGCCGGGCAAAATAGGGAGCCAGCGAACAGCCCTTGGTGCCCATTCCATTCAGGATGCCGATAGCAGGATGTATAGGATGGGTGCCAACGAATGGCCTTCGCTCCAATGTGGCTGGCCGGCCTGCAGCGAGATGACCGGTGATGGTATAAGGCACTTTGAGCCAGGAGCGGAGCAGGGCTTCTGTTTTATTGCGAAACTCATCTGTAGGCAGCAGGTCGTTGAATTCCCAATGGTAACCGGAACCGATCCACCATTCACCGGGTTGTGTAAGCGGCACCAACATCATGCCTTTTTTATAGATAAAGGAAGGATCCAGCCCTTCAGTCTGCAGCAGCAATGCTTCTCCTTTGTTGGGGGCAAATGGCAGTGGACTAAACCAGGGCAGATCAGCGCCTCCGGCACCATCGCAAAAGATAATTTTCGTAGCAGTGATGTCCCGGTATTGAATTTTACCGGGATGAATGATCAAATCTTTTGCATCAAACACTTCTTCATGAATTGATGCTGTTTGCTGTAAATGCCTGCGCCAGGTGGGCAGTATATTTTCAAGGTGGGCAGTATATACCGGGCTAACGGCCCCATATCCAAACTCATATTGTAAAACAGGATGCTGGTCGTTTTCATTTTGCGGTAGCGAAATATAACTGTTGTCTTCTTCCAGCCGTTGAAGGAAACCCAGCCGCATTTGTGGAGAAGGAAAGAAATCAAGTACATTCTTTTGGGAAATGGCATTGATCTGTAAGTCGTCTCCCAATACCTGGTAAGCATTTAACAAGAAGGGCCAAAGTTCCTCCGCCATCCAGGTGGTGCTGTACCGGCGGCCGGTGACAGGATTAATAATGCCGGCAGCTACCCGTGAAGGTGCATTTGTATCTCCATTATCTATTACAAGAAAACTGCATCCCTCTTTTTCCAGGTAATAGCTTAACCAGGTGCCGCTGATGCCCTGGCCTATGATGAGATAATCCAACTGCATAGGGCAAAAATAAGTTGCCACAGACTAACTCCGTGGCAACCTGGTAATTTATAGTATAAAGGCCGGCCTTTTATTCAACGTTAATACGTACACCTTCTGAATGTGAGGTAAACTCCGGTGCGTACATACATTGGATAGTGGTGATGCCATTGCTGAAATTACCGGCATGGGTGGCAAACAGGGTGTATTCAAACACGTAGGTGCCTTTGCGCAGGTAGCTGAAGAAGAAATTGGTACTGGCATCACGGGTGCTTTCGTAATAACCCAAACCGCCCTGCCATTTATACTGGCTGAGCACATTCACCGGTTCAAGCGCTGAAGCCCGCATATCTTTCATATGTACATACTCCATGTCGCGGTCAACACGCAACTCCACCCGTACTTTTATCTTGTCGCCCACCTTTATCACACTTCCGTCATTTACCGGTGTGAGTACGGGGCCACGGTCGGTATTTTTTTCGATGAAGAGTTTCTTTGACAATTTCAGCGGAGTGGCAGCCGGTGTGATCTTATCGAGGTCTTCGAAATACTGCCAGTACACACCACCCCATGATGCGGATACATTACTGTTGGGCGAAGAAACAGTAACGGAGATATTTCCCATTTGAGGTGTTACCTTATTTCCTTCAATTGTCTTTTTAAAATAACCGGTACCAGCTTCTGCAGGCTCCTGTGCGGAACTGATTGTGGTGATTCCCAGTTTTATTTCCACTGTGGGTTCATTGGCCAGCCATTCTGTGCCTTGCAGTAATAAAGCATAACAGGCTTCGGCAGTGGCCTTGGTTGTTTTCCAGTTCGTGGTTTGTTTGTTTTTAAGCAACCAGGTGCGGAGGTCGTCCACGGTTTTGGTATCCTTTCCGGCTTCCTGGAAGGCTTCTATCAGCAAGGCCTGTGTTTCGATGGGGGCCTGGTACCAGAACCAGCCGGCGGTCTGGTCTTTCCAGTACATACCCAGTTCTTCATTATTGATAGATGTTTCCTTTAAGGATTTCAAAATGGCGGCAGAAGTTTTTGTGTCGTTTGACCGGTACAGGGCCAATGCGATCATACCCTGCATGTATTTGCTGTGGCCTGTCCAGTATTGCTGTGCCTGTTTGAAATAAAAGTTATAGGCCGTTTGTGCAGCGGCGTCAATTTTATATTCAGGGAAAAAGCTGCGCATGTACAGGTATTGGATCTGTACGTACCCTATCTGCTGCTTTTTCAGGTCAGCTTTATATTTTATCAGGTTGTCATAATCTTCCTTGATCTTCCTGTCGAGGTAGGGAACGGCAAGCGCTGTTATCGCTTTCATCTTGCTTTCTTGTCCGTTGGGAATGGCTTTCAGTTTTTTCAGGTGCCCAATACCTGTTGTGATATACTGGGTAATGTAGCGGTCATCCGGGCCGCCGGTAAACCATACAAACCCGCCATTGCTGCTCTGCATTTGTTTCAGCCTGTTGTAGCTAATGGTGAGCTGTTCACTCATTTTTACCATGTCAAACAGCAAAGCAATATTGCGTTTTTGTTCCGCCTCATTTTTTGCCTGCATCACCCAGGGGGTTTCTTCGAGCAGCAGGGCTTTCAGTTCCTGGTTCTTTTGCAGGTTGCTCATCAGTGCTGCGGTATCTTTTATCTTCCATGTTTCAAATACCTGTTTGATGCGTGGTATGCTGTTGGCAATGTTGGAGGCCAGTGCATTGGCATAATAGCGGTTCCAGGTTTGCTCGGCACATTCATAAGGATACTCCATCAGGTAGGGCAGGGCCTGTACTGCATACCAGGCTGGGTTGGAAGTATATTCTACCGTGAGGGCATGATTCTGCAATGTTTCGCTTTTGCCGCTATTCAGCAATTTTTCGAAAGAGAATGTTTTGCTGCCGGTGCCTCTCATGGGCAATGGCATTGTTTCCGTTACCAGCATCCGGTTGGTAAGCACGGGCATGGCATTCTCTTCACCATCGCTGTAGTTGCCGGCTTTGGCCACGATACGCCAGAGCAGTGCTTTGTTAAACTGGTAAGGCACTTCTATCGGAAACTTCACTGCCTCGCTTTGTCCGGCAGCTACGGTGAAATACTGGTTGGGCATCATGCTGCGGAATGCTCCATCAACCGGTTCGTTGGTGGCGGCATCAAACAACTGGAATACAGCGGTGCCTGTCAGTTCTTTATCTGTGAGGTTTACGATCTTGGCGCTGAACTCCATCTTATCACCTTCACGCAGGAAGCGGGGCTGGTTGGGCTGCACCATCAGTTCTTTTTGCGTTACGATCTCTTTGGTGCTGCTGCCAAAAGCGGCTTTTTTGGTATGTGCAAGGGCCATGAATTTCCATTTTGTCAATGCTTCGGGCATGGTAAAGGAGAATTCAATAGCGCCGGTACTGTCAGTTCTTAATTCGGGAAAGAAGAAAGCTGTTTCGTTGAAGTTCTTGCGGACCTTGACATCGCCGCCGGGATTGCCTTTTGCACTTTGCTCGCCGCCCCTTGAATCAGTTTGGTCAGTTACGCCGTCTCCATCCTTTTCTTTTTCTGATTTTTTGGCCTCACTTTTATAGGCATCAGGCTTTTCTTCTGCACTGGCCGGAGGTTGTGCGGCCATATCCACAGCGCCGGTTGGCTTAGCCATTCTCATCATATACTTCGGGCTGTCACCACCTAATCCTCTGCCATTGTAGTAGCCATAACCTTCTCCTGCTTCTAAAAAGAGATAATCATAGCGTTTGTCAAAATAATTGTATTCAGTTTCCTGGGCATATCGTTGTGCAGATTGCAGGGTTGAAAAATTCTGA
>JAEUVM010000552.1 GCA_016787125.1 Chitinophagaceae bacterium | reverse complement strand
TGCGGCCGCAATGAATCAATGGCCCATACCTTTTTGATATTGGCGTCTTCGCTGTTGTAAATGTTTTCAATGGCCGGGCGGTTTGGTTTTTGCATTTTGGCATACTTCTCTGTCAGTTCAAATTCGAGCGCCACAGGTATGATGAGGTTGTACACCTGCACGCGGGGGCCAAGCAGCCGGTTATATGAGTTAATTACCTCGGCATAGGATTTACCCATGGCAGGGCCACCGCCAAACATTTCAAAGGCCCGGTTCTTAAATACAAACACACCCTTCTTCTTTTCGCCAACAGCGCCATCATCAGGAAGGGGGCCATCATTGATCTGTACATTTTTGGTGGTATCGTTTCCTTCATTGGCCTCAGCATTATTCAGGCCGTCGTACATTTTTATTTCGCTTGTTTCAAAGCCGAGCACATTTTTAAAGCGGCCTGATACATCCATCCATTTGTCACGCAGGGGAAAATTATCAGCGTAGTATTCATTTACCTGGCGGAAAAACTTGCCGCTCCAGAAAGCGCTGTCGGAGTATTGGGGAAAGGTGGCCAGGGCCCTGTTTTCCATTTGCGACACTTTCTCCTTCTTCATGGCCAGGGAAGCCACACCGCCGAGCAGCAACAGGGCGCAAAAAATGGCCGTGTTGATTAAGTGCAGCTTCGGGTTATTATTGGTAACACTCATGATCGTTGCTTCGTTTTAAAACCTGAAATAGATAAAGGGGTTATAACTTTTGCCCACCAATTGGGCCACACAGAGAAAAAGCAGCAGCACATTAAATCCTATTACAGCGGTATCGTACACCAGCACACGGCTTGCTTTGCGGTCTATCCAGCCTTTTACCACGTGATACACCGGCATACAAAGGGTAATGGTGATGATAAGCCAGAACAGGTGGGTGCTGAGCACATTCATCACATCCCCGTTGCCGGCGGCACTGCCGGTGAAGGAGAACATTTTTTCCACGTAGGCAAATAACATCTGTGTGTCGGTAAAGTAAAAGATCACCCAACCCGGAATGATGATAGCCAGGGCATAAGTATGAGCAAGGAAAGCGGGGGCCTTATCCAGCAGTTTTTGCAGAAAGGCTTTTTCCATGGCAATAAAAATGAAAAAGTACAGGCCCCAGAAGATGAAATTCCAACTGGCTCCATGCCACATTCCGGTGAGGAACCAAACCACAAACAGGTTCCAGTACACCCGTTTCTTATTTCCGCCGAGCGGAATGTAAACATAGTCGCGGAAAATGCTGCCCAATGAAATGTGCCATCGTCGCCAGAACTCACTGATGGATTTGGAGATATAGGGGTATTCAAAATTTTCGCGGAAATGGAAACCAAACATACGGCCGAGGCCGATGGCCATATCTGAGTAGCCGGAAAAGTCGAAATAGATCTGTATGGCAAACATGATGAGACCCACCCAGGCTTCCAGGCTGGAGAGGGCATGAACATTGGCAATGGTGATTTCATTGCTTTTATCGCCCATGTATTTAGCCACTATTACTGCGGCAATATTGGCGATAACCACTTTCTTGAACAGGCCAATACAAAATCTTGAAACGCCGAGGCTGAAATCCCGCAGGTTTTCCTTTCGGCCATAGATCTCTTTCTCCACATGCGCATAGCGAACGATGGGCCCCGCCACGAGTGAAGAGAACAGCGAAACATACATCAGGAAGTTGGGAAAGTTCCGTTGTGCTTTGATGTCGCCGCGGTACACATCCACCACGTAAGAAATGGTATGGAAAGTATAAAAGGAAATACCGAGAGGCAATCCATACCCCGGTGCTTTAAAATCGGTGCCGAGCAGGGAGTTTACCTGGTCCACGAGGAATACATCGTACTTAAACGTAGCCAGCAGGCAGAGGTTGAAAACAACGGTAAACGTAACGCCGATCTTGGCCCATTTGGTACCCCGGTGTTTATCAATAAAGATCGAGTTGCCCCAATCCACCAGCGAGGAGAGTATCAGCAGGGAAATCCAGATCGGCTCACCCCAGCCGTAAAAGATCAATGAAAAAACGATAAGCACCCAGTTTCGCCACGAGGCGTTTCCTGTGCTATAATAAAGCACCAGGCACAGGGGTAAAAATATAAACAGGAACAGAAGGTCGGCAAATACCATAACTGGTGTGGGTTGGGGGATTTATAGCTGCGCAAAATACAGAATTGCGCCAAGCATTTATAATGCAATAGAACAAAATATTTCATAGCCGGGCAATACCCCGGGAGGCAGATTTTAGATTTTTTAACAGGGGTCTATTCGGTGGCAGGGGGCAGGTGTTCGAGGTCGTTGAGGTCATTTGCCCGGTTGGCGAACTTTTTCAACCGGATAAGTTCCGGAAGGTTGATCAGCTTTACATCAAGGTCTTCTCCCAGTTTTTGCCATCTTGCATTTTTATAGGCTTCTTCAAATGGCATTGCCTTCATTTCAATAATAATGTCAACTGCTGATGGCTCAATTCCAAAACGGTAAACTTCCACTTCTTCGTTATCAAGGAATGGCTGCCTGGGCACTTCATTTGTCGGCAACCCAAAGTCGTAAAAGGCCCGCATGAGTTTTTTATAATTATCCTCTGTCCTGTTTACCCATATGTCAAGGTCCGATGTTGACCGGACATAACCATACAAAATAACGGCGTAGCCTCCTACAAGCATATACTCTACTTCAAACTTATTGAGCGACCGGATTAAGTCTCTGAAGTCAGGATTAAATATGCCAATCATTTTTGGGATAATTTACGAAACGACACCTTATCTTTTTGCATAGGAAAGTTTTCCCATTTACTAATCTGAAATATCCTTAAAATGTGTTCGTTAGCAATTCTCAACCTTTCTAACGGATCGGCTTTCCACCAGTATTCCTTGTGCGGATCACCGTCTGAAAGTTTGCCGGTATGTGTAAGCTTTTTTATCATTTCGGGATAAAAGTAAAAAAAATTACACCAGCATAACCTTTAACTTTGGGCAATAAAAATTTAACATGCAGCTTACCGCCAAACTGATCCAGGTATTACCCCTTCAAACCGGCAACGGCAAGAACGGCCAATGGAAGAAACAGGATATCATTGTGGAAACAGAAGGCCAGTACCCCAAGAAAGTATGTGTGTCCATCTGGGGAGATAAGATCAATGAGGCATTGCTGAAAACAGGCAGCCAGCTTACTATTTCATTCGATGTGGAAAGCCGTGAGTACAATGGCCGCTGGTATACCGATGTTAAAGCCTGGAAAGTGGAGGCAGCCGGTGGCAGCGGGGATGCAGCCCCTTCGGATGATGTGTATTTCGACGAAGGACAAATGGATGAAAAGAACGACCTCCCCTTCTGAAAAAAATCTCCTTTTATAATTCTTTTCTGAGCCTGGCTACCGGTATGTTCAGTTGCTCCCGGTATTTTGCCACTGTACGGCGGGCAATATTGTAGCCCTTTTCCTGCAACATATCGGTGAGACTTTCGTCGCTGAGGGGCCTTTTCTTTTCTTCTCCTTCTATCAGGTCGCTGAGTATTTTCTTCACTTCACGGGTAGACACTTCCTCACCGCTGTCGGTACTCAATGATTCGCTGAAGAAAAACTTGAGACGGTAGGTACCGAATTCGGTTTGTACAAACTTGCTGTTGGCCACACGGCTCACAGTGGAAATGTCAAGGTTTGTTTTTTCGGCAATGTCTTTCAATATCATCGGGCGCATCTCTGTTTCATCACCGGTAAGAAAAAAATCGTACTGGTGCTCCATAATGGCATTCATGGTGCTGAGCAGGGTGTGCTGGCGCTGTTTGATGGCATCAATAAACCATTTGGCCGAATCTATCTTTTGTTTGATAAACAGCACCGCTTCTTTCTGGCGCTTATCTTTTTTGGAGCCGCGGTCATATTCTTTCAGCATGTCGCGGTAACCTTCACTGATACGCAGTTCCGGCGCATTACGGCTGTTGAGGGTTAGTTCCAGCTTGCCGGCATTGTTCATAATAAAAAAGTCGGGCACCACGTAGGTTTCCGCCTTATTGATCTCCCCTACATTACCTCCTGGCTTTGGGCTCAGGCGAATGATATGCTGCATCACTTCCCGCAGCTGGTCATCATCAATATTCAGCCCCCGTTGTATTTTTTCATAATGCTTTTTAGTGAACTCGTCGAAGTATTTGGTAATGGCTTTAATGGCAATATCAACCGGCTGTCCTTCTTCTTTCTGACGGTACAGTTGCAGCAGCAGGCACTCCTGTAGGTCGCGGGCGCATACGCCGGGCGGATCAAACTGCTGTATCCGTTTGATAAGAGACTCCACTTCTTCTTCGGTAGTCATTATGTTTTGACGAAAGGCGAGGTCATCCACAATGGCGGCAGTTTCGCGGCGCAGGTAGCCATCTTCATCAATACTTCCTACTATCTGTTCGGCAATGGTTTGCTCTTTTTCATCCAGCTTCAGCAGGCCGAGCTGATCTGTCAGTAGCTCATAAAAACTGGATTCTGTTTTAAATGGAAGCTGGCGGCCTTCGTCTTCTTCGGGGTAGTTGTCGTCCCGGAGTTTATAATCGGCCACTTCATCATCGCCGTCTTGCACATATTCGCTTACATCAATATTGTCGTACTCATCTTCGCTTCCATCTGCTTCCTCGTATTCTTCTTCAGTATTTTCGGTAAACTCATCTTTTACTTCATCAGCATCCTCGTGTTTGTCCTCATCCAGTTCCAGGGCAGGGTTTTCTTCCAGTTCTTCCTTTATCCTCGTTTCCAGGTTGGCCGTAGGCACCTGCAGCAGCTTCATAAGCTGAATTTGCTGTGGTGACAGCTTCTGGAGTAATTTCTGTTGTAAGCTCTGGCTAAGTGCCATGGTTCGATATAGTTAATAGCGGGCGTATAAAAAAATTTCGCCCATGCACAAAAATAATGCCGTAAATTTAAAAACAAAATAAATAAACCATGCCGCAACGGCTGAAAGGGTTTCTTGTTGTGCTGATGCTGTTCTTATTTCAAGATAAGACGGAGGGGCAGATGGCAGGTATTTCACAGCCAAAGGAATGGCGGCACGTCAGGTTCATACAACCGGATTTCGGTTTCCTTTTTACGGGTAAACCTACCACACCGGAGGCTACAAGCAGTTTTCAGATAAGCAGGGCTGCACCCGCCTTCCCGGTTTCGAAGATTTTTTCAATCGCTGGCTATACAGACCAGCTTGGATTTTTCTGCCGGCAGGAATTGGCCATTCAAAAGCTCACCAGCCTGCCATTGTTTTTCAGGCTTGGTTCATTGGAGTATGTAAACTGGATAGAACAAAAACCTAATGCGGTCCGGAACTGGTAATATCAGGCAGATACGCCTTGCTCTTTCAGCACCTTCTTCACTGTGGCCACCATTTTTTCTCCCTTGTCTTTTATTTGCTCTTCTGTCCACAGCAGGCTGATAGAGGTGGAAATACAGCGGCTCATGATGGCATCGCTGGTAGAAAGGTCTTTGTTGGCTTCTTCCGTCACCCTTGCTTTCATATCCGGGTGAAGGCTGTTGAGGGTAATGGCATTCTTCAGGTGATCCCACTTACGGATATAATGCCAGTTGTTATCAAACCAGTAGAAATTACCAGGAAGTATGCCTTGCGCTTTCATTTCATTTATTACGGCAGCGGTAATCTCGCGGGTGGGCAGGAACCAGCTGATAAAAGAGCAGCTGTCGCCATCAGGATCCGGAATGCGGCGGAAGCTGATCTCCGGTACTGTTGCCAGCATATCTTTCAGCAGCCGGTGATTTTTTTTCTGTATAGCCAGAAATTCGGGTACACGTTTTACCTGCGCCAGTCCTACGGCGGCATGCAATTCTGAAATACGGTAATTGTAACCGATAAAAGGATGAAGGTCGGCACCACGGTCGGCGCCTTTATGGTCATGCCCGTGATCTGTATAGGCATCTGATTTTATGTAAATATCTTCCCGGTTTGTCATTACCACGCCACCTTCCCCGCAGGTCATGGTTTTTACAAAGTCGAAGCTGAAAGTACCAGCATCACCAATGGTGCCCAGCGATTTTCCTTTGTAAGTGCCGCCAATACTCTGGCAGGCATCTTCGAGCAGGATAAGATCATGTTCTTTGCAAATAGCAGCCAGCGCATCCAGGTCGGCCATGCTGCCACACATGTGCACAGGCATTATCGCTTTTGTTTTGGAGGTAATGGCCTTTTTCACCGCAGCCGGATCAAGGGTAAGGGTATCGTCCACATCCACCAGTACAGGGATGGCACCTACACTAAGCACTGCTTCAAAAGAAGCGACGAAGGTGAAAGAAGGCGTGATCACTTCGTCGCCATAGCCAATGCCTAATGCACTCATGGCTGTGGTAAGGGCGGAGGTGCCGCTGGAAGTAAGCTGCGCATATTTGCATTCAAATGTTTCGCAGATGGCCGTTTCCAGTTCCTTGCTTTTCCATATCCCTTTGCGGGGGCCATCGAAACCATAGCGCATCAGGATGCCGGTTTCGAGCACATCATTTACTTCCTTTTTCTCATTGGCACTCCATAGTTCGTAACCGGGCATATTCAGGTATTGATTGGTTATAAAAAATCAAATGATTCAACAGGATCGGCCTCGGCAAAGTTAAAAATCAGCCGGATAAAATCTGACAGGTTTGCAGGCCAGGGATTACCCTTTACGGGGTATAAAAACTCCATTTTCCTCCGGGCTGTACCAGGATAGCTATTTCACTCAGGTCGCTTTCGTTGTTATTTTTACCCACTGCTGTGATCACATACCGGTAGGAAAAATGGGTTGAGGAAAGCGCTTCCTTTATCTGAAATCCTCCCGGCTGCGTTACGATACGGGAAAGGTATTTGGGAGAATTTCCAAATGTTTCACTGTGCGAATCGGCCGCATACTGGTACACGGCATAGTATTTTATTTCCACCCGGTTGCGGGGGTCTGGCTTTATAGTAAGCTGGATGACAGAATCATCAGTAAGCTTTCTTTCCACGATAGGGGGCCATGGTTTTTCATTGTCAATCCAGCGCATAGGAGGAAGCAAAGCGGGGTATCTGTAGTAATTGCTTTGCAGACTATCATTCCATCCAAAGGGGTTTTTTTCAAAAGTGCGGCTGCTGAAATAAATGCTGCCCTGTATATTCGGATTACGGCGAAGCAGTTTTATCTGGTTGGGTAATTGGGTTGGTAATGCCCAGCCCGGACCTTCTTTGGAAACACCGCGGTAAATTCCGTGTCCAATGTATACATGGCGGCCATAGCTGTGTCGGCTCCACCAGTCGAGCATTTTTTCATAATCCATCCTGTCGTCGCCGATTTCCCGGTATAGTTGCGGTGTTACATAATCTATCCACCCTTTTTTTAACCATAAGAGGATATCGGCAAACAGGTCGTCATAGTTGGTTTGTCCTGCCTTGCTGTCACTGCCTTCCGGGTCCTGGTTGATATTTCTCCATACGCCAAAGGGCGAAATACCAAAGCGACATAATTTATTTTCTTTTTTAATTACTGTGCTGAGTGCTACGATAATGGAATCTACATTGCTCCTCCGCCAGTCGTCGCGGCTTAGTTTACTTCCTGACCTTGCATAGCTGGCGGCATCAGGGAATTCTTTTCCGGGTATGCGGTAGGGATAAAAATAATCATCCATGTGGATGGCATCAACATCGTAGCGTTTTACAATATCCTGAACCACGTTTACCACAAATTGCTGTGCTTCTTTATTTCCCGGGTCGAAATATTTTTTGTCACCATACATCAGGAACCATTCGGGGTGTATGCGGGTGATATGATTCGGGGCAATAGCACCGGGAGCAACCGTTTGAACAGCCCGGTAGGGATTAAGCCAGGCATGAAACTCCATTCCTCTTTTGTGCGTTTCCTCGATCATGAACTGAAGCGGGTCGTAATAAGGCGATGGTGGCTGGCCCTGAACGCCATTCAGGTAGTAGCTCCAGGGCTCATAAGTAGATGGGTAAAAGGCATCGGCAGCCGGCCTTACCTGAACGATCATCGCATTCATACCATTTCGCTGGTGCATATCGAGAAGGCGTATATAATCAGCCTTTTGTTTGGCGGGGTCATTTACAGGGGCCTGTGGCCAGTCAATATTGTTAACGGTGGCCACCCAAACGCCGCGGAACTCATATTTTGGCTGAGCTGTAACTTGTTGAAAGGCAAACACAAAAAAGCCTAAAAGCCAGACAGAAGCTCTACTCATTTTTTCTATTTCGGATGAATAATCAGGAGGTCAAAAATAGGCTATTCAGCCCCATCCCTGATCTTATCGAGCAGATCGCTCAGAACATTAGCATCTTTTTCAGAAAGATTGCTGAGGACACCGTCTATTTCTTCCTGCCGGGCATCAAGCCGTTCCAGCAGTTTTTTGCCTTTTTCTGTAATGATCACATCCACAAGGCGGCGGTCTTCCTTGCAGGTTACTTTTTTTACCAGCCCTTTGGCGATAAGTCTGTCCACTATCCGGCTGGTATCACTCATTTTTTCCAACATCCTTTCCCTGATCTGGAGGGTGGACAGGGGTTCGGGGGCGCTGCCTCTTAGTATACGCAGGATGTTGAACTGTTGCGGGGTGATATCTTCCGCATCAAAAATCGGTTTTGTTTTTTCCCGCATCCAGCCAAGCGTAAAGATGAGGTTGATCGCCGCCTTCTGGTAGGCGTTGCGAAACTTATCCTGTTGTATGTCTTTTTCAATTCCCATGCATGGAGCTTTCCGGCTAAAAGTAAAAAGTTTTGAGCGAAGCCGATATGGCCCGCCCAAAACTTTTTTCCCTTTCCGCCAACCATTAGTTGTTGTAGTAGAATTTTTCTTCTACGATCTGACCGTTTTTCCAGCGCTGAACTGCCAGTTGGGTATAGTTCCGTACACCATAATCTTTGTGGGTGTAGTCAAACCACCATTCGGTTACGGCCAGTCCATCACTTATAAGGGTGTTAACCACTTTGGCACCGCGAAACTCAGTAAGGCCGTTTACAAAAGCCTCTTCATATTGGCGGTTTAGTGATTTACCCACCCTTACCGGGTAATCATTGTCCTGCATCACCACATCCTCTGCATAGAATTTGTCGAATGCGTCGAGGATTTTGCCTTCAAGGATCATTTGATTCAGCTGATCAACATTTGTTCTTAAGTCGCTCATACTATTAGTTTTATACTGTTAGAAATATTAGAAAGACCAAAAATAATGTTTAAACATTGAAATAACAAATTTAATTGCTCCCCGTCCGGCTGATTAGCTATTTGTTAACAGTGGCCGGGCAGCATCCTGCTCAAAAAACCCCTCTTCGTGGTATTG
>JAEUVM010000531.1 GCA_016787125.1 Chitinophagaceae bacterium | reverse complement strand
TGAAGCAACTAAGGCCGGTACGCTAAAGAAAGTCATTTATCCAACCGGCGGCTATGAAGAATTTACTTATGAGCCGCACACTATTGTGCAGAACCTGTCGACCGAAACTTATTCCGGCAGCTATAATATTTCTGTGACAGGCGGCGGAACAGGTAATGGCCCTCATGGAGCCTGTGATCAAACGACGAATACACATCCATTCTCCTTAACCCATCCGCAACTGAAACTGAATTTTGTTACAGAGTGGAACCCAGGTGGTCCTCCACCCGGTGATCCAAACGCCTGTAACGCCGATGGTATTCATTTCCTCTCCTATTTTGAGATATGGGATATGATCACCAACCAGCGGGTATTTGAGGCAAGACATAAATATTACCAGGGTAATGAGTATGTGATACAACTGGAGCCGGGGGTACCTTATGAGGCGAGGCTGAAAGCGAACGGACTATCCACTCATGCCTATGTGAATTTCCAGTTTAACCCGGTTGTTCAGACAAGTTTCACCAACATACCGGTTTGCGGACTGAGGGTAAAAAAGATTGATGCATTTGACCCGCTAACCAATCAAACCATCACCCGGTATTATAAGTATGCATCTCTTCAAACACCTGACCGCTCTTCGGGAGTGGGTGTGCTGCGGCCGTCCTTTGAATCCGTTTACAGAAGAGGTGGTATATGCTACAATCTTCCTCCGCCCACGATCGGTGCTGCTATCGCAGAATGTGCCAATATTTTTTTGCAGGTAAGTGCCAGTGCCGTTTCCGGAGCGTACAGCTTTAATGGTTCGCCAATTGCCTACACACATGTGATAGAAACAACAGACGAGCAGATGACCAATGGCGGCATTGAGCATAAATTTTATGCAGTGAATAACCCGCATATGCCCGGCCCGGTGCTGGGATATGAAGTGGCAGGTACTGCCAATACATCAGCCGTACCTGATATGAACGGAACAGAATTAGAAACAAAGGTTTTTAAGAAGCAGGGCAGCGCTTTTATCACCCTTAAACATACACAGAACAATTATGTGTGGGACAATCGTGTTGGGGGCTCTAAAGTCAATTACGCTATCCGGAAAAGATGGGACCCGCCGCCTTATAACCCCGTTACCTTCAGCGCCTATGACAGGGTGCGTGGCTATGATGTAAACAGCTACCTGCATCT
Source organism: Chitinophagaceae bacterium (assembly GCA_016787125.1). GTDB lineage: Bacteria > Bacteroidota > Bacteroidia > Chitinophagales > Chitinophagaceae > JJ008. Next base: position 1,294 of record JAEUVM010000531.1, on the reverse strand, counting down.
TTACCGCTGGTGGTACCTTGCTACATCCACCACCACCGAATATGACCAGAACGGAACCAACCCCGTGGTGAAAACCGTAAACTATACCTATGGCAATACTGCCCACCTGCAACCCACACAGGTAACCACCACCGGCAGCAATAATGAAACCATCACGCAGGTGATGAAGTACCCGCATGATTTTGCAGGTGCGATGTACACAGCCATGATCAGCAAAAATATCATCACACCGGTGATCGAATCCACCACCACCAATGGTGCCGATCCCGTATCTGCCGTAAAGAATGAATACAGTACGTGGACGGTGGGCAGCAATACTTTTTACAAACCACAGACCGTAAAAGTATCCTCCGGCAACAACCCGCCGGAAGACCGCCTGCGCTATTACAGCTATGATAACGGCGGTAACCCATTGGAACTTTCCAAAGAAGGTGATAACCATATTGCCTATATATGGAATTATAAAAAGACCTACCCGGTGGCAGAGGTAAAAAATGCCGCTTACAATGAAATAGCCTATACCAGCTTTGAAGGAGATGAGTATGGCCGCTGGACGCTGGTATCCGGCACACCAGTGGGCGGAGGCATTACCGGTAAAATGTATCTGTCGGGCAGCCTCAGTCTTACCCTCACCAATACAGCGAAAGCTTACGTGGTGACGCTGTGGACAAAGAGTGATGTATCTGTAAATGGGTCATCAGGCACCTTATTAATGACAAAGGGAGCGTGGAGCCTTTACCGGTGGAACATCAGTGCGGGCACAGGCAGCGTTTCTGTACAGGGCGCTGAAATGGATGAAGTGAGGCTTTATCCTGCCGGGGCACAAATGACCACCTATACCTACGGGCCATACGTGGGACTATCATCTGCCTGTGATGTAAACAACCTGATCTCCTATTATTACTACGATGGCTTTAACAGGCTCACGCTGATAAAGGATATTGACAACAATATATTGAAGAAAGTATGTTACAACTATGCAGGGCAGGCCGAGGATTGTAATGCAGAACCGGGAACCAATATCTGCACCAATACAGCCGCAAACTGGCAGAACCTGCCGGATACAAGATGTCAGAAAGACCCGGCAACGGGGCTGAACACCGGCCATCTGGAACAGTTGCGACATGATATAAACACTTGCAGTCCCACGTATGGACTGGCAGAGTGGTATGACCTGGGAATGAATACGGAAGCCTGCCCGATGACAGAAAATGTATCGCTTACCAGCACGAATTATGTAGGCTATACCGGCTTTACGGCTGTGTACACTTCAATCGGCACCGGCGCAGTATAT
>JAEUVM010000523.1 GCA_016787125.1 Chitinophagaceae bacterium | reverse complement strand
GTAGATGGCCAGGAGGGCTTCCTGGAAGAGGTCGGCGGCATCGGCTTCGGAGCCATTGTTTTGCAGCACCATTTTACAGATTTTTCCGGCAAAGCGTTCATAGATCAGCCGGATGGTGGCTGTATTATTGGTAAGGATGGCTTCAATAAAGTGCTGGTCCGGGTGTGGGTTCATCAAAATAATTGGTATGGTAAGGGTAACAAACGGGCTGACCGGCTGATATACTTTCGGCAGGCGAAAAATTAGCTATAATAAACGCCTGCCAATTGCACACTTTAAATATAATTAATATTTTAACTAATCAAACCACCAGTCATGAAAAAAACACTTTTGTATCTAAGCTTATTGTTCGCCACCATTCAGGGTATTGCACAAAATGGTATTACGCTGGCCGAGACCAATAATAAGGTTTCGGTTGATATTTCACAGGCTCCGCTGCCGGTAGTACAAAAAACAACTGTTCCCTTAAAGCCTGCTGTACAGGACACCTCCAAACGATTTGTGATCTGGCTCGAAGCGGGCAATGGTTTTTTCTCTACCGATCCATTAGTTGAAGCGCCACTTGACGGAAAGATATCGCATAACAGCTTTCTGCAGTCCACCCGGCTCTATGATACCACCAAGGACCTGCGCTTTGTATATCAATCGAACGCTTCAAATACTAATACGCAAGTCAACCCCCGTCATGATTACCTGTATGATCGTGGGATCAAGATAATTCCGAACGTTTACGATATTGTACCCGGCGATACAATGGCCTTTGCCATTGCCTACCAGACACTCTCATTAGCTGCTCCGCCGGTGAGTGGTACTCACAAGATCTATTTCTTTTATAATAACCAGTCGGCTTTCACTCCCGCCATCCCTGGAAACATATTATTACCAGGCACCAATATAACAGAGTGCCGGACACATAATGGAGAAACACCCACTGCTTCTACCGGTTTTCCGCCCAACCTGAATTTTGATCCGGAAGATGGCCCTTATTCCAATTATATCATGTTTACAATTCCCGAAAATTCGAGTTCCGACCATGAAAAAAATGTATTTGTAAGCCTGGTATCCAATTCAACCCTCGAATATGGTAATTCCTGTTCTGTTTATGCCGTGCTTACTGATTCGGCCGATAATGTATTGGGTACTGATATTATTCCAAACATGCGTTTTGCGCCGGCGCACGACCCGAACTATATTGTTCAAAACCCTGTGTGCAGTGCGCTGCCCAAAAAGGCACAGCCATTTACTTACACCGTTCACTTTCAAAATACCGGCGAAGGAGATGCCGCAGAAGTAAAAGCGGAAATATTCCTGCCAAGAGGAATGAACTGGAGTGCCTTTAACCCGGCTCAGCATATACTGTCTGCAGATTTCGGAGGAAGAAACGTAAAGGGTACCAGCAACCTTGAAGTACGGGCAGATGCAGCCAATAATAAACTGATCGTACGCTTCTTTAAGCCAGGGCACATTCAGGAAACCACAACTGATTTCCTGCTGAGAGGCACTACCGTAGACCATCCGGCCACCAACCCGGCCACGATGGGAGAAATAACTTTTATCCTTCCATCCACAGCAGATACAGACGATACCCTGAAAGCCTGGGCAGCAATACACTTCCTCAGTCAGCATCCTGTAGGCGGAATAAAAGGAGTGTACGAGAAGCCGGTTTATACTGATACAGTTTTGGCTGTTTACAAAAAATGTTGTGAACCCGGCTGTGATAATACTGACAAGCCCGATACTGATCGCAGCTGCAAAAAATTCATCGGCCTTTGCTGGTGGTGGTGGGTGATCATTCTGCTTGCCATTATTTCCCTCTGGTTTATCATTGCCCGCAGAAGACGTAAGAAGAAGCACCAGCATCCTTACCAGTCCTGATCAGGCCCCATTACCGATAGCTTAAAAGCCTTAATTTGTAACAGATTAAGGCTTTTATGTTATTATCACTTACCAGAACCATACTGCTTCTTCTGCTAATTACTGCATGCAGGCAGAATAAACGGCAAACAGCATTGTCTGGTCTGCAGGTACTCGAACTTTACAACGTAACGGATGAGCAGCACGGGACCGATTCAGCTTTTCACCTCGTTGCCACCCGGCTGGAAGAAATGCCTGATGATTCAGTCTCCGCTTTTATGATTACCTGCAATCGTCTTGCAGACACCGCCATACAACACTGTAAATGGGAATACGCCAAACACTTTTTGGGCAAGATCATTTCAAAAGATAACATCGCAAGAAATACTGACCCACAGCGCTGGCAGCTTGCCGTATACAACTGGGCTGAAATACATTACCAAAAAATAAGCGCTGAAATATACAATGACACGGCTGCCCTGTATTTTGAAAAAGCACTGATGGCAAACCCCTCCTGCCGGGCTCTTGACAGTTCAAGTCTTCGCTATGCGAATAAATGTCTCGGCACTTACTATAATATGCTGGGTGATCCGAAAAAAGCATTGCTGTACTACAGCAGGCAAAAACAATGGGGCGGACCAAATGCCTCAGTAAAAACCCTGGTGAGTGTTGCTATAAACAGCAGTATTGCCCTGCGGGAGATGAATCGTATTGATGAAGCTATTGCCACTGCCACCGAAGGCACATTGCTTCCTGCCCTGATGCCGGAACAAACGGCCAATGTGTGGGCCGAACTTTCCAAAGCACAACTGGCAAAAGGTATGACAACCGAAGCAGGACTTTCTGCCCGGAAGGCCCTTTACATTCTTGATACGGTTAAAAAACTTACCGGTACAAAAGAAGAATGGCATATCCGCAAAGGAGAAGCATTGGAACAACTGGCACTTGTGCAGCAACAATTGGAGGAATATAAAACAGCGATCACCCTGCTGCAGGAGGCTGTGGCGAATTACCTGCCGGCCCGCAAATCATCGCCCATCTCCCGCTATGCCGGCAAAGCCTGTATCAATACCGGTAATTGTTTTCTTGCATCAGGGCAGGCAGACAGTGCCGGCCATTATTTTCACCAGGCATTAATCCATACTGTATCGGGTATGGCAACGCAACGCCAGCCACTACCGGCAGCCTCACAATTGTATGCCGAAAACACCATTGTGGATGCACTCGATGGTATGGCAAAAGTGGCCATGATACGTTATGAGCAACAAAGCAATACCACTGAACTGGCGAAAGTCATTGAATGCTATGAACTGGCATTTGCCGCCGAAAAAAAACTGCTGCCTGGTTTTACTTATGATGAATCTATGCTGCGTTTTACCCGCAACAGCCGCCTCCGGAGTGAAAAGGCCATTGAAAGCTGCTATCGTATGTACCGGCTGTCAAACGACAGCCGTTGGGCAGAGCAGGCATTTGTTTTTTCTGAAAAGAGCAAGTCGGTGGTATTGCAGGAGGCTATTAAAAGAAATATAGAAGCCGAAGGATTACAGCAAGACAGCAATAAGGTAAAAATAAAGCTGCTGCAGCAACAGGTGATCTATTTTGAAAAAGCGCTGGCAGAAGCGGCGGAGAAAGACAGACCGGCCTTGCAGCAACGATTGGCCATTGCTGATGACGATCTGCTGTTTGCCAACACCACCCTGCTGCAGCATATCACCTACCGCAATGCGCTGCACCGGGCCGACAGCCTTTCTGTGGATATGGTAAGGGATGCCTTGCCGGGAAAGCACACCGCCCTTGCCGAATTCTTCTCCAGCGGCGATGCCGTATATGTTTTCCTGGTAAATAAAAACGGGTTATTGTCTTTTATTAAAACTGATTCCTCATTCAATCATACCACTTCTTCGCTGCTCAGCTTCTTTACTGCCAGAGACCGCATCCTGAATGAGCCTGCAGCCTACCAGGAAACTGCTTACCGGCTGTTTCAGCAATCAGGGCTCGACACGCTTGACAGGAATAGTATCAATGAACTTATCATTATACCAGACGGGCTGCTCAGTTTTGTACCCTTTGATGCATTGGTAACGGGCATATCGGCAAATCCATCGCCGGCATCTTTCAAATATCTTGTCAGGCAGTTTCGCATCTCCGGTGGTTATTCGGCCTCCACTTTATTGAAGCAGGCAGAACGAAAGGAAGAACAAAATGAAAACCTGGCCTGCTTTGCACCGGTATTTGCCGGAAAAGAAAGAGGCTTTGCGCCCTTGCCTCATACGCTGGAGGAAGTGGCGTTGCTGAAAGAACAACAACCGGACGGACAATATTACACCGGCAGGGATGCCATGCTGAGCCGCTTCAGGCAGGAGGCTTCTGCTGCAGGTATCATACATATTGCTTCACATGCCAGCGCAGATACGGCGAATGGCCATCCGCCATCTATAGAGTTTGCCGACAGCAGTTTACAGCTTACGGATATTTATGCACTGGAGGTCCAACCCCGGCTGGTGGTGCTGAGTGCCTGCGAAACAGGTATCGGCCGCCTGGATAAAAGCGAAGGAGCGATGAGCCTTGCCCGTGGTTTTTATTATGCAGGCGCCAAACAGGTGATCACTTCGCTATGGCAGGTGGATGATAAAAGCACAGCAGCATTGATGAATCATTTTTACCGCAAGGGTAAAAACGAATCGTATGCTACTGCTTTGCACGAAGCTAAAAAACAATACCTCGCAGAAGCATCTGTTACCTACGCTTCTCCCTACTTCTGGGCCGGCTTTATCCATATCGGGTACCAGCCACCCTCCTCTCAAAAGCAATTTCCCTGGTGGACCATTGCGCTGCTGATACCCGCAGTGATGGTTGTTATTTATTTCCGCAGAAGAAAGTAATACACTTTCCTTTTTCCCGTCTGTAAAAATTTCTTCTTCACAGGGGTAACAATT
>JAEUVM010000492.1 GCA_016787125.1 Chitinophagaceae bacterium | reverse complement strand
AAAGCTGGTATCAGCCTATTTCCTTAAGCAGGGCAGTTGAGATACTTGTTATAGGTACAAAAAAAATGGGGCCAGAATGGAAATTCAGCCCCGTTTTTAAAATCCAATATCCTATGAAAAACCAAGACGAAAGTACAACATAAATTTAATTTTCCTATAGGACTTTTACGATTTCTCAAATATTTTTTTATTTGATTCTAAATGTTTTGTCAATAAAAAAGCCCCGCAGAAGCGGGGCTTAAAATATTGTTTAAACATAGATTAATACGACCAGAGATCCTGTTCAAAATTGAATATTTTCTCTTTGATATTGTCGCCTTCAAGTAAAGCCAGAATGGGGTCTTTAATGTAAGAACGGATGTATTTGTTACCCGGGTTCTCAATTGAAGACTTCAGGATATAACTGCTGAACATTCTGCTTTCAAACAGTTCTTCCCATGTCATCCTGCTCTGTCCCATATTTTTAGAATTATAAACTTCATAACGGGCAAGAATTGGACGCAGGTCAGGATAGTATATCCAGAACATGGCCGAGATACCTCTTTCTTTCTTTGTGCGTTCGTCGATAACAGATTTGATGGGACAAATTCCGAGGATTCTGCAAAACATACGGCTGGACTCCCTGTCAAACACCCACTCCTCTTTGATACGAATCCGCATAACTTCACGAGGGTTGAATGTTTTTCTTGTCACAATATACTCCTTGATGATATTCGGATTGTTAACATCCCTGACTTCGTTAGTATCTGCAGAACCTTGAGTTAGCTGCTGAATTTCCTGAACAGTCATTGGTGTTGTAAACCTGTCGTCTGCAAAAGCCGTAACCTCTCCGGAGTTAACCGCTTTAAGCAGCATATCGATGAACATCTGGCTTCCATTATCATCCGTGGCATCATACTGAAAAACCTTATTAACTTTTTCTCTTAGATCAAGTTCTCTCCATACTTTCTCAGCATAAAGGGCATCATCCCAGCGAAGATGCTCATAAGGAAGTGGAGTTCTTTGAGTAAGTCCGGACTTATCAAATGCATTATCCTGACGGAGTGACTTTTTTACAACACCATCATTCACACCTGAGGAGTCCACCCGAATAGGAATGTTAGCGTACGGATTATAACTGGATGGGGGGGTGTTAATATTATTCTGTTGATTCCCCTGTCCGCTGGTATCCGTTGGTTGCTGACCTGTGTTGTTATTAGCTCTTCTTCTGCCAGTGCGTTGTGCATCTGCACTTTGTACCATCAGCAGAATAAATGCTGAACACATACATGCCTTAATAATAAGATTCTTCATATACAATTTTTTAGTGTATATAATAAACAAGACTTGGAAGTTTATATGTTTGGCCACCAGGGCCTGTTGCTCTGATATTATCGATAGTCACAGTTCTTCCAGGTACCAAACCATTAAGAATACTACGTGCCTTAGGGCTCCATGTGTTACCCTGACAAGGAGCTTCATCAATCAATCCTTCTTCATTATCTGCTGACAATGTAAAGCTGGTAACTGCGTATGTAATATTCAGCGGAAAATCCTTAATATAAGCTCCAACACCTCCTTGGGCTCTGATTTCTCCCGGGCTCATATTATCACCACTTTCTTTACCTCCTACCGTACCTATTGGTTTTGGAATATTTCTCACCCTGAATGGGTAGCTCCCTGCTGATTTACCATCAACGGAAACAGTTATCATACAATTTTCAGTTGGCGTGTTAACTCTGGCAATATAAGTCCCTGCCCCTGTCTTTGAAAGTGTTCCACAACTGATTGACACCTGTACTTTTTCATCACCTGCTCCACTGGCAGTTACACGAACTTTATTATCCCATCCGGTATACAGTACATTCATTTCATCAAGTGCTACTGAGGCACCTGCAGGTGAAGCTACTGTGTATTTAACATCTACATTTTTTTCCTCCACTTTACCGGTTACCTGGTTCATGAAGCTTATGCGGACAGGAACAGAGTGTTCTCCAACACTTGTAGCTGTGGTGGTATATTCTGCGAATCCATCTGGTCCAAGCTGAACCCCGGTTCCGTTAATAGAAATTGAAGGAGCGGCGCTCTTGCTATAGGCTCCTATACCGGCCGTGATCTTTACTTCCTGGCCGGGCATTGCATAGTTAGTGCTCTGACCAACAATAGCCGCATAAGAATCAAAAATAACTTTCACCTCACCCACTTTCTGGTGACAGTATGCGACTACTTTATTCTCAGCGGTTTTGATATCATTCTGGAACTTACTTAATATGGTAAGGCCCGCTACTGTAGGCACCATATGAAAATAAGCAACATCCCATTCTTTCGTTTTCCCGTTCTGACCCGGAGGATTAGATACATCTATAAAAGCACTTTTAAATGCACTGTCAATACTAGGGTCAATTGCTTTCATATCGGCAGTATACTTTTCAAGTAATGCCTTTAATTTTTTGCCTTCCCCTTCCTTAACCATCATTTTTGTAACAATATCAAGGTTGTCTTCTTTGAAAGGCTCATTAGTGCCGGGTTTACCACCGGCTTTGGTAATGATCTGGGATTTCAGGCTTTCGATGTAATCAAAAAGCTGCTTTGATATGGATACCACTTTCTGCGCCTTAGGGAACCACTCCAAAGCTCTTTCTTTTGTAGCTTCTTCTGTGGTCTTTTCCTCCAATGAGGTCATGATAGTTTGAGTGGATTGGTTTACAGTTGCGTTCGTATTCTCCAGGCTTCTTCTTACCGTTTTAAAGGCGTTAAGAATTTCGGATGACACATTAAGAGCCAGCAGTGCGGTTAGCACCAGGTACATAATGTTGATCATCTTCTGCCGGGGCTCTTTAGGTAAAGCCATGACTATTTAAATTTAATTGGATTTATGAATGATGACTTTTAAAATCGCCGTTAGCTTCTACTTCCTGTATTGGTTCCGGCTTAATAGGTGTCACGGCTTGTTTTAGTTGCGACCCTGCATTGCGGTTAACATGTTGCCATAAATGCTGTTCAGGCGGCCCAGGTTAGTAGCCAGATCACCGATCTGTGCCTGTACTTTCTTGGCATCATCTGCGCTGGCCAGCATTGACTTGGATGTTTCAGAAAGCTGACCGTAGAAGGCATTCAATGCTTTCAGGTGGTTATTGCTTTCCTGCAATTCCAGTTCATAGATCGTATTC
>JAEUVM010000467.1 GCA_016787125.1 Chitinophagaceae bacterium | reverse complement strand
AGTAGACCAGGAAATAGAAACGTTGGCAGTATTGGTGGGTGCACCGGTGGTGCCGTTTACTGACCAGGTTACTGTTTGTGTAGAACCTCCTGCATAGGTCACTGCAGCGTTCTGTGAAGTGATCAGGAACGGACCTACCGCTGCTGATACGGTTACCAGTACATTATTGAAAGCTGTTTGTCCCACAGAACCGGTTCCGCTGTTGAAAGGGGCGTTGTCTCTTACGGTGAGTCTGAAATTAAGGTTCCTGCCAACGGAGGATAATGCTTCAATATTTATACCCGGGTCTCCGCCTGTGAGCGGTCCTGTGACAGAACCACCGCTGAGAATGGTTGACAATTGCGGGAACAACCGTACCGGTGAAGCGGATGGGCTGAAGGATAGCCAATTGGGCCCTTGCGTCTTGTCAGGACTGGCAATACTGCTGAAACCGGAAATGCTGAAAGGGGAATTATCAAACTGTTCCCAGCAATATGTAAGCACATCACCTGGATTGGCATCTGATGCTGACCCCATCAAAGCAAAAGGTGTGGAAACGGGAATGGTATACGGTCCCTGAGCCGCCACAACTGGTGTTGCATTGATACCGGCCAGCGGCGTGGTGACAGGGCATGTTTTAGCCGAAAGGTTATTCTGTATCTGATCAATGGAAACAGTATGGAAAATATCAATCGAATGCGGTGCCACATCAAAAGGGGTGATACCGGCATAACCCATGATGGTGATACCGGAAGCCACTTCCATATTTGTGCCTGTGCCTTCGTTCTGAAAAGAATACGTATGGTTGGCGCCAAGCTGATGCCCTATTTCATGTGCCACATAATCTATATCAAATCCATCTCCTGCCGGTGGAAAGGCCGGTGAAGAGCTGACTGAGCCTGTGGCCGGTGAAGTGATGCCGCTGCCCTTAATGCCGTCCACACATACACAACCAATGCAACCGGCACTGCCGCCACCACCGGAGGCCCCGAATAAATGACCAATATCATAATTGGCTTCACCGATCAGGCTGGTAAGTGTGTTTTGTAGCGAACTGTTCCAGCTTGCCGGCGGTGCCAGCGGGTTGGTTACAGTGGCATAGGGGTCGGTGGCCGGGTTATAAAAAATCACATTGGTGGTAGCTGCCACCAGGTAGAAGTGAATGGCGAGGTCTTTTTCAAATACACCGTTACATCTTGTATAAGTGTTGTTATATGCTGTAAGCACAAGGGCCTGGTCTGCCGGTGTTCCTGCCGTACTGGCGCCAAAGAAGGCAGCGTATTCCCCGGTACAGGATTGCGCCAGCCGCATTGTTTT
>JAEUVM010000452.1 GCA_016787125.1 Chitinophagaceae bacterium | reverse complement strand
CCTTCACCGGGTACTGAAAACCAGTCCGGAAAAACTGTACCGGGCCTTTACCGATGCCAATGCCATGGCTGCCTGGCTTCCGCCGTATGGCTTCCTTTGCGTGGTACATCACATGGAAGTGAAACCCGGTGGCAGCTTCCGGATGTCATTTATCAATTTTTCTACAGGTAACAGTCATTCTTTTGGCGGTGAATACCTGGAGATCATACCGAATGAATTACTTAAATACTCCGATAAATTTGACGACCCCAACCTCCCCGGAGAAATGATCACCACCGTATGGCTCAAAAAGGTTTCCTGCGGATGCGAACTGAAAATACTGCAGGAGGGCATCCCTGAAGTAATACCGGCAGAAATGTGCTACCTGGGCTGGCAGGAATCGCTGGATAAACTGACCAGGCTCGTGGAGCCCGAAATACCTGATGCATAATTACCATCCTGAAACATGAGGCGGACGCTACCTGTTTTTATTTGGCTGATGCTGATGACAGTCAGCATGAATACGGTTGCTCAAAAGGGCGACACCCTGGTGTACACTGATTATAACCTGGCCGACCGTACTCCTTCCGGTGCATCCTTCATCAGCCGGCTTGATTCCGGAAATAAGTTTATCCGCATTGACGAACGAAAAGAAACGATCGAGGTTGGCAAAATGTACAGTTATGGCAGCCATGTGACACGTAAGGCAAAATGGGTGAACACCTCCTATGGCAGCGTACTGGCATTTAAAGAAATGAAGACCCCGGGATATGAATGTGTGATCATCTTCTGCGATAAAGATTATTACAACGACAGCCTGCTGGTGGTAAAGGATACTGTTTTCTTTAAAGAAATGTGTGACGACCTGGTTGAACTGTCAATGGTGTACCCCGCCGGAAAAGACACCCTTATGGTAAAACAGGGGATACGAAATACCCGGCACGACTTTCTGAAAGACATCAAATACAACCCGGCAATGAAAAGTCATGCCCGCTGGTTTTTACAAAACATGCTGGACAGGGAATATACTTTTGTATTGGTGAAAAAGGGAGACGGGTATGAAATAGTAAGTGTTGTGACAGACTGGGATAAACTGTCTGATTACGACAAACAAAGACTGCTATTAAAATTCCGTCATGCCGGGCCTTCCATTTTCTGGGTGGCAATGGAGCAATTTTCTTACAGGTAAAGCAGGCAGATCACCGGTCAGCTGTTTCTGTGGTCCGCAATCCTGCTGGTTATTATTTCGGTATATACCCTTTTTTTCGGTTGTCTGACTTAACAGAAAAAGTTATCTATACTGCATTCTTTGCCGGGTATTACACGGTGCCAGTTGCTGGTGTTACCAAATAACTCAAATGGTTTCCTCACAAATTCTTTATTGAAAAAGACAGATACCAGGAAGACATAAAGAATAAATAGCAAAACGACCAGTATCTGCAGAATAGATGTCTTTTGAACAGGCTGCCGCTTCTTCGGATCACATACTTCACCCGGACAGTACCGTACCTTACTTTTAAAAAAAAGCGGATAAAATTTACAGCCAAGACAAATCCCAAATGCCGACTCAAAAAAGAGAAACACCAGGCAAATAAGGCACCCGATGCCGGTAACAGGGCTATAGGAATTGACGATCACCAGAAACAGGAACATCACAGCAGATAGTATCACCCCGATAGTCCAGGCGAATTTTTTTTGTATTGCTCCGACATATTCAGGGTTCTGATTGCCCGTTATCAACCGGCCTGCCACTAATGTCGGAGAGAAACGTGGGTTCACAAATACACGGATGAGAAAATCAGTAAGAAAGAAAGTGATAACATATTTAATGAGCAAAAAATCGTTGCGGAAGATGATAAACATCAGGGACATAAAGGTAGCCAGGAACAATATGCCGGCCGCTGCCCTTATTTCCCGCTCGTTCAAAACAGGAAAATCATAGCCTTCCACGTACTCGCCAAACTGCAGTATTA
>JAEUVM010000428.1 GCA_016787125.1 Chitinophagaceae bacterium | reverse complement strand
AAAAAGAAAAACATTGTTACTGGCCGGCATCATCAACACCTGCCTTGTATTATTCTTTTTCAAGTATTACAATTTCTTTATCGACACGTTCAACTTCCTTGGGCTTGCCAGGTTACCACACTGGGAGATCATACTGCCGGTGGGGCTTTCGTTCCATGTATTTCAAAGTCTCAGTTATGTGGTGGAAGTCTACCGCGGTAATATAAAAGCAGAACGTAACCTGCTCAACTATGCTAATTACGTGATGATGTTTCCACAGCTTGTGGCAGGTCCTATTGAGCGGGCCCAAAACCTGCTGCCACAACTCCGCACCTGCAATCAGCAGATAAGTTACCAGGATTTTCTCACCGGCTTCACCCGCTTCTGCTGGGGTTTGTTTAAAAAACTGGTGGTGGCTGATGCCGCCGGTGTGTTTACAGATAATGTGTATGGAAATGCTGCCGGTCAGCCTGGTGGCATGCTAATACTGGCTACCGTTTTCTTTGCAATACAGATATACAGTGATTTTTCCGGCTATTCGGATATGGCCATCGGTGTGGCAAGGATGCTGGGGTTTCGTTTCAATGAAAATTTTTCACTGCCTTATTTTGCCACCAGCATCACACAGTTTTGGAGGCGCTGGCATATTTCACTTTCCACCTGGCTACGGGATTACTTATATATTCCCTTTGGCGGCAACAGGCAAGGTTCGTTGCGCACCTACCGCAACCTGCTGTTAACGATGCTTATCGGGGGGCTGTGGCATGGCGCTGCCTGTACCTTTATTGTATGGGGTGGCCTGCACGGTTTGTATCTGTCTGCTGAGCGCCTTTTTAAAACCGGCCTTGACAAAAAAAGAAACATACTGAAGAATATCACCGGCTGGTTTATCACTTTTGTTTTGGTCTGCTTTGCCTGGATATTTTTCCGGGCGTCCGACTTATCTCAGGCGGCGGGAATAATATGCAATATATTTACAGATACACATTTAGCAGATTTCCGGCTGGCTGATCCGCTTATCATCGCCCCCATACTGAATGGGATAGCGATACTGCTGGTTCTTGACTGGTTTGTAATAAGAAAATATACGTTTGATTCCCTGTACCAACTGAAGCACGGAGAAATTCTGTTAGTCGCCTGGGCTGTCTTTTTACTCCTATATGTTTTCCTGTTTGGGAATGCTGCGGCCAACCAGTTTATTTATTTCCAGTTTTGATGATGAGGAAAGGCCTTTGTTTTAAATGGAGCTTAAATTGAGTAAACTAAAATAATATAGCACATATAAAAGGGATAGCGCAGGTACCCGACTGGCAAAATCATATAGAGACAGGTAATAATCCCTGATTCAGCTTCAGGATTTTACTTTTCACAAACGGCATGAATTTATTACACAACTATGGATAATCGAATCCATAGGACATTTTAAATAATTTCCCATTTCTGAAATAATATTTCGCAGAATAACCGGGCATATTATAGCACTGCAAAAAGTGGTTTCCGGACATATCGCTTATTTCATAGAAGAGCACCGTAACACCTGCATTTCGGTATTTCTTATAGCTGCTTCCCTTTTTTTCAATTACAGATTTCATGCTATCCCCGATTGATATTCCGCTTTCCGGACCAAAGTCGTTGAACTTCGGAAGCATTTCATATTTCTTACCAGCAGGTTTGGTCCCTATTTCGAAGCGGGAAAAACTGTTCCTGGTACTCCCCGGAAAGAACACCAAGCGTAAATAGAGATTTGATAAACTATTTGTATAATAAACATCTGGTAATGGTGCTGCATGGTTTAGCTTTTCCATGATATCGCCCAGGCTTTGCTCTATTGACCTGTAATCTTCAATTTTCAAAATATTATTGATGGTCGTATCAGGCTCAAACTTTTGACCGCGACCTTCAAATTTGAATAAAAGAACGGAAAAAGCTATTAATGTAATATGCCGCATACTGTATAAAGATTTACTCCCCGACTCCCAAGGCCTGGCCTGCTGTGGCCCAACCGGGCTTTCCAATATTTAATACTATTCATTGTATTCCGAAGGGGAAGCCCTCCCATCCAGAAAATATTTCATGTAATTTTTTCCCTTATATCCAAGACTTATTACAGTATCGGAAAGGATAATTGTCGAAAAAGCTCCGGCATTGATCGTAAAATCTGCCTTTCGTCCATTCAGTGAAAGTATTCCTTTATAGTAGCATGGAAAATTACTGTAGTCCGTATGCCATTCCCGTAAACTGATTGGACTGCTATTCATTAGAATGCTCACTATATCATCCGTTGTCAGACTCCATCCCGCACACTTATCTTTAACAATAGGATAGTACATCGATTCAGTGTCAGTATACTTTTCAACTTTTATCACTTTTATCCCTTTCAGGCCGGATTTGAAATCTGATTGCCGGGATAGCTCCTTTTCAAGCTCTGGCGCACCTGAATTCTTATGCTTCACAACCTCGGCTGAAATTAAACTTTCACCTGGCTGATTTTCACTTTTTGAATGGCTCTGACAGTTAATCAAAACCGAAACAAATAAAGTAAGAAAAAAACGAATTTCATTATCCTTGTTGGTTTAACACTATCAGTTTATAAGTCTTCCGGCAAGCAGAGCTTTCCGTTCTCAGCAGCTCTGAACTATCACATCCATTTGAATCATATTTTAAATATCATTCTCTAAACAATAAACATCATAATTGTTATGCCTATCTTATACACACTAAGGTTCTTCATTACAGAAAATCTGCCGATAACTCTCCGACTAAAAAGGACTGGTTGATTTGCTTCAAAAATCTGATTCCCTAAACTATTTTCCGAATTAACAAATTGAAAGTACTATCTCTCGGTTTTCAGCATATGCTTTCTAAGATTGACAAAAAACAACTCTTTGAGTTTTGCAGGCGTTGATGAAATGCTTCCAATAGAAGCAAAAAAAACTCTTTCTATCTCGTCAGTAGACAGGCTGCTTACAGACCGGCCCTCACCAAGATAATTTTCTATTACACTCTTCATACTGGTATCTGATAAAAGAAAGTCCATATAACCATCAAGTGTAAAATTCTCATCATCCCTGACTTGCACAAAAAACAAGGAGACATCACACCAGCTTTTCAACCTTGTCAAAAATGAAGAATCCCTTAAACAAGCCATCTCAGAA
>JAEUVM010000420.1 GCA_016787125.1 Chitinophagaceae bacterium | reverse complement strand
AACATCAGCACCCGCTTGCGGCCGGCAAACTGTGTGTGCAGGATATGCGAGAGGTCGATATCAAAATGCATGTGGGTGATGCTGCCGGCGCCACCGGTAAACAGCATGGGGTATTTTTTTACAAAGCCCTTCATCAGGTGTTCGGGCCAGGAAAAATCCTTGATGAGTTGCGGAGCATGATCAAAAATGTTGAACAGGAAAATTCTCCAGGCAGCGGGACCGGCACTGATCATGTCTATATATTCACCAAAGGTCTTGTAATCGTCGGCTGTATTGATCGGTGTATAAGCGTCGCTTTTTACATTATTATAAAGCGGTACCCGTTTCTCACCCACCAGTTGCTTGAAGTAATCCCAGTTCCATTTGGTATAGGCAGGCCAGTCTTTAGCAAGGTTTTTGATAACCACCGGGTTGCCGGGTTCGTAAAACTCCTTTTTGAAGACGTCGGGACTGATCGAATCAAACGTGGCAACCGGTCTTAACTGCATAGCGGGCTGTCATTATTTGCCGCCAAATTACGACTTGTAGCCCAAATGCGTACTGAGCGATAGTTTTTTGTACAAATGGTCTTTGGCCCTGTTAATTAACCGGTTGCAGCTAACCACATACCATAAATGATCCTTCATATACATCCGCAAAATCCGCAGCCCCGCCTCATCCGCCAGGTGGTGGAAGCCCTGCAGCAGGGCGGCATCATCATTTACCCCACCGATACCGTGTATGGCCTTGGGTGCGACATTCTGCAAAAGGATGCCGTGGAGCGTATCTGCCGTATCAAAAAGACCGACCCGAAAAAGGCGCAGTTATCTTTTGTATGCAGCGATCTCAGTCACCTCAGCGATTATGCCAAGCCGCTCAGCAATCCCACCTACCGCCTGCTGAAGGAGCACCTGCCCGGCCCTTACACATTTATATTACCAGCCAGCAAGATGGTGCCCCGCATCATGCAGAGTAATAAAGACACCATCGGCCTCAGGGTGCCGGATAATAATATCGCACAGGCCATCATCAAAGAGCTGGGCCGCCCCATACTCAGCGCCTCACTGCCCGGCGAAATGGTGGAAGACTATACCGACCCCGAGGTGATGCATGAGAATTTCCGCCACGAGGTAGACTATGTAATTGATGGCGGTATCGGCGGCATGGTGCCTTCCACCGTGGTAGACCTGACCGGCGAAGAACCGCAGGTGATCCGGGAAGGATTGGGGGAATGGGAATAAATAAGCAGCCGTTCGTTTTAATGAACAGCCTGTTGTTGATTTTATTTAAACGGAAAACAGAAACTTATTTTTTCAATGTAGCTTTAGTGCTTCTTATTACTTTCTTATAAAATTTTAAATAATGAAAAAACTATTTACCCTCGGTCTCAGCCTCCTGCTGTTGTCGGCCATCAGTGTACAGGCACAAAAACCAAGTCCGCCTGCATCGGTATCACAGAAGGTGGGCGATGCCATTGTTTCCATCAACTACAGTCAGCCGTCAGTCAGGGGCCGCATCATCGGCGAAACCCTTGAGCCCATTGAAGGAAAAGTGTGGCGCACTGGTGCCAATGAAGCCACGGTATTTGAAACCAGCAAAGACATCACGGTGGAAGGAAAGACTTTACCGGCAGGCAAGTATGCATTGTTTACCATTGTAAATGGAAATGAGTGGACCATCATCTTCAATAAAACATGGGACCAGTGGGGTGCCTTCAGTTATAAAGAAGCAGAAGATGCACTGCGTGTAAAGGTAACAGGAGGCAAAGCCGATCCTTTTGCCGAAACGATGACATTCACGATTGCCGAAAACGGAACCGTGACCCTTTTGTGGGGTGGTAATAAGGTGGAGTTTAAGGTGAAATCTTAATATCTCCGGGATAGAAATACCCGGCAAACCGGCATACTATTAACAGCCCGTATTTGTTACGGGCTGTTTTTTTTTCGGCACAACGGGTTTGAGAAACCAGGGAAGGCAGGGTAATAGCGCCACGCTATCAAAATGCCCGGGAATTACAATGTGTTTATTGAAAATAGTAAGGCTTAATGATTATAAATTAGGGGTGTATATAATGAAGTTAAATTCAATAGCGGGGTAGTCGTCAAAATAAGGGTCAAATGCATCCACCCGGATTAGTCCGGAAGAGACAACATCGGCGGATACAATACTACCTTTAAAAGGGGAGCTAACGACAACTATACTGGATGTTGTGATGGTGGAGGAGTTTATGGTGTAATACGGAACTCCCCCATTTGGAAAATAAGTAATCGTAAAGTTGCCGGTTCCGCTTATTATTGTACCATTAGGTGCCACCCTTCCGTAACAAACAGGGAGAAGAGAGTTGGAGCCGGTAACAGAAGTACGCATAACTTTTCCGGTCAGATTGATATCACCATCGGAGTAGGTATCCCCTGTAATAGCCAGCTTATATATTGGGTTTCCGGTATTTCCTATTCCTACATTTCCGTTTTCCCTTACTGTTACCCTGTCTGTTCCGTTCATTCTTATAATCAAATCGCCATTAGTGTTACCGCTGTTGGTGCCCATCCGTACATTATCGCCCGACAATTGGAAATAACCTCTGTTTACATTACTGCCATCTCTTAACTGCAAGGTGGCGCCCGAATTGTTTATTATCACATCGTTATTGGTTGTTACATCACCATTCAGCGAGGAAGTGCCGTTTACAAAAAGGCTGCCACTGCTGCTTATGGTTCCACCGGAAATAACACCGGCTGCGGTTATATTATTATCTGCCACCAGGTTGTCTCTTGTGCGGATATTTCCATTTACATCTAACCGCTGAGAGGGTATGGTGGTGCCGATGCCAATACTGTCGGTTCCGTTGTACACCCAGTTGCGGGTGGTGGATTGCACCCAATAATCGTTATTGATCAAAAAACGCCATATACCATTCTGGTACTGGTACAATCGCTGAGCTGTGCTGTCATATACCAATAACCCGTTTACGGGGTTAATAATGCCGGTACGTTGCGTAGTTGTCATTCGGGGCAACAGGAACCCTTTGTTAGTGCTGGTAATGTCTACCTGTGCACTGGTGTGAGGGGTGGTGGTGCCGATGCCAACATTTTGTGCATGGGTGGCAAGCAAAATGAACAATGCTCCTGCAGATAGAAATATTTTCTTCATAAATGGTTAATTGGTGAGCCAAAGATGATAATCGCAATCCTTCTTTGAAATAGCGAAATCGGGGGAGTTGTATCTGCAGGTCAGTCTGCTTAACGGGTGTTTGTGTAGTGGTATATAAAGGAAATAAGTAAGGGATACAGGTTATTACTCTTCTAATTGCAGCGGGTAATAAGGTTAATAATCAAAAATCAGTAATGAATGATCCTTCTAAACGATCTTATCCCGTATAGCTTTTGCAACAGCCTCCGTGCCGGAGTGTACATGCAGTTTGGAATAGATGCTGCTGATATGTGTCTTAATAGTATCAGTTGCCACAAAAAGTTCGGCTGCTATGAGCTTGTAACTCTTGCCATCCACCAGCAGTTGCAATACTTTTTTTTCCTGTGGGGTAAGGTTGTATTCTTTCGGTGCGGCCGGCTGTAAATTTTGCCTGAATAATTCAAGCACCCTTCGGGCAATGCCTGGCGTCATTGGTGAGCCGCCTGCATGTACATCACGGATAGCCTGCAGGTAATCGTCAGGCGTGGTGGATTTCAGTATATAACCAGAGGCGCCTGCACAGATAGCGTTGAAAATATGTTCATCTTCTGCAAATACGGTTTGAATAAGCACGTTGATCTTTGGAAAATGCTGTTTTATCAGCCTGGTGGCGTCAATGCCATTCATGCCCGGCATTTCAATATCCATCAGCACCACATCAGGATGAAACACTTCCAGGTAACCCATCATTTCACTGCAATCGCTATACGCACCAATACAGGTAAAGCCATCCGCAGTGTTCAGCATCAGCTCGAATGTTTCTCTCAGGTGTTTGTTATCCTCAAAAATGGCTGTACGTATCAAGACTGATTTTTTACAAAGTTGCTAAAACCTGGCGGCAGACCAATAGCGAAAATGGGTGAGTGGCTTAAGTATTGTCAAAGCGGCAGACTGAGCCGTATGCTGGTAGCCTCATTTTTTACCGACACAATATCAAGGGTAGCGCCCATATCTCTTGCCCTGTTTTGCATATTACTGAGCCCGTTGCCTTTTTTGATATTGACGGTGTCAAATCCTTTCCCATGATCTTTTATAAGAAGCACCAGTGTGTTGCCTTCTGTTGTTGCACTCACTTCAATACTTTCAGTACCAGAGTATTTAGCAGCGTTGTTTATTGCCTCTTTAAAAATGAGCCAGGTATTTTTCCGTTGCCCGGTTGTCATTTTCACTTTTTCAAGGTCATCCAGCGCCAGTTTTACAGCAATGTTCTGGCTGCCGCCGATCTCGTAGGCAAAATTTTCCATCCGCTGCTTCAGGCTGCCGCTTTCTGTTTCGCCGGGTTTTATCATCCACACGATATCGCCCATCTTATCCATAGTTTCTTTTGCATTATTACCCAGCCGGGAAAGAATATCCCTGGATGAAGGTATGTCCTCCTGTTTGAGCGCCATCTGGCTCAGCATATGGATACTGCTGAGTGAGCTGCCCACTTCATCGTGCAGGTCGGCGGCTATCTGGTTGCGCAGCTCCAGTTCTTTCATTCGTTGTTTCAGTTTGCTGCGGTTTAGTAACAACCACAGGCCGCCCAGGGCCAGCAATGCCAGCGCTATTGCACCGGCAAGAAGCAGCCGTTGCTTTTGGAGCCGTTGCTGCTGCAGTTCCTTGTCTTTGTTCAGCAGCAGTATTTCATTGTCTTTTTCTTTTACACCAAATTTTGTCTGCATGGCTGCAATACCATCTTCATATTCCCATTTTACCAGCGAATCATGGGCAGCTCTGCTTACCTGCATATACTCATAGGCTTTTGTATAGTTGCCTGTCTGGGCGTATGCTTCAGCCAGCATTTCACCGGTGGTAAAGATGCGGTCAGTTTCGTCGGTTTCTTTGAATACGGTCATGGCCGCATGCAGCAGACTGATGGCATCATTGTATTTTTTTTGCCGTACAAAGATTTTCGCCTTGAAAACCTGTGCAATCGCAATAAGGCGTTTATTTTTCTGGATCAAAGCATACTCCATGGCCTTCTCTGCATATACTGCCCCCTGCTCATAATTGCCGCTTTCAATATATGTGTCGGCCATGTTGCCATTGAAGATGCTTTGGTTGGTAATATCTTTCAGGCTGTCGGATATCCGCAACGCATCACTGATAGAAGCAATAGCCCTGGAAAAATCTTTCAGGGTTTTATAGGCCACACTCAGGTTGTTAAGTGCGGCAGCAGACATCCGCAGGTTACCGGTTTTGCGATACAGCTCAATGGCTTTGTTGAAATAGGGAATACTTTCCGGGTAAAGTTCCTGCTGCAGGTATACAGCACCAAAGGTCTGGTTCACCCTTGCCCTTACATCATCGTTATTCGCTTTGTCAGCATAGTTCAGCGCCATTTCACAGTCTTTCAGCGACTGCTGGTAGTTTTGCAACTGCCTGTATATATCAGCACGGTTCAGGTAGGCAAGCCCGAGCCGGTTCATATCTCCGGCTTTGTGTGCAAACACCAGGGCGGTATCGAGAAATAGCAGGGCTGAATCCAGTTTATCAGCATAGATATAACCTGTGGAAACGCCGAGATAGCAGCCGGCGGTGCCATTATCAAACCCGAGTTTTGTGGAAAGGGTCACTCCCTTTTTGCCATAAATAATTGCTTCGGCGGGTTCGGTAAACTTCAGGTTTACAGAAAGCAACCGGTAAATATTTACCTTGTTGGTGTCTTCTTCAGCTTTTGATAAAGCAGTAAAAAGGGAATCAACATTGAGTTGTTGTGCAAAAACAACCGAACCGGCAAAGAGCAGCAGGAAGAGACAGGCTAAGTGTTTTTGCATATATCCAATATACAAACTGTTCAGCGATATTTTGCCGGCTGGGGAAAAGAGAGGATAGTATTAAAATAAGTTAACCTGTGCGGGTTCCAGCCGGAAGCTTTTGCGGTGGTATTTGCATAAACCATATTCTTCTATGGCCTTCCGGTGCACTGCAGTGCCATAGCCTTTGTTCTTATTCCATCCATAATAAGGAAACGCTTTATGAAGCAGTTGCATGTGTTCATCCCGCCACGTTTTGGCTAAAATACTGGCCGCAGCAATCGAAGCGAATCGGCCATCTCCTTTTACAAAACACTGGTGTGGTATTTTTTTATACGGGATAAAACGGTTGCCGTCAATCAGCAGCAGGCCGGGGTTTGTTGTCAGTTGCGCAACAGCCAGGTGCATGGCTTTGAAAGAGGCTTTCAGGATATTGATACGGTCAATCTCTTCATTATCTACCGCCGCCACGGCAAAAGCGACGGCCTCTTTTTCAATAATGGGGCGAAGCAGGTCGCGGCTTTTTTCGGATAATTGTTTTGAATCATTCAGCAGCGGATGATGAAAGTCGTTGGGTAAAATAACAGCCGCTGCATACACAGGCCCGGCATAGCAGCCACGGCCGGCTTCATCGCACCCGGCTTCAATAAGTTGGTCCTGGAAAAAAGCCTGAAGCATTGTGATATAAAGATATTAACGGAAGGGTTATTTCAGCCAGTTGTCAATGTCAAGTTTGTCAATCCGGCTGAAGTGTTTTGAGTTATTACTGATCAGGGTCATTTTATTAGCCAGGGCAATTCCGGCGATAAGTGTATCTGTATGCCCTATCGGGGAACCATTCCTTCTGAGCTCTGCCTGTATACCTGCTGATATTTTAACGGAGCGAAGAGTAAGTGGATAAACCTTATTCAGCTTAATAAAAGATTCAAAGCGGGAGAGTTGTTTTCTGGCATCCTTATAAAGAAGGCCATTAAGCATTTCATAATAAGTAATGATGCTAATGTTCAAATGGCTGAACTTTTTCAGATACAGTTCAACCCTCTTTGCTACCTGTTCATCACCTCTTAAAAAAGCGGAGAGCACATCTGTGTCAACAAGGGAAAGTTTCATAGAGTGTACTTACGGCCGACCAGCATTTTTCTTTCTTTTTTAGTAAAGGAAATGAATGCAGCATAATCTTTGTCATCCATTTCAGCAAAAGAACCGGCAAATGACATTATTTTCTTCCGGGCAGCATCGTTTTGTTTTTTATCTGGCTGTAATGCGTGTACAAACTCATGAAGTTCCTCCAGCCGGTTAGCAGGAATATCTTTTATTTCTTTCAGTATGCTGTTTCGGGTAAACATCATCGGCCTTTTTTCAAAATTACTAAACAAAACTTGTTTCACCATCAGCTCCGGTGCTAACTTTGCACCCGCAATGACCACATCCCTTACACAGCGTTCTTCCAAACCAATAGCTATCTGGCTGCTGATAGGCGTGGGTATGATCATTATTCAGATACTGCTCGGCGGCATTACGCGGCTTACCGGCTCAGGCCTCTCCATTACTGAATGGAATGTGGTGACAGGAACCCTGCCCCCGATGAATGAGCAACAGTGGGCTGTGGAATTTGCCAAATACAAACAAACGCCGCAATACAACCTGCTCAACTACAGCTTCACCCTGAAGGATTTTAAATTCATCTTTTTCTGGGAATGGTTTCACCGCTTCTGGGCAAGATTGATTGGAGTGGTATTTCTGATACCCTTTGTTATTTTC
>JAEUVM010000413.1 GCA_016787125.1 Chitinophagaceae bacterium | reverse complement strand
ATTTTAGTTCTTTCAAAAATGAAGTAACCCGATAATCCCGGCAAAATCGGGAGGCTACAAATACAGATCCGTAGCTCAGCCTGGTTAGAGCACTACACTGATAATGTAGGGGTCTCCAGTTCAAATCTGGACGGGTCTACTAAAAGCTGCAAGCTAATAGCTATTAGCTAATAGCTAACAGCTCCAATACCTGGGGGGTTAGCTCAGTTGGCTAGAGCATCTGCCTTGCACGCAGAGGGTCATCGGTTCGACTCCGATATCCTCCACAGGAAAAATGTGGAAATTTGAGGATAAGAAAATGTGAGAATGCGGTTCCCAAAAATTGAAAAGTTCTTTTATTAATGGATGTGGCCCAGGGCCTTTTGATTCGCAATCAAAACATTCACAATGGTGACTGTGGAGGAAATATGATTTTCATATTTCCGGAATCCCACATTTGCTCAAGTTCTTTGACATATTGGAAAATAAATGTTAGACGAGTATCTAACAATCTGATCACAATTTTGAAATATCACACCATTTTTTGGTTGGTCTGAAGAAATGTGGTCGGGTAACAACTACAAGAATAACAAATTCTAGTTTCTAATTTTTTTAAAGCAACTAAGGGCGCATGGTGGATGCCTTGGGTCTGAGAGGCGAGGAAGGACGTGGTAAGCTGCGATAAGCCAGGGGGAGCTGCACACAAGCATTATATCCCTGGATTTCCGAATGGGTCAACCCACTATACTGAAGGTATAGTACTCGAAAGAGAGCCAACCCCGAGAACTGAAACATCTAAGTACCGGGAGGAAAAGAAAACAATAGTGATTCCCTGAGTAGTGGCGAGCGAAATGGGAATAGCCTAAACTTAAGCGGCGTGCCGCTTGAGGGTTGTAGGACTGCATTTAGAAATCATCATCAAGTAAAATCATCTGGAAAGTTGAGCCATAGAGGGTGATAGCCCCGTAAACGAAAATTGATGAGGACGAGCAGTATCCTGAGTAAGGCGGGACCGGAGGAATCCTGCCTGAATCTGCCAGCACCATCTGGTAAGGCTAAATACTCCTCAGAC
>JAEUVM010000683.1 GCA_016787125.1 Chitinophagaceae bacterium | reverse complement strand
TTTTTTATAAAGTATCGTAGTTTTACGTTGCACAGAAAAAAAATCTGGCTTACTTTTCGGATAATAAAAGTAAATTTGTTTCGTTGAGACGAATTCTACCCATACTATCCTTTATTCTGTTGATTGCCATACAGGCAAATGCACAGGTATCACGCACCACACCCGCTGAGGGCAGTGGTGATAAGATAGTAAAACTGTACCCCAACCCCGCCAAAACATATATCAACTTCGATCTCCAGGGATCATATAAGAAAGGCCTTACCATCAGCATTTACAATGGTATTCTCGGTAAGAAGATGTATGAAATAACTGATGTGCCGCAAAAGCATACTGTAAACCTGAACGAATTCAGCCGCGGTATTTACATTTATCACCTGGTGGATAATACCGGCCGCATCCTTGAAACAGGAAAGTTCCAGGTCTCTAACTGATTTCCCTTTTCCTCTTTGCTTTATTTACCCGGTGTATAAATTGATATGCCACTCTACGCTATGAACCACGCTATGAACTATTCGCCATAGGCTATGATCTATTCGCCATAAGCCATTACATCACCTGCACGATCAAAAACTTCAGGTACTCTGTGTTTTCCATTCCCCATATAATAGGATGATCGGAAGCCTGCTTCTGAAAAGTAACCTGTCTTATTTTCCGCCGGGCATCTTTTGCTGCCATGTCAATTATCTGAAGAAATAATTCAGGGTTTACCAGGTTGGTGCAGGAAGAGGTGACCAAAAAGCCTCCCGGTCTTATCAATTTCATACCCCGCAGGTTGATCTCTTTATAGCCGGTGATCGCTTTCTGTATCGTTTCCCGGCTTTTGGTAAAGGCAGGCGGATCGAGCATTACCACATCATATTGCCGGCCATCCTTTCCCCATTGTTTCAGCACATCAAAAGCGTTGGCGGTTTCAAAGCGGCAGCGATCCTGCACGCCGTTCAGCACTGCATTGCGGTTGGCCTGCTCCACGGCATTGGCGGAAATGTCGAGCCCCAATACCGATTTGGCACCATAATGTGCCGCATGTACTTCAAATGTGCCGGTGTAGGTAAAAGCACCAAGCACTTCAGCATCTTTTACAATATGCTGAATGGCCCGGCGGTTATCCTGCTGATCGAGAAAGTAGCCGGTCTTTTGCCCGTTGGCAATATCCACATGAAACTGCAGCCCGTTTTCCCTGATAATAATATTGGTATCGAATGGTGCAGACAGGAAACCCTTTTGCTGTGGCAAACCTTCCAGTTCCCTTACGGGCACATCATTGCGTTCATAGATACCTTTAGGCTGAAAGATGGTGTTCAAAGCCTTTACAATGGCCGGCTTCCATACATCGATGCCCAGCGCCAGTGTTTGAATTACAAAATAATCGTTGAACTTATCTATGATCAGTTGGGGTAAAGAATCGGCCTCTCCAAAAACGAGACGGCAATTTTCAGTATAGCCAAGCCGTACCCGGTAGTTCCAGCAGGAACGGAGCTGCTCCAGGAAATATTCTTCATTGATCACATCGGTTTTGCGACGGGATAGCAGCCTTACCACGATCTGCGACTGGGAGTTGTAGTAGCCTTTTCCTACAAACTTTTTATCGTGGGTAAACACTTCCACCACAGCGCCTGCCGCGGGTTCGCCTTCCACCTTATCCACTTCATTATTAAATATCCAGGGGTGGCCGTTTACCACCCGGGGGCTGATCTTTCTGCGCAGGTATATGGTGCTCATAAACGGCCGCAAGGTAAGTTAAACCGCCCAACCAGCCCCGGTACAGTAGCCAGCCGGTGCGCCATTTTGTCGCTTATTTTGGCATTGGCAGTATTATTGTCAAACGTACCTTTGCACTCAATTTTGAAAAAATGGCAGAAAAAGAACTGAACCCCGAGAACTTACAGGACAATACAGGTGGAATTGACATCAATACCGATGAAAACATGGGTGGAAGCACTCACCTGAATGAGCCTGTGGCAGAAGAATCTGAAATAGAGGCCCTGAAAGCCCAACTGGAAGAAGCCAACGATAAGTACCTGCGTAAGGTGGCCGAATTCGACAACTATAAGCGCCGCAACGCCAAAGAACGTCTTGAACTGATACAAACTGCCGGTAAGGAAGTGATCACCGAATTGCTGGATGTGCTGGACGATTGCGACCGGGCACAGAAACAGGTGGAAACCAGTGAAGACCTCGCAGCCATCAGGCAGGGAGTGATGCTGGTATTTAATAAACTGCGAACAACACTTCAGTCGAAAGGATTAAAACCCATGGAGACCATTCACCAGGATTTTAATCCCGACCTTCATGAAGCGATCACTGAAATCCCGGCAGCCAGCGAAGAACTGAAGGGAAAAATAGCCGACGAAATAACAAAAGGATATTTACTGAATGATAAGATCATCCGCTACGCAAAAGTGGTGGTGGGAAAATAGCTGCGAGTTGCGAACCGGTTTGCTACGAGCCGTCCGCCCATACTCTAAACCCGTAGCTAAAAGTTCTGTCTTTATATGTCAAAAAGAGATTATTACGAAGTATTGGGCGTAGCCAAATCTGCTTCTGCCGATGAAATAAAAAAGGCATACCGTAAGGTGGCTATGCAGTTTCACCCGGACAGAAATCCCGGAGATAAAGCAGCCGAAGAAAAATTTAAGGAAGCAGCAGAAGCGTATGAAGTGCTGAGTGATGCGGAGAAGAAAGCGCAATACGACCGGTATGGTCATGCGGGCCTTAGTGGGAATGGCCGCGGCGGCTATAGCGGCGGCGGCATGAACATGGATGATATCTTCAGCCAGTTTGGAGATATATTCGGAGAAGACCTGTTTGGCAGTTTCTTTGGCGGTCAGCGTGGTGGTGGCAGAGGGCAACAGCGCAGCCGTGGTGTGAGAGGCACCAACCTGCGGGTAAAACTTAAACTCACTTATGAAGAGATAGCCAAAGGCGTTACCAAGAACATCAAGGTAAAGAAGCATGTGGTATGTACCACCTGCAGCGGCAGCGGGGCCAAAGATAAAGGCAGCATGCAAACCTGCAGTTCCTGCGGTGGCAGCGGCCAGGTACGCCGTGTGCAAAACACCTTCCTTGGCCAGATGCAAACCGTAACGACCTGCCCCACCTGCAACGGGGAAGGGTCAACTATTACAGCCAAGTGTGGCAACTGTAAAGGAGAGGGCCGTGTGTATGGCGAAGAAACCGTAAGCATTGATATTCCCGCCGGTGTGCAGGAGGGTATGCAACTCAATATCAGCGGCCGCGGCAATGCCGGTGAAAGAGGCGGCCCTTCGGGCGACCTGATCATCCTTATAGAAGAAGAACCACATAAGGAATTGCACCGCGAAGGATTGAATGTGGCGTATGAGCTGCATATCTCCTTTACCGATGCTGTATTCGGCACACAGGTGGAAGTGCCCACCATAGACGGAAGGGCCAAGATCAAAATACCGGCCGGTACACAAAGCGGTAAGATCTTCCGCCTCAAAGGCAAAGGCTTTCCCGCTGTCAACTCATACGAAAAAGGTGATCAGCTGATACAGGTAAGTGTATGGACACCGCAGCATCTCAGTACAGAAGAAAAATCATTGCTGGAAAAACTCGGTAA
>JAEUVM010000358.1 GCA_016787125.1 Chitinophagaceae bacterium | reverse complement strand
CTGTCACGCTGGTAAGGCAAAGTGCTGCTGGCATCTTCCATCATGTTGTTCTCCACATGATGCATACCCATATGGTGTGCAAAATAGGTTTCCGGTGTATGCCCGAAGAAAGGACACACAAACCAGATCACATAATGAAACAGCCAGGTAAATTGCTTCTTAAAAAGTTTCCGGTGACAGATACAATGCAGCATAAGACCAAAACGGCCTTTGAAATACATCTGCGAAACGTAGAAATAAGGAACATACGCCAGCCACCAATACCAGCCTTTCAGTAACGGCGTGTATAAAATGATCGCCGTCGGGATAACGAGCAAATGGATGGCCGTGAGCAGGTGTATAAAAGGAAGATCTCTTTTATCGTTGATCTTCTTCAGCCAGAACTTTTCGTATGCAGAATATCTTTCAGGTTCAACGTAAACGGGGTCCGTTATGGTAGTCAGTGCCTTCATGCTTATTGTATATTCAGTTGCCTAACCGGTGGTGTACAACAGTCAATTAGTTAAACAATGCATTGGTTTCCAGGAGGATTCGCTTTGAGCGGGTCAAAAATACGCCATAATCACATTTCTTCGCCATTTGTTTTGACCGTTCTGCTATGATATTGATCAGGCTTAAACAAGCCGTTACAACTGGCGTTCCGGTTTTATATCCCGCACCTTTGTGTTGGCTCCTCCGTTCAGGGTAAGATCAACCGGCTTATTAAGCGCCCAGGCACCCCGGGTGAAATCGGGAATGGATACGGTAACCGATCTTTTACCAACCGAACGCTGGCTGAGCGGCACCACACAACTCCATGCGGCCGCATCATACACATCCTGGTCGAGCGGAAGCCCGTTGCGCAGGCAATCTATCAGCCGCCAATCCATGATGAAGTCCATACCCCCGTGTCCGCCCACTTCTTTTGCAATCGTACCGATATGGTTTACGATCGGGGGTGCATATTTCTTATACAGCGCATCCAGTTCATCCTTCTTTATCCAGCTATGACCAAATGCCACCCGCTCCGGGCCAGGCCATTTCTGCGCTGCGCCTTTTGTACCACTCACCAGGTGTATCCTTGAATAAGGCCGGATGGTGGATACATCGTGCTGCACCATGATCGTTCTGCCCTGGTAAGAACGGATCAGCGTGGTATTCATATTGCCCCGGTAAGGCTGGTTTACATATTCTTTAAAGAAATCATCTTTCTCCGCCAGCGCCGTGGCCATTTTGTTCATGGTAAAATCATTGGTGCTCATACTCACCAGGTGATCAAACCGGTCGCCGCGGTTTATGTTCATACATTGTGCCACAGGCCCCAGTCCATGAGTTGGATAAAGACTGCCGTTATGCCCGATATTTTCCTTCAGCCTCCACATATCGGCATAGGCATTTTTATTAAACAGCCAGTCTTTGGTCAGGTCATGGATATAAGCACCTTCCGCATGTACGATATCACCCAGCAATCCCTGTCTCGCCATATTCAGGGTAAGCAGTTCGAAGAAATCATAGCAGCAGTTTTCCAGCATCATGCAGTGCTGCTTTGTTTTTTCTGATGTTTCCACCAGTTCCCAGCATTCGTCCAGCGTTTTCGCTGCGGGCACTTCCACCGCTGCATGCTTGCCGTTTTTCATGGCCCGTATAGCAATGGGAGTATGCAGGTGCCAGGGCGTGGGAGTATAAATAAGATCAACATCATGGCTGTCGCAAAGCGCCTTCCATCCTTCCTCGCCGCTGTATTCTTT
>JAEUVM010000351.1 GCA_016787125.1 Chitinophagaceae bacterium | reverse complement strand
ACAAAGCACCCGCAGCACCCGCACCATCCGGGATATACCTACACGGGTGGAATTTGTGGCTGGCGAAGAGCTGGATGAAAAATCGAACATGAAGCCCGGCGATATCCGTATGGTATTGAGCGAAAGCACCGGTATCACCACTCAGCAAACATCGGCCACCTCTGCCAATGCCTCCATACGGATACAGGGATTGGATGGACGCTACACACAGGTGCTGAAAGATGGTCTGCCGTTATACGCCGGTTTCAGTGGCGGATTAGGTTTGTTGCAAACACCCCCGCTCGACCTGAAACAGTTTGAAGTGATCAAAGGCTCGGCTTCCACCTTGTATGGTGGTGGCGCCATTGCCGGACTTGTGAACCTGATTTCAAAAACACCGAAAGATGAAAGAGAGTTGAGGTTTCACCTCGATGCCACATCAGCAGGTGGTTTGAACACCAGCGGTTTTTATGGCCAGCGATTCGGCGGCATGGGTATTACTGTATTTGCTTCCCGCAACAGTAATGCGGCCTATGATCCTTCGGAGACCGGGCTGACTGCCATCCCGAAGTTTGAACGGTATACGGTAAACCCGAAGTTGTTTTTTTATATAAAAGATAAAACGGAAATAACTGCCGGGGTAAATGTGACGACTGAAAAAAGAACCGGTGGCGACCTGAATTATATAAAAGGAGATAACCCTTCCGGTTTTTTTGAAGCCAATAATTCCGACCGGTTCAGCACGCAGTTCAGCCTTCAGCATCATTTTGGCAAATGCAGTCATGTATCGGTTAAAAACAGTATCAACCGTTTTCAGCGGGTTATTAGTTTGCCCGGTTATACTTTCAACGGAATCCAGAACGGCACTTTTACAGAAGTAACCTATGCCTCACATGGCGCCATTGCCGAATGGATAACAGGGGTAAACCTGCTGACGGATGATTTCAAAGAAACCAGGCTTACCGCCACTCCATTGCGCAACTACCAACAGCTTACTGCCGGCGTTTTTATACAGAACAACTGGAAGGTGAATGAGAAGTTCAACCTGGAAACAGGCATAAGGGGAGATGCGGTGAAGGATTATGGCTTTGCTTTTCTGCCAAGGATATCAGCGCTGTTTAAAATTTCTTCCAAACTCTCTTCAAGGATCGGGGGCGGACTGGGCTACAAGGCTCCCGGCGTTTTTACTGAAGAAAGTGAAAGGCTGCAGTATAAAAATGTATTACCGGTGGATGATAATGTAAACAGGCTGGAAAAAAGTTATGGTTTAAATGCAGACATCAATTATAAAACAAAATTTGCAGGCGGTGATGTAAGTTTCAGTTTTAACCATCTTTTCTTTTACACCCGCATTACCCATCCGTTGCTGCTTCAGCCGGCAGGAGGTGATTTTCGTTTTGTTAATACAAATGGTCATTTTGACAGCCGAGGTATGGAGACCAATGTAAAACTGGGTTACAAGGATTTTAAATTGTTTCTCGGCTATACGTTTACCAAAGCCGAACTTCACCAGGGAACGGTAAAGACAGAAAACTATCTTACGCCCCGCCACCGGTTGAATTCAGTATTACTGTATGAAGTGGAAGAAAAATGGAAGGCCGGGCTGGAAGCCTATTATTTCGGCCGGCAGCAGTTGAGTGATGGTAAAACCGGTAAGTCTTATTGGATAACGGGCTTTATGCTGGAGAAACTATGGGAGAAAGTATCACTGTATATCAATTTTGAAAACTTTCTCGATGCCAGGCAAACCCGCTTTGATACGATCTATACCGGAAGTATTACCAACCCGCAGTTCAGGGACATATATGCACCATTGGATGGCTTTGTGGTAAACGGGGGAATAAAACTCAGACTTTAACTACGGGCGCCGGTCAGTATTTGTCCGGCGCTTTTTTTGTTTATTTGCGCCATGCGAAAAAGATCGGTGCTGCTGTTGATCATAGCTGCCACTACATTGCTGGTTTCATTCAGCCGGAAGGAAAAAAGTCTGACGGCGGGGGAATTGAGGCGTTTGTATTTGCAATCACCGGATAAATGGCCGGCCCCAACCGTGGATGCAGGCGTGAATTGGACAGAACTGGGCCCCTTGCCCGAAAGTCCGCTGGAGCAGCAGAAGGATTTGCTGAAAGATAAGATCGAGCTTGGCAAGTCCCTTTTCTTTGATACCCGGCTAAGCGGCTCCGGAAAGATCAGTTGCGCCACCTGCCACAAACCGGAACTGAACTGGACAGACGGAATAGAAAAATCGGAAGGCCACGAGGGAGCCAAAACAACAAGAAATGCCCCTACGATCGCCAACTCGTGGTTTTATAAAAAGCTT
>JAEUVM010000346.1 GCA_016787125.1 Chitinophagaceae bacterium | reverse complement strand
AGCGAACAAACAGACAACATTGTGAAAATGGAAGACAACGGTGCCGGTGCCGTGGTGTTGTTCTCCCTCTTTGAAGAACAGATACGCAAAGAAGAAGCCCGCTTCAGCAATGTGCTGGCTGAAACATCGTACGCCTTTCCTGAGGCTATGGATTATTTCCCTGACCTGGATGATTATAATATCGGCACAGAAGAATACCTCGAAAATCTGCGAAAGGCAAAAGAACAGGTCAGTATTCCCATTATCGGAAGCCTGAATGGCATTACCAGCGAAGGCTGGATAGATTATTCCCGGCAGATGGAACAGGCCGGTGCAGATGCGATTGAGGTTAATATCTTTTTTATTCCCGGCGATGTGGCCATGTCTTCCTCAGAAGTGGAACACCGCTACCTCAATATCATTACCGGCATTAAACAGGCGGTAAAAATTCCTGTGGCTGTAAAACTCAACCCTTACTTCAGCGCCATGGGTAATATGGCGTTGCGTATGCAAAACGCCGGTGCAGATGCATTGGTTTTATTCAACCGCTTTTACCAGCCTGATTTTGACATCAATGAGCTGGTGTTGAAAACAGATCTTCATTACAGTGAGGCTGGCGAAATTCGGTTGCCGTTGCTGTGGACCGCCCTGCTGTATGGAAAAGTAAAACTCTCACTCGCTGCCACCACCGGTGTGCAGAGCGCCGTGGAGGTGATCAAGTACCTGCTTGCCGGCGCCGATGTGGTGATGACGGCTTCTTCGCTGTATAAACACGGCATTCCCTATCTCAAAACAATGAATAAGGAATTGCAGGATTGGATGTATATGATGGGCTTTGAAGACATCAGTGCTTTCCGTGGCCTGATGAGTCAGCAGCATATCGCCGACCCCACGGCATGGGAAAGAGCTAATTACATCCGTATAGTCGAAGGAACGGGACGAAAGGCCTGAGTAGCTACTTCTGCCCAGGATATACTAAATTCCCGATTAGTTTTTAAAACAACCTTTAGCATAAGCAAGGATATTCAGCCGCGTAAGAAAATATGCAATCTCCAATATTAAATATTAAATACTAACCGGTTCCAGTATAGCTGTAAAATGCCGCAATAGTGGTGTTTCTTCCAGTATTCGAAGACCGCCTAATGAGTTCCGCTTGCTAAATACTTCAATTATAGTTTCCGCCACATAGTCTATATGACTTTGCGTGTACACCCTTCGCGGTATAGCCAACCGCACCAGTTCCATCATCGCTGGTACCAGGTTGCCGGCAGCATCATATTTGCCAAACATCAGCGAGCCGATCTCAACACTGCGGATGCCGCCTTCTTCATATAAGGCACATACAAGCGACTGACCGGGATATTGTGCAAGGGGAATATGAGGTAAAAAGGCTTTGGCATCAATATACACCGCATGACCGCCCGCCGGTTGTATTACCGGCACACCTGCTGTTATTAATTTCTGCAGAAGATAATCAGTACTTCTGATTCTGTATTGCAGGTAGTTTTCATCCAGTACTTCTTTCAGTCCGATGGCGATCGCTTCCAGGTCGCGGCCTGCCAATCCGCCATACGTGGTAAATCCTTCCGTGATGATAAGCAGGTTGCGGCAACGCATAGCCAGTTCTTTATCATGCATGGCAAGAAATCCCCCGATATTGGCAAATGCATCTTTCTTGGCACTCATCGTGCAGCCATCGGCATAAGAAAACAATTCACGAGCAATTTCCTTTACCGTTTTATCCGAATAGCCTTCCTCCCGCAGTTTGATGAAATAAGCATTTTCGGCAAAACGACAGGCATCAATAAACAATGGAATGTTATTCGCAGAACAGATTTCCCTCACCTGTTTGATATTCTGCATACTCACCGGCTGTCCGCCACCGGAATTATTGGTGATGGTAATAATCACCATCGGGATATTCGCTGCACCTTTTTCTTTGATCGTTTGTGCCAATGCCTCCGTATCTATATTGCCTTTAAAAGGAGCAGGTACAGCCGGATGCTTACCTTCTTCGCAAAGCAGGTCAATTCCTTCAGCTCCGGAAAATTCAATATTGGCCCTTGTGGTATCAAACAATGTATTACTGATAAAATATTTTCCCTTGCCGCCAAGAATGGAGAAGATGATTTTCTCTGCCGCCCTTCCCTGGTGCGTGGGAATCACATAAGGCATACCTGTTATGTCCTTAATGGTATCATTGAAGTGAAAGAAACTTTCGCTTCCGGCATACGATTCATCACCCTGCATAATGCCGGCCCACTGGTCGCTGCTCATGGCACTGGTGCCGCTGTCGGTGAGCAGGTCGATCAGCACATCACGGGCATGAATGCGGAAAGCATTGTACCCGGCTTTTTGCAAAATAGACCGCCGTTCTTCTTTGGTGGTGAAATGTATCGGTTCTACCGATTTGATGCGGAAAGGTTCAATGATGACTGGCATGCAATAGTTATTTTGAATGACCGGCATACTGGAAAATAAAAGGCCGGTTCATTTGAACCGGCCAAAACTATTGTGATGACAGCAGTATTGTGCTGATAAAAGTCAGGCGCCAAACTGTTTCAAATGATGATCTATATGTTTCCATGTGGCCTTGCTCCACTGTTCACGGGTAAGGTGCCCGAAGATGGGATGTTTCTCACTCTTGATATTTGCTTCGGTAAACCGGTTGATCATATCCAGCAGCTTTGCCTTCTCTGCTTCAAAATTTTTTTCTGAGCCGGTCATGATAAAACTCTTATCAGTGGGAAGTCCTTTCTTCCAGGGGTTATCATCATATAATTTTGATTTGAAAAGCGGCAATACCAGTCTCATCAGCCAGTTGCCTTTCACGGTGTGGGTGCCGAGTGCAATACCCATAGGCAGTTGCAGGTGGGCCAGCATTTGTGCCACATTCATTTTTCCCCACTGCCTTGGAGATTGTGGGATGAGGTGTTCGATGCGATCAACGATCTCTTGTTTTACAGCCGGATCGAAAAGGTTCTTTATTTCCATAATGGCTCTAAGATCGTTTTTTTATCCAAGACACAAAAATGCCCGACTGTAAGCCGGGCACTCTTGTTTGGATATCAGATCATTTACGGGGAAATTCAATAGCAGCCTGTGCGGCAGCCAGCCGGGCCACGGGCACCCTGAAGGGCGAACAGCTTACATAATTCATTCCCATACGGTGACAAAACTTCACACTTTCCGGGTCGCCGCCGTGTTCGCCACAGATGCCCACTTTGAGGTTGGGTTTGGTCTGGCGCCCTCTTTCCACACCGAGTTTTATCAATTCACCCACACCCGATTGGTCAATGGTTTGAAATGGATCGGAGGGCAGCAGTTTGAGGTCAAGGTATTTTGGTAAAAAACCGCCGATATCATCACGACTGAATCCAAAACTCATCTGGGTAAGGTCGTTGGTGCCAAAACTGAAGAAGTCGGCTTCTTCGGCCATGCTGTTGGCTTTTAGTGCAGCACGGGGTATTTCGATCATGGTGCCGTACAGGTAGGGTATTTTTTTCACCTTCATACGGGCGCAGGTTTCTTTATACACGGCATCCACGATGACTTTTTGGTGGCGCAGTTCGTGCTTGCCGCAGGTTACCGGCACCATTATTTCCGGTAAGGCCTTCTTACCTTTTTTTATCAATTCTGCTGTTGCCTCAAAAATGGCCTTTACCTGCATTTCTGTTATTTCTGGATAACTCACGCCCA
>JAEUVM010000328.1 GCA_016787125.1 Chitinophagaceae bacterium | reverse complement strand
TAAATATTTGAGCTTTTCACAGGAGAGATACTTTTCTGAAATAACGCCCCACTATTATCCCTTATCTATTCTCTTTTATCTGTTCTAAAGGAATTCCGCAATGGCCTTACTCACCTTATTGTCCCTGTAAATGCGGCGGTGCCCCAGCCCCTTTGTAAATACGAACCGGATGTTGGGGTGGTTTTCTTCTTTTACTTTTAAAACATCCTGCAAAGGTGTTACTTCATCATCTTCATCGTGGAACCAAAGCACTTCAGCTTTAATATGCTTCATGGCCCGCCGAATGGAATACCATTCGGCACTTACGCCGCTGTGCCGGATGATGATGCGTTCAAACTCTGGCCGCAGGGCAGGGTCCAGTTGCAGAAAAGAAAAGAAGCTATTGATGGCCGAAACGGTTTCGGTGGCAGGTGCTATCAATACCAGCCGGGTATCGGCGGTATGACTGATATCTTCCAAGGCCAGGCATACAGCGAGGCCGCCAAAGGAGTGTGCCATGAAAGAGTGAACGGGACCAAACCGTTCGTTGATAGCAAGGATGGTTTGCCGGTACAGCGGTGCATTGATCTGTTTGCCTCCGCTCCGGCCATGTGCCGGGGCATCAAAGGCCAGCACTTCATATCCTTTGCGCAGCAGGGGACGGACATACCTGTCGAAATTGACCACCGATGATTCAAAACCGTGGAGGATGAGGGCCCGGCGATGACCACCTTTATTAAACCGCCAGCCCCGGACAGTTATATTCTTAAGTTCAAACTGAAGCTGTTCAGCCTCTTTGAATACCGGTGGCAGCTTTTTCCGGTTGCGCACCTGAGGGGTGCAAAACAGCCGGAAGGCGGAAGCTGCAGCTTTCTTTTTGGAGATGGCAGAAAGAAGTTTGAATTTTGTTCTGATATATTTGAGGGCCAGGCGTTGTGAAAACTTCATGATGACAAAAGTAAATGATGTATAGCCAGCCTTTCTCTTCACCTGATAAAAAGTATTTATGAATATAGTGTTGCTTGGTTCCGGCAATGTGGCTGCAGTGCTGGGAAGAAAGTTTAAGGCAGCCGGTCACACCATTTTGCAGATATACAGCCGAAACTCCGCTGCTGCTTCCGAACTGGCCTATGAACTGGATGCGGAATCCACCAACTATAAATCCACCATTCTCAAGACAGCCGATGTATATATCGTGGCTGTAAAAGATGATGCCATAGAGCAGGTGACAGAGGAAATATATTTACCCGGTAAAGTGGTGGCACATACTGCGGCATCTGTACCAAAGGAAGTGCTGAGCAGGGTAACTTCACACTATGGTGTTTTTTACCCGTTGCAATCACTGCGCAAAGAAATGACAAGGCTGCCCGATGTGCCCGTATTCTTTGATGGCAGCGATGAACATACCAAAACCGTTTTGGCATCGCTGGCAAGGTCGATCGCACCGGTACAGGCATTAGAAGCCGGCGATGACGACCGCCAGAAACTGCATGTCGCGGCGGTGGTGGTGAGCAATTTTACCAACCATCTTTATACTTTGGCAGAAGAATATTGCCATAAGGAGGGGCTCGACTTCAAACAATTGCTGCCGCTGATAGAAGAAACGGCGCTCCGCATAAGGACCGTTTCGCCAAAAGCGGCACAAACAGGCCCAGCGATAAGGCATGACAGCGAAACCATCCGCAAACACCTCGAGTTGCTGCATGGACATCCGCAGCTGAAGAATATTTACCTCGTGCTTACAGAGAGCTTGCAAACTGCTGAATAAACACCCCTGACCGGTTTGATAACCGGCTATGATTTTGATCTTTCATTCTTTTCCGATTCAGTAAACGGGTGGCAGCATTTTCCCACTATTTTTGCCGTTCGAAAGAAA
>JAEUVM010000323.1 GCA_016787125.1 Chitinophagaceae bacterium | reverse complement strand
CATTTACCTCAGGGCGAGACAAATTCCCTCGCACAGAGGGGAAGGAGGGAAAGAGAATAATCTGCGCTAATCAGCAAAATCCCTCAAATCTGCGTTCCTATTTTTTTCTCGCAGAGGCGCAGCGGCGCAAAGGGTTCCTCTTTTTCACATTTACCTCAGGGCGAGAATAAATCCCTCGCACAGAGGGGAAGGAGGGAAAGAGAATAATCTGCGCTAATCAGCTAAATCCCTCAAATCTGCGTTCCTATTTTTTTTCTCGCGGAGGCGCAGCGGCGCAGAGCAGAAAGACACACCGGCCTTTCAGCAATAATCAATAATCAATAATCAATAATTAATAATTAGTAATTAAGAATTATGAATTAAGAATCACCCCCCCCCCAACCAGCCTCCCCCACTCCCGGAATCTGGAATTTGCTTTTTGGGATTTCTCTTATTATATTCGGATTACTAAAAACGATTGTTATGCTGAAGATCGGAAACCTCAAATCCGGAGACATTATTAGTATTAATGATGAAGGCGTAATGCGGGAGGGAACGGTGGTAAGTGTAAGTCATGAAGAAAACCAGGCCCTCGTAAACAACGGGGTGCAGGAATTCTGGTTCAGTCCCGCCGAAATGCACTCCATCCCTCTGGATGAGACCCAATTGATGCGGCTGGGCTTCACCGGGGAAGACCTGGAAGGGGGCCGGAAATACAAAAAAGACTCCTTCCGCCTGGTGACCCCCAAAAAGGGCGATTTTTCGACTGTGGAGATGTGGTGGCGGGAAGACAGGCGCCATTTCAGCTTCCCGCTGGCGGTGCATGAGCTCCAAAACCTCTACCTCGACATGACAAAAGTGCACCTGGACAAGCCCTGAGACACCTTTCCCGGAAAAAAATATTGACTATCAGCCACCTTTTTGGCCCCAACCCCGAAAAATAAACGGGGTTGTTTCTTTTTTCAGCCTGATACTCCTACCTTTGCGTTCCCAAAAAATATATGTCGAAACAACCGCTAATCAAGCAAGATGGGACCATTATTGAGGCTTTATCCAATGCCATGTTCCGGGTAAAACTGGAAAACGGGCACGAAATACTGGCCACCATCTCCGGGAAAATGCGAATGCACTACATCCGCATCCTGCCTGGTGATAAAGTAGGAGTGGAGTTGTCGCCATACGATTTGACAAGGGGAAGGATAAACTTTAGATACAAATAACAAGCAGCGGGTTTATGAGTGGTGAGCTACGGGCTCGAAACTCGAAACGCAAAGCTCAAAGCTTAGAAAATGAAAGTAAGAGCATCCATTAAAAAGCGCAGCGTTGATTGCAAGATCGTACGCCGGAAAGGCAAGCTGTATGTGATCAACAAGAAGAATCCCCGCTTCAAGCAGCGCCAGGGATAAGTAAGAAAAGAACAAAAATCAAAAAGCAGGAACCAGATTGGAATTTGTGATTTGTTTCCTGGAATTTAAACTTTAAATAATATGGCACGTATTGCCGGTGTTGACTTACCAAAAAACAAAAGAGGCGAAATAGGTCTTACCTATATATATGGTATCGGCCCCTCCACTGCCAGGTATATCCTGGATAAGCACAGTATTGACCGCAACAAAAAAGTGCATGAGTGGAATGATGATGAACTGACATCAATCCGTAACACCATCACGGAAGAGATGAAAGTGGAAGGTCAGCTTCGCTCTGAAGTGCAGATGAGTATCAAGCGTTTGCTGGATATCGCCTGCTACCGCGGCCTCCGTCATCGTAAAGGACTGCCCGTTCGTGGTCAGCGTACGAAGACCAACAGCCGTACAAGGAAAGGTAAGCGTAAGACAGTAGCCGGTAAGAAGAAGGCCGCTAAGAAGTAATAAACAGATGATAGATAATAACTAAGAGATAATAGTTATTGTCTTCGTTTCAAATAATTTCAACGCTTGCAGACAACCTGGTCAGTTACGGATCGCCAGCAAGCGGCGGGAGGACTGACCAAACCGGGAAACCGGGGAATATAAAAGAACAGACTACCTACAAACAAAAACATGGCAAAAGCACAAGCACAGCAGGCTTTAAGCGCTAAAGCTGCGGCGAAGAAAAGAGTGGTAAAAGTAGACGCCTACGGAGATGCACACATCTCAGCCACTTTCAACAACATTATCATCAGCCTTACCAACAAGAACGGCCAGATTATTTCCTGGAGCAGTGCCGGTAAAATGGGTTTCAAGGGTTCTAAAAAGAACACTCCCTATGCCGCACAGATGGCTGCAGGCGATGCTGCCAAAACAGCATTCGATGCCGGTCTGAAGCGGGTGGATGTATTTGTAAAAGGTCCCGGAGCCGGCCGCGAAAGCGCCATCCGTTCACTTTCACAGAGCGGTATTGAAGTGGTGATGATCAAAGACGTGACGCCGATGCCGCACAACGGCTGCCGTCCGCCGAAGAAGAGAAGAGTTTAAGAGAAGTTACGAGTCGTGAGTTATGAGTTTCGAGACTCGATACTCATAACTCACGACTCGCAACTTATTTACATATTGGAGCCAAGAGCTTTCATTTTTTAAAAAGGGTGCCTGATTGATTTTTTAACGCTTTTACTGATCAAAGCACCGTTTCAAAAAAGCGTAAAATGAATAAAACATGGCAAGGTACAATGGTCCAAAGACCAAGATTTCACGCATTTTTGGTGAGCCCATCCTGGGCAATGGTAAATGGCTGGGCAAAACCAGCAACCCTCCCGGTATGCACGGTGAAAAGCGCAAGCGTAAAACGCTTGGCGAATACGCCCTGCAGCTTCGTGAAAAACAAAAAGCGAAGTACACCTACGGTATTTTAGAAAAACAATTCCGCAAAACATTCGAAGAAGCAGCCCGCCGCAGGGGTGTAACCGGTGAAAACCTCATCAAACTTTGTGAGGCCCGCCTGGACAACACCGTTTTCCGTATGGGCATTGCCCCCAGCCGTCCGGCCGCCCGCCAGCTGGTAAGCCATAAGCACATTGAAGTAAATGGCGATGTGGTAAACGTTCCTTCCTATCAGCTGAAACCCGGTGACGTGGTTACGATCAAAGAAGGCAGCAAGGGCCGTACTTCCATCACCAGTGTGGTGCGTGGTAAGAACCCCAAGTTCAGCTGGCTCGACTGGAATGAAACCGAAATGAAAGGTACTTTCATCACCTATCCTGAAAGGGAAAGCGTTCCGGAAAATATCAAGGAGCAACTGATCGTGGAATTGTACTCTAAATAAGAAAGTTGTGAGTTATGAGTTGCGAGTTATGAGTCTCGTAACTCAAAACTCGAAACTGATCGTGGAAATGTACCCCGAGTAGTAGTAAATGGAGCAGTTACCGGAGAATCTAAAATCTAAAATCGTAAATCTAAAATTCAATTATGGCCATTTTAAATTTCCAGAAGCCTGACAAGATCATTCTTCAAAAGGCAACTGATTTCGAAGCTCAGTTTGAGTTTCGCCCCCTGGAACCCGGGTTTGGTGTTACCATCGGTAATGCACTTCGCCGTGTATTGCTGAGTTCACTGGAAGGCTATGCCATCATTGGCGTGAAAATAGAAGGCGTGGAGCATGAATTCGCCACCATGAAAGGTATCAGCGAAGATGTGGTGGAAATTTTCCTCAACCTGAAGCAGGTTCGCTTCAAAAAAATCGCTGATCACGAAGTAAGCAACGAAAAGATCATTCTGTCTATCCGCAATAAAACAGAATTCACTGCCGGTATGATCGGTGAAGGCACTCACATTTTCCAGGTGATGAACCCGGATATGCTGATCTGCACCCTCGATTCTTCTGCCCGCATGGATATCGAACTGACCATCGGCAAAGGCCGTGGTTATGTACCTGCAGAAGACAATAAACCCAAAGATGCACCCCTCGGTTATATTCCCATTGATGCCATCTTCACACCGATCAAGAATGTGAAGTACACCATCGAGAATACCCGTGTGGAGCAGCGTACAGACTTTGAAAAACTGATCATGGAAGTTTCAACCGATGGTACCATCCATCCGGAAGAAGCCGTGAAGCAGGCTTCAAGGATCCTGATCCAGCACCTGATGATCATCACCGACGAGAACATCACTTTCGACAATAAAGAAGAAAAGAAAGAAGATATGGTGGATGAGCAAACGCTCCAGCTCCGCAAAGTGCTGAAGACGCCGCTCGAAGACCTCGATCTTTCTGTACGTGCCTTCAATTGTCTGAAAGCTGCGAAGATCAACTCACTGAGTGAACTGGTACAATACGAACAAGAAGACCTGATGAAGTTCCGCAACTTCGGTCAGAAATCACTGGCTGAAATTGAGCAGGTGCTTACAGAAAGAGGCCTCCATTTCGGAATGGACCTGATCAAGCTGGGTATCGATCCAAGCGAATTCTAAAATAAATGTGGAAATGTGAGAATGAGGAAATGTGAAAATTTCCCATTTCTGCAAACCGCAAAAGTTCTTTCATAGTAAGTAGGTTGTAATTCCTGACACGGTGCAACCGAATTTTTTAAACCAAATGTGAAATAGGTTTTTTGAGGATCAGTACAAACATCTTCAAATTTTCAAATTATCACATTTTCAAATTAAACAGTCATGCGTCACGGAGACAAAGTAAACAACCTGGGCCGGAAGAAAGCCCACAGGGATGCGCTGCTGAGCAATCTTGCCTGCCAGCTCATTACCTACAAGCGTATCGTAACCACCGCCGCCAAGGCAAAAGCACTGCGGGTATATGTGGAGCCGATCATCACTAAAGGAAAAGACAACACCACGCACCAGCGTCGTGTCGTATTCAGCTACCTGCAGGATAAAGAAGCTGTAAAGGAACTGTTTGGTAATGTAGCGGAGAAAGTAGCCGGCCGTCCTGGTGGCTATACCCGCATCATCAAACTGGGTGCAAGGGTAGGCGACAACGCTGAAACAGCTATGATCGAACTGGTTGACTTCAACGAGGTATATGGAAAAGGCAAAGGTGAAACCAAAACTGCTGCCAAGAAAACACGTCGTTCAGGCGGAGCTAAAAAAGGTGCTGCCAAGGCAGAAACTGAAACTGCTGCTGCTGAAGATAAAGCAACCGACTCGCCTGTTACCGAATAAGCCGCTTTTATTAAATAACCGGAAAGACCTTGCACATTGCAGGGTCTTTTTTTTATATTTAAATATAAAACTAACTGTATGAAAAA
Organism: Chitinophagaceae bacterium; assembly: GCA_016787125.1. Lineage (GTDB taxonomy): Bacteria > Bacteroidota > Bacteroidia > Chitinophagales > Chitinophagaceae > JJ008. The sequence continues at coordinate 5,984 of JAEUVM010000323.1, read as the reverse complement.
ATTGATCGCCCTTACAGCGGCAGTATTGCTGATGAGCAATTTCATAAAAGCCGGAGGGCCTGAAGATTCTCTCAAACTGTTTCAGGAACAGCTTCGGATCATGGATTCGATAGAAGGTTCCCTGCACTATAAAACAGGTAAGATCATCCTCGGAAACGGTATTGCCACCATCAATGTACCGGAGGGATTCAAATTCCTTGAGTCTGCCGAAGCTAAATATGTGGTGGGTGAGATTTGGGGCAACCCTATCACCGAAGCCCCGCTTGGTGCTTTGTTTCCGGCCTCCAGCGGCGCTACCGACCCGGGAGGATATGCGTTTATCATCAAATTTGAAGATATCGGTTATGTAAAAGATAAGGATGCAGATAAGATCAATTACGATGACCTGCTCAAATCCATGAAAGAAGAAAGCGCAAGGGAGAACGCCGAGAGGATGAGGGTTGGTGGTTTTACCATGAACCTGCTTAACTGGGCTGCCACACCCTATTATGATAAAGAAAAGAAGATACTTCACTGGGCCAAAGAGTTTTCGGTATCAGGCCAGGAAGACCACACGCTGAATTATGATATCAGGATACTCGGACGAAAAGGGGTATTGAACCTGCAGGCGGTATCAGGCATGGAAGAACTGGATAGTGTAAAAGCACATATCAACGATGTGCTTTCGATGGTGGCATTTACGGAAGGCAACCGCTACAGCGACTTTGATTCCAAAACCGATAAAGTGGCAGCATGGACCATTGGTGGCCTGGTGGCAGGTAAGATATTGGCCAAAGTGGGCTTCTGGGCTGTAATAGCCAAGTTTTTAAAGTTTATCATTGCTGGCATCGTAATCGCAGGAGGAGCCATCTGGCGGTTTATTAGCGGCCGGAAGAAAAAGCAAGAAGAATTTGTTTACCAGCCTCAGCAGGCGCCTGATAATAACGACCAGGCCACACCGCCTGCCGCACAATAATATTTCCCTGGAGGTTACCACACCCACTGTTATCTCAACAGTGGGTTTTTTATATCCGGGGGATATTATTTCTTTCTCAAAATGAAGTATTTTCACTTCACTGCTTGCTGTATCATTTCCTAACAGGTTAAATTTTTTCAATGGATCATTTATCCAACAGGGCCTTACAGCAATTCAGAAATGAAGTGGGCGTCCGCTTTCAGTTGTACAACAGCCTGTTTACCTCGCTGCCCTTTCATCGTATTGAGAAAACCGGTATCCTGCTCTCTTTACTTTCCAATAATTGCGAAGAAGGATATAAAAAGCGGCAAAGCCCCGCAGAGATCATCAGTGATTTTTTTAATAAACACACCACGTACGAAAAGGAAGAAGACCGCAACGATCTGCTGTTTCGCTTTGTGCAGTACATCGAAAGACAGGTGGTGCTGTTTGATGCCCTGGAAGATGCAGCGTTCCGGAATGTACACGACCTGAACGGGGTGGGAACATTGAAACACCTGGAATCAGAAGTAATACAGGATAAAAAGGAAGACGAACTGGCAAAGAAACTGAACGACTTCGGTATCCGCCTGGTGCTTACCGCACATCCCACACAGTTTTATCCCGGCACCGTACTGGGAATTATCAATGACCTGGCAAAGGCGCTAACTGATAATAACACCAGTTTCATCAACACCTACCTGATGCAACTGGGTAAAACGCCTTTCTTTAAAAAGAAAAAACCCACGCCCTATGATGAAGCGGTAAGCCTGATCTGGTACCTGGAGAATGTTTTTTATGCGGCTGCCGGCCGTATCATAACTGCATTGAAGAACCAGTTTCCGGAATCAGTGAATAACAACAACCCTGTTATTCGTATGGGCTTCTGGCCCGGCGGCGACAGGGACGGTAATCCATTTGTAACAAGTGATATAACGCTTAAGGTGGCTGATGCTTTACGCGGCAGCATCATCAAGTGTTATTACCTTGATGTACGGCGGCTGCGGCGCAGGCTTACCTTTGAAGGCGTGGATGTGATGCTGCAGGAACTCGAAGCCAAGCTCTATAACAACATCTTTATACCCGGCCATAAAACAGACCTCGGAAAAGAAGAGATACTCAAAATTCTATGGCAGATAAGGGAAGTGCTGGTACATCAGCATAATGGCCTGTTCCTTCATCTTGTCAACAACCTGATCAATAAGATCGAACTGTTTGGATTACATTTTGCTTCGCTGGATATACGGCAGGAAAGCAGTGTGCATGGAAAAGTGATCAGCGCCATTGCAGAAAATACGCCCGGTGTGCTGCCAGGTTATTCTTCATTAACTGAAGCTGAAAAGATAGAAGCACTCACCACTCTTTCACTGAAAGAGCCGGTAGCCCTCCCGGCTGAACCGCTGTATGCTGATACCCTGCAAACCATGATGACGGTAAAGACCATTCAGCAGTACAACGGTGAAGAGGGCTGCAACCGCTATGTGATCAGCCAGTTCAACACTGCACTGAATGCAATAGAAGTATATGGTCTCTTCCTGCTCAGCGGATGGAAGAAAGAAGAACTGAATATTGATATTGTACCGCTGTTTGAAACGATTGACGACCTGCAGCATGCGGCGGGCATCATGCAGACACTGTACACCAACGAAGTGTACCGGCAGCATCTTAACCGCAGGGGTAATATACAAACCATCATGCTCGGCTTTTCAGATGGCACCAAGGATGGCGGCTACCTGATGGCCAACTGGAGTATTTATAAAGCAAAAGAAGCATTGACAGCCATCTCACGTACCTACAATATCAATGTGGTCTTTTTCGACGGACGAGGCGGCCCGCCTTCAAGAGGTGGTGGTAAAACGCATAAGTTCTATGCATCTATGGGCCAGAATATTTCCAATAAAGAAATACAACTGACCATACAGGGACAAACGGTGAGTTCCAACTTCGGCACCATTGAAGCAGCGCAGTATAATATTGAACAATTGCTGAATGCAGGTATTTCCAACGACCTGTTTACCAATCGTGACATAACGCTGAATGAAACAGAAGAAGAATTGCTGGGTGAACTCGCCGGTATCAGTCTGGAGGCATACAAGCAACTGCGTGACCATCCCTACCTGGCCGACTACCTGCTGCATGTAAGTCCGCTGCGTTTTTACAGCGAAACCAATATCGGCAGCCGTCCGGCGAAGCGTGGCGCTGCTTCCGGACTTTCCTTAAAAGACCTCCGTGCTATTCCCTTCGCAGGATCATGGAGTCAACTGAAGCAGAATGTAACCGGTTATTTCGGAGTGGGGTCTGCCTTACAGCAAATGGAGAAAAAAGGAAAGCTGTTGCAGTTGCAAAAACTCTATCACCAGTCGCTCTTCTTCAAAACACTACTGGACAATTGCGAGATGGCGATGATGAAATCATTTTTCCCGCTCACGGCCTACCTGGCTGATCATAAACAATACGGTGAGCTATGGCAAATGATACACGAAGAATATGAACTGACAAAGCAATACCTCAGTAAAATAACGGGGCAAACAGGCCTGATGGCGGAGTACCCGGTTGACCAGCTTTCAATTCAGATGCGGGAACGGATCGTATTGCCGCTGGTTACCATTCAGCAATATGCACTGACACGCATCCGGGAATTAGATGAACAACTGGTACAGGCACCGGTAAAAGAAACGTTTGAAAAGCTGGCGATGCGGTGTTCGTTTGGGATAATTAATGCGGGAAGAAACTCGGCTTAAAAATTTGGAAATTTGGAAATGTGAAAATGGGGAATTGTGAAAATGGGGAAATGTGAAAATGGGGAAATGTGAAAATGGGGAAATGGGGAAATGTGGAAATGGAGGAATCCCGGATGGCCGGGACAGGTGTAGAAATGTGAAATACGGAGGGCTTTCAAGTTCTTAATTTACCCATGAGATCCCAAGCACATTTCCACATTTGCATATTATCACATTTGCACATTCTCCCATTTCCACATTTGCATATTATCACATTTGCACATTAGCATATCAGCACATCAGCTAATTAACTATTTTTGCTCCTCAATTTACCACCATGAGTAAAGTAAAGACCGGCCTGGTGCAGATGCGCTGCACGGCGAATAAGGAGGAGAACCTGGCGAAAGCAATCGAAGGTGTAAGGAAAGCTGCTGCCGGTGGTGCACAGATCGTTTGCCTGCAGGAACTTTTTACTTCCCTTTATTTCTGTGATGTGGAAGACTATGAGCATTTCAAACTGGCAGAGCCCATTCCAGGTCCTTCCACCGAAGCATTGCAAAAAGTGGCCGGCGAACTCGGCGTGGTGATAATTGCTTCTTTATTTGAAAAAAGGGCACAGGGAATTTATCACAATACCACCGCCGTGATAGATGCCGACGGAAGCTACCTCGGCAAATACCGCAAGATGCATATACCGGATGATCCGGCCTATTATGAAAAGTTTTATTTCACACCCGGTGATCTTGGTTATAAAGTATGGAAAACAAAGTTTGCCACCATCGGTGTGCTGATCTGCTGGGATCAGTGGTATCCTGAAGCAGCACGTATTACCGCATTGATGGGAGCGGAGATACTTTTTTATCCTACGGCTATTGGTTGGGCCACCTCGCAAGACGAAGCCACCAACACAGAACAATACGGCGCCTGGCAAACCATCCAGCGCAGTCATGCCGTAGCGAATGGGGTGCATGTGGTGAGTGTGAACCGTGTGGGCTTTGAGCAAAACGGGGCGATGAAATTCTGGGGCGGCTCCTTTGTGGCCAACCCGTTTGGCACTATATTATACCAGGCATCACATGAAGAGGAAGAAGTGAAAGTGCTGGAACTGGACCTGGCTAAAACAGACCAGTACCGTACCCACTGGCCTTTTATGCGTGACAGGCGGATCGATTCCTATCAGCCGATCACGAAGCGGTTTATTGATGAGGAGTAGCCGGAAAGACGGAAAGTTGGGAATACATATTTAGTTTAAAACCATATACACTTTTAAGGATAGTATTTTATTACCATTAAAAGTTATAGTATGGCATTTAAATTTGAAAAACTCAACGTGTGGCACAAAGCGGTGGTACTTTCTGAAAAGGTACACCAGATAACAAGCCACTTTCCCCATGATGAACTTTATGTGCTGACCACGCAGATCAAACGGGCAGCAGATTCGGTTTCATTGAATATTGCAGAAGGATCCATTGGTCAGACCAACCCGGAGTTCATTCGTTCCCTGGGAATAGCTGTACGATCAGCAATAGAAGTGGTGGGCTGTCTCTTCCTGGCAAAACGCAGAAGAATTATCAGCGATACGGATTTTAATACTGTATATAATATGTGTGAGGAAATAGTGGTAATGATAAACGCTTTGCGCAATACTTTACAACAAAAACACCAACATTGAACACGCAACAACTTTCAGACTTTCCCAAAGCCGCAGGTTACCACTTTCCCGCCGAATTTGCCCTGCATACCGCCACCTGGCTAAGCTGGCCGCATAAGGAAGCATCATGGCCGGGTAAGATACATACCATCTTTCCATCGTATGTGAAGTTTATTAAAGAACTGACCAAAGGTGAACTGGTGCGTATCAATGTGGCTGGTGAAGCAATGAAGGCTTTTGCGCTTTCGCAACTGGAAAAAGAAAACGTGGACCTTTCCAAAGTGGAGTTCTTCTTCCATCCCACGAATGATGCCTGGTGCCGCGACCATGGCCCTGCTTTCCTGATAAACCCGGCAGCGGAGATAAAGAAAGTAATCGTGGACTGGGGCTATAATGCCTGGGGTAATAAATATCCTCCCTATGATCTTGATGATGTAATTCCCACCCTGATAGGAAAGCACTTTAATATCCCGGTGTATCATCCCGGTATTGTGATGGAAGGCGGTTCGGTGGAATTTAACGGCGCCGGCACGGTGATGACCTCCACCGCCTGCCTGCTGAATAAAAACCGCAACCCGCACCTGAACCAGCAACAGATAGAAGAATACCTCTGCAACTACTACGGAATGCAACAGGTACTGTGGGTGGATGAAGGCATCGTGGGTGATGATACCGACGG
>JAEUVM010000312.1 GCA_016787125.1 Chitinophagaceae bacterium | reverse complement strand
AGTAGATAATACCAAAGACCTGCTGGAAAAAGAATTGCAGATCAAACTGGCCGAACTGCAGGAGAAATGGCATTACACCTCACTGGAGAAAATATTCTTCGAAGAGAAGATCTATAAAGAACTCGAAAAGAAACACGAGACATGGGATAAAGTGCTTGAATCAATTGACAAAGCCTTTACACCTTTCAAAAAACAATTGCGCAGGGAAATAACAAGGGAAGACATCATCAAACTGACCGAGAAACCTGTTCGCCGTATTTACAAACTGGATATTGATGAACTGAACGACCAGATCAAAGGACTGGAAGCCGACATTAAACAGGTGAAACACGACCTGAACAACCTGGTGGATTTTGCGGTAGCCTATTATGAAAACCTGCTGAAGAAATACGGTAAAGGCCGGGAACGTAAGACAGAGATCAAACAGTTTGAAGTGATCGAAGCCAAGCAGGTGGCTATTGCCAATACCAAACTGTACATGAACAGGGAGGAAGGTTTTATCGGCACCGGGCTGAAAAAGGATGAACTGCTCTTCGAATGCTCCGATCTCGACGATATCATCGCCTTTACCAAAAGAGGCATAATGAAAGTGGTGAAGGTATCCGACAAGGTCTTTATCGGGAAAGACATTGTTCATGCGGCCGTTTTTCAAAAGAATGATGAACGCACCACGTACAATATGATCTACCTGGATGGTGAATCAGGTAAGAGTTTTGCCAAACGCTTCAACGTAACCGGCGTTACCCGTGATAAAGAATACGATCTCACCAAAGGGCACGATAAATCAAAAGTACATTACTTCACTGCCAATGCCAATGGCGAAGCGGAAGTGGTGAAAGTGGTACTGGGCAATTGCTCTGCCCGCATTAAAGAATTTGAATACTATTTTGAAGAACTGGAAATAAAAGGCCGCAGCAGCATGGGCAATGTGGTGACGAAATATCCCATCCGCTCAGTTAAATTCAAAGAAGCGGGCCGCTCCACCATCGCAGGAAAAAAACTGTGGTACGACGACCAGTTTGGCCGCCT
>JAEUVM010000310.1 GCA_016787125.1 Chitinophagaceae bacterium | reverse complement strand
TGTCTGGTTAAACCAGGGTCTGAAAGAAACAGGATCGAATACATTATACACCAATGAAGAGAACCAGCAGGTAAGCCTGATATGCGGCACCCCGTTGATAGACACAGAAAGGGATGTCGGCGTGGTGGCACCACTGGTGATCCAGGTACCCATTTGTACAAACAGGTTTTGATTGATGCCATCATAATTCCATTTACGGGAGGCCGAATCGTAAGTCATCCTGTCCGTCTTCGACTTGGTATGCTGGAAGAAATGCGACTGGTTGTAACCTACGTTGTTGGTTCCGAAAGTGGTTGGGTTCAGGTATACAAAACTGGATGTATTCCATACAGGTGTTCCGGAGGCAGGCACCGGTGCCACACGCCAGTAATATACAGTGCTGTCGCTGAAGGTAACGCCGGGATTGAATTCAAGCACTCCGCCGGTAGAACTGATCGTACGGGTTATTTTGGCCGAACTGTTGAAGAATTCAGTGGTATCCATCTCCATCACATACTGCTTCATGGTACTGAAGGGATCGGCAGTGGACGCCACAAGTTTGATATTTTGTTTGTTTACGATCGAGTAGTTATAAGGATAAACAGGACGGGCCTCATTTTCATAAATGAAAACTTCTTTGGTAACACAGTTGTTGGTTTCATACAGTTCATCCACTTCACTGTCTGCATCAATACAGATGGAAATTTTATTGAGACCTTTATCCCTCGTTGGTACAATTTCGATATTATAGCTCAGTGAATCGGTAAAGCGGATGCCCCTGATCGTATCACGGCGGATCACCTCGGTGGTGAGGTTGGGATAAGTACGCTTTACTTCAACAACAATATCCTTATCAATAGCCTTCGACAGGTTGAACATCTGCGCCTTTACCGTAAACTGGCTTTCGGCAACTGATATAAATGCCGGGTTTACTTTTACATATTGCTCTTCAATAGCATAATCAGGCTTGGGCCCAAGCACATCCATCTTAATGGCCGGGTCTCCATGTATAGTTGTTTGCTCGCAATGAAAACGGGCATAGTAATCATTCTGTGTGGTGAGATCAAACGTTCTGGCTATTGATTCACGGAGCGTTTCGCCAAGCGTTTTACCATACATATTGGTGGTCATACCGCCATAAGTACGGGTGTTGAAGATATCCAGGTAATGTACAATGCCAAAGTGTGTACTCGCAACGAAAGCAATAGAACCCCGCTGCTCTGC
>JAEUVM010000269.1 GCA_016787125.1 Chitinophagaceae bacterium | reverse complement strand
ATAGAGAGTTACCTTATATCCCGCTTTGCATTGGGTGCAAAAATCACGGTCTTTCAATTCGCCGATCGTTTGGGGAAGTATCTCATTGATCGCCTTCAGCACTTTGGGTCGCTTCATCCATTCGTCGGGCAACACGAGCTGATATCGTTCGGGATAATAGGGTGTGGGCTTGCGGTCCTGTGAGAACAGGGATGCACTGATAAGGAAGGAAATGGCCAGTATTACCAGGGATCTTTTTGGTGAAAATGTTCCCATACCACACTGTTTAATGATACAAACATAACAGGTTATGTGGTAATACCGGCCTGCATTCTTCTTTTTATTGCTTTTTTAGCTTCTCCTTAAACACCTTGCGGAATTTATCCAGCTTGGGCTGTATCACAATACGGCAATAAGGGTTGGAGTTTCCATTCAGTTCAAAATACTGCTGGTGATAATCCTCAGCCGGATAAAACTTACTGAAAGCAGTTATCTCCGTCACAATGCGGTTGGGAAATGCACCACTGCTGTCAAGCGCAGCCTTATACTTCTCAGCTTTCTCCCGTTGCTCATCATTATGGTAAAAGATGGCGCTGCGGTACTGTGTACCCACATCGGCTCCCTGGCGGTTCAGCGTGGTGGGGTCATGTGTTTGCCAGAATACTTCCAGCAGTTCATCAAAGCTTATTTTGGCAGGGTCGTACACGATCTGCAGGCATTCCGCATGGCCGGTATTGCCATTGCTCACTTCTTTATAATTCGGATTTTCTGTTTGCCCCCCGCTGTAGCCGGAGGTGGCGCTGATCACCCCGTCAAGTTCTTCAAATACCGCTTCGGTGCACCAGAAGCAGCCATTGGCAAAAGTGGCAAGCTCGGTGGCCGTCAGGGTGGGGTTGTTCTTGGGTAATGTGTCTTTTGTATCCATAGTAACTGTTGTGTTGTGTTGCCGGGTTGATTGTTGCGCACAGGACAGCAATGCGCTGAGACCTGCAAAGGCAATAGCAAAAACTGATTTCATAAATACCTGTTTATTGAGCGGACGCATAAATTTCGTGCAATTTAGCCGCATTGAAGCAGCCGGTTTTGTAAGTTGCATGACAGTTGCCGGTTTTTTCAATACTATTAACAACCGGTAATAACAGTATTAGTTACGAATAGTTGACAAAATGAGATGTATCACCGTTATTCTTTCAGCCGCTATCTTATCTTTCAGTTTCACTGCCTGTAAATCAAAGTCTATGCAATCACCTGCTGTTTCCGTCTTTGCCTTCCGCCTCAGGCCTGGCGATGACCTGAAAAAAGGTATTGAAAAATTAGTACAGGAAAAACAGATCGGAGCAGGCTGGATAGCCACCTGCGCCGGCAGCCTTACCCATTATTCCATCCGCTTTGCCAACCAGCCCGAAGGAACCAAGGGCAGCGGACATTTCGAGATCGTCAGCCTTACCGGTACTGTCAGTAAAAACGGCTCCCACCTTCATATCAGCATTTCCGACAGCACCGGGGCCACAATCGGCGGCCACCTGATGGAAGGATGCACCATTTATACCACAGCCGAAATTGTAATACAGTCATCTGCCCGCTACGAATTCACCCGTGAAAAAGATGGCACCACACCTTGGGATGAATTGCAGGTAAAGGAAAAGGAATAAGTCACTGGTGTCGTTGCCTTTGCGGGGAATGCAGCTTGGATTACTGATTATTAATTATTGATTATTGCTGAAAGACTGATGTGTCTTTCCCTCTTCGCTATTGCGCCTTTGCGAGAAATCCCGGCTTGATTACTGATTATTAATTATTGATTATTGCTGAAAGACTGATGTGTCTTTCCCCTCTGCGCCGCTTCGATCTTTCGGGAAAACGGCTAAATTATTAATTATTAATTGCTAATTATTAATTCTTGACCAAAGCCTGAATACTCCTTTACCTTTGCGCCTCATTATTGCGTACAGCAGGTTTTTTATGAAACTATACCCGGAATCGGCCATCATTCAGCTCGAGTTCAACAAGATCAGGGAACTCCTGGCCAACTATTGCCAGACCGACCATGCCCGCAATAAGAGCAATGAACTCCGGATACATACACGTAAAGAGTTTGTTGAAACGGATCTACGCCAAAGTCATGAATACCGCCAGTTGCTGGCAAATGGTATCTATTTCCCCAACGATCATGCCCTGAACCTGGCCCGTGAATTAAAACTCCTCGCCATACCCGGCGCTGTGCTGGGCGGTGAAGATTTTTTACAGCTTCGCAAACTGGCCGAAAGCATGGAAAAAATATTCCGCTGGTTTGATGCCGAACGCCGGGTGGCATACAGCGGATTGCTGAAGGTGATCAGCCATACG
>JAEUVM010000150.1 GCA_016787125.1 Chitinophagaceae bacterium | reverse complement strand
ATATTTATCGTGGCTTACGATCACCACAGAGCCCTGGTAATGCACCAGGTATTTTTCCAGCCATTCGATGGAGGGAAGGTCGAGGTGGTTGGTAGGTTCATCGAGCAACAGCAGGTCGGGCTGCTGCAAGATCATTTTTGCAAGTAATACCCGCATGCGCCAGCCACCACTGAATTCTTTATAGGGCCGCTGCAGGTCGGCATTGGAAAAACCAAGTCCCTGCAATACTTCTTCGGTTTTATGATGCATGGTATATCCGCCGAGTGTTTCCAGTTCGTGGAGACGGTCGGTATATTCCAGCAGTGTTTTTTCATCGCCGGTCTTTTCGAGTTCTTTACCGATCTCTTCAATTTCTTTTTCCAGTTGTAATACCCGTTCAAAAGCGCCGAGTGCCACCTGCAGTATTGAATCTTCGGTATCAAAGCTGAGCAGGTCCTGGTGCAGGTAGCCGATTGAAGTGGAGCGGCTGCGTTCCACCGTACCGGCGGAGGGAAGGTATTGGCCTACGAGCAGTTTGAGCAGGGTGGATTTACCGGTGCCATTATAGCCGATGAGGCCGATACGTTCTCCGGGCTGTATATGCCAGGTGGCATCTTCCACGATGACTCTTGCACCAAATTCGAATGTTACGTTTTGAAGACCAGCGAGCATGGTTGGGAATTGGGAATTGGGAATGGTGAATGGTGAATTGGGAATGGGCAATTGGGCAATGGGGAATGGGGAATTGGGCAATGTTGCCTATGCCTTTAACATTCCGCAAAGGTGTTTAAAACAATTAACTACTGCTTCTTCCAATGGCTTCATATCAAAGTTGTTTGTATAATTCAAATCATTAGCGAGGTCAAAGGCGGCATCTATTTCCACCAGTGAGCTTCTTGAAATTTCATAAAACCGTTTTCTTTCACCTACAGATTGCCGGGAAGCGCCTTCGGCAATATTCAGGTGAACGGATAAAGCGGCCCTTCTTATCTGCGACACCATGCCAAACCGTTCATCGGGTGGCAAAAATCTGGAAAACTTATAACATTCAAGTACTAAAATCCTCGACAGTCCATAGATCCGCAGGTGCTGGTGGTCCAGTTTCAGAAACATAAGGTTATTTTCAAAAGGTAAGGTATAGCGGTTGTCAACGGCCCATTCCCAATTCCCCATTCACAATTCACAAAAATAAACCCTCCGGGGTAATTATCTTTGCAAAAACCTGAAATAGTCCATGAATTTTAGAAAGATCATTGATTTGCTCGCCATCATCCTTCCGGCACTTATTATCATTCTTGGTATTGTGCGCCTGTTTGTCAAAAATACCAAAGGGGTGAACGGTCTTACCATGCTTTTTGCCATCCTGCTGCTGCTCGGCGGCCTCATCCGTTTTTACGTATTGGGCAGCGGGGGCGGAGGTGGTTCCAATCATTCCGGTCCTAAACCACCACCTCTTACCGTAAGCAAGCACAGTGAAGCTTTCAACCTGTCGCTGGAAGCTGTTCTCGGCAATTATTTCAGCATGACGGCCGCTTTTGCTAAAAATGATCTGGCAGCAGTTAATCAATCGGCCAATCAGCTCAAAGCGGCGCTTGACAGTTTTAAGATCGATGAACTGAAAGCCGACACACTTATCTATGAAACGGCGCTGCAGCCTTATGGCAATGCCAAAGCCGAACTGGCCTCCATCATTGCCGATCCTTCTATGGAAGAGAAGAGAAGTTCGCTGAATATTTTTTCCAATGAGATCTTCGCCCTTATCAGCACGGCCCGCTACGACATTGCCCGGCTGTACTGGCTCGAATGCAATGAAGCTTTCGGAGCAGATAAGCCCGGCAACTGGCTGAGCAAGACCGAATCGGAAACCAATCCTTACGGCAAGGAGGATTGTACAGAAATGAAAGACAAAATAGACCATGTGCCGGCAGATACCACGAATAAGGCGGCGCCGGATCAAACAAAAAAATGAGTTGTGTGTAATAGTGCTATGAAAAAGATATTCCCCGTAACCCTTATCCTTTTCTTCTTTTTTCTCCAGGCCCCTGCGCAAAATGCTTCCGAGAAAGCAGGAAGGGTGGTGCTGAACGGGTATGTGAAAGACAGCCTCTCCGGCGAATCTATCATCGGCGCCACCATTGCCGTCAGCGGACAAACCAAGGCGGTGATGAGTAACCAGTATGGTTTTTATTCCATCACATTGGATAAAGGAACTTACACGCTGAATGTATCGCATGTATCGTATATCGGGCGTACGTTTATCGTAAACCTTGACAGTAATGCTTCGCAAAACTTCGATCTCGTATCTAAATCGGCCGCTATCAGTGAAGTGGTGGTGTACAGCAAGCGGCGTGATGGTAATGTGAAAAATGCACAGATGGGGAAGGTGGATCTTTCGATGACGCAGATCAAAAACCTTCCGGCCTTTATGGGTGAAGTGGACCTGCTGAAAGCGATACAATTGCTGCCGGGTGTACGTAATGCCGGTGAAGGTAATGCGGGCTTCTATGTTCGCGGCGGCGGTCCCGATCAGAACCTGATCATGCTGGATGATGCCGTGGTGTACAATACCGGTCACCTGTTTGGTTTCTTCTCCATTTTTAATTCTGATGCTATAAAAAATGTATCGCTGATTAAAGGCGGTATGCCGGCGCAATATGGCGGCAGGCTTTCCAGTGTGGTGGATGTAACGATGAAGGAAGGCAATATCAATAAACTGCAGATGGATGGTGGTATCGGCCTTATCGCTTCGAGGTTTTCCATACAGGGGCCGATCAAAAAAGACAAGGCATCGTTTATTCTGTCTGCCCGCCGCACTTATGTGGATGCATTGGCCAAACCTGCTATCAGTAAATCGAGCGCCTTCTATGGTTCCGGTTATTACTTCTATGATGTGAATGCGAAGATCAACTACCGCTTTTCAGAAAAAGACAGGCTGTACCTGAGCGGTTATTTCGGCAGGGATGTGTTTGATTTTGTCAATAGCAAAAGATCGTTCAAGACCAATATTCCCTGGGGCAATGCCACCGGTACATTGCG
>JAEUVM010000137.1 GCA_016787125.1 Chitinophagaceae bacterium | reverse complement strand
AATTAATTGTTAAAAGTCGGCAAGAACGCAAAGTTAACCAATACGGGAACCAATTTGTTTTACGAAATCAGCAACTTGTCTTTATTTTTGGCACAGTGAAGAAATATTTACTCTATACAGCCATACTGACGATTCTTTTCTCCCAAACTGCCAAAGCGCAGTTTGAAACCTCCCGTGATTCAGTGGTACAGCTATACGGCGTCATCATGACGGCCGACAGCCTTGTCGGCATTCCGGCAGTGAGTGTTACGGTTAAAGGACAAAACAGGGGTACCATCTCCAACTCGCAGGGTGTTTTTTCAATTGTGGTGCTCAAAGGCGACCAGGTGGAATTCAGTCACGTTACGTATAAACCAAAAACCATTTCCATTCCCCGCAACCTCGACGGTAATCAATACAGTGTGGTTCAACTGATGGTGGTGGATACCGTTTACCTCCCGGCAACTATCATTAAACCCAGGCCCACGGCTGAGCAGTTTGCCCGCGACTTTGTCAATGTAAAGGTTCCTGACGATCAGTATGAAATTGCCCGTAAAAACACGGATGTCACGAAACGCCGTATCCTCATGCGTACCGTACCGGCAGACGGTGGGGAGGCTGCTAAAATGCAATTCAATAAAATAGCCAACAGGGCTGTATATAATGGACAAACTCCGCCACAAAATATCTTTAATCCTGCGGCCTGGGCCGAGTTTATCCAGGCATGGAAACGAGGCGATTTCAAAAATAAGAACTGATTTACCCTTACACACCTTTCACCTAAATGCCCTTTCACTAAAACGGGTTTCCTTACTTTTGCAGCACTAAATATTGCTGTATGATCAATTTGGGTTCACCCGTGGCAGTTATTGGTGCCGGTACAATGGGTAATGGCATCGCACATGTTTTTGCCCAGCACGGCTTCAAGGTTACGCTGATAGATGTTTCGCAGCCGCAACTGGAAAAAGCAGTTGCCACCATCGGTAAAAATCTCGACCGCATGGTCACCAAAGAGATCATACGTAAAGAACTGAAAGAGGAGACGCTGAATAATATCACCACTTCCAATTCTATCGCCGAAGGAGTGAAAAATGCCGCACTCGTGGTGGAAGCCGCCACCGAAAACACTGAGCTGAAACTAAATATCTTCAGACAGGCCGATGCGGCGGCCCCTGCCGATTGCATCCTCGCCACCAATACATCTTCCATTTCCATTACGAAAATTGCTGCTGCCACCAACCGACCCGATTCAGTGATCGGGATGCATTTTATGAACCCGGTACCGGTAATGAAACTGGTGGAGATCATTACTGCTGATAACACCCGGCCTGATATTACTGAAACCATTGTTTCGCTGAGCAAGGTGTTGGGTAAAACCCCCTGCGTGGTGAAAGATTTTCCCGGCTTTATTGCCAACCGCATATTGATGCCGATGATCAACGAAGCAGTTTACAGCCTGCATGAAGGCGTGGCAGGTGTGGAAGAGATAGACACCATCATGAAACTCGGTATGGCTCACCCGATGGGACCGCTTCAACTGGCTGATCTTATCGGACTTGATGTTTGTCTTTCGATCATGAAAGTACTCCACGAAGGCTTTGCCAATGATAAATA
>JAEUVM010000130.1 GCA_016787125.1 Chitinophagaceae bacterium | reverse complement strand
GAGGCCTGGTGGTCGAAAACGGAAAACCGCAAAACGATAAGACTCACGATTGATACCAGTATCAGGAAGATAACCGGGTTGCAGCAAATGAGCTTTAAGAATGTATCATCCATCGGTGGCAAAGCGGCTAACTTTTCCGAGTTGTTGAAAATAAGGGTGGATAAAAAACCGATCCCTTTACCCGAAGGGGCTTTTGCCATTCCCTTTTATTTTTATTACCAGCATTTAAGGGAGAATAAAATTCAAGTACTTCTTGATTCCATCTTAGCCAATGCCTCCTTGCTGAATGATCCGCAACGGCTCAATACCAGTTTGAAGAAGGTGAGAGATGCGATCAAAGCAGCGCCGGTGAATAAAACATTACTGGAAGCGATACGGGTGCAGATAAAAACGGGCGGACCGGGGTTTGAGCATTTTCGTTTTCGTTCTTCCACCAATGCGGAAGATGTAAAAGGATTCAATGGGGCCGGATTGTACGAGTCAAAAACAGGAAGCCTGACCGATCCTGACAAGCCCATTGAAAAAGCCATTAAAACAGTATGGGCCAGTCTTTGGGATGAACGGGCTTTTGCAGAACGTCAGTATTTTAAGATAGACCAGCATTCGGTTGCCATGGGTATACTGGTGCACAGGGCCTTCGGCGAAGAGTTGTCGAACGGGGTGGCGGTCACCAAACATTTATACCGCAAGAACTATCCGGCTTACACTTTTAATGCACAGGTGGGGGAGATCAGTGTGGTAACGCCGCCCGACAGCGTAAGTTGCGATGAAGCGATCATTGGTTTGGGAAGGGCCACGGGCAGTCGCCAGGTAAGTGTGGAATACATTGGCCGGAGCAATTTGAGTAAGGATAAGACCGTACTGACCTTTGCACAAGTGGAATTGCTGGCAAAATACCTTACCGCCATTAAAGAACATTTTTATTATAAAGTAGAGAAAGGTGGTGGTCGTGATGAAACCGGACTGATGAATTTCGGCATGGATGTCGAATTTAAGATCGATGCTTTTACGGGTAAGCTGTATATCAAGCAGGCGAGGAGCTTGTAGTAGTGAGTTGACCGTTGGCGGTTGACCGTTGACTGGCTTCCAGTTCGAAGTTTTTTTCTCTTTTCCTCTTATCGCTCTGTGCGGATAGCAGGTTGACCGTTAGCGGTTGACCGTTGACAGGCTTCCAGTCCGCAGCTTTCTTCTCTTTTTCTCTTATCGCTCTGTGCGGATAGCAGGTTGACCGTTAGCGGTTGACCGTTGACAGGCTTCCAGTCCGCAGCTTTCTTCTCTTTTTCTCTTATCGCTCTGTGCGACTGCCCTTTTTCCCGCCATTCTGTCAGCTTTCCTGCCAAAACAGGTCAATCACCTAAACATTCTTTAGGTGGTACCTAAACATTCTTTAGGTGGTACCTAAACATTCTTTAGGTGGTACCTAAACATTATTAAGGTGGTACCTAAATATTATTAAGGTGGTACCTAAATATTATTAAGGTAGTACCTAAATATTATTAAGGTAGTACCTAAACATTATTAAGGTGGTACCTAAACATTATTAAGGTGGTACCTAAATAATATTTAGGTATAACCTTAACATTATTAAGGGGATAGCATACTATTCTTTAGCTCAACCCATTTTTTGCTCTCGCCGGCCATGAGCCAGGTAAGGTCTGCTTAACATATCTTTAAGAAATGCCTCTTTTTGCAACGCTCCACCCCAGTTGCCGGAGGAAAATGGTAAATTGTAAAAGGAAAAGCCGTCCACACCATTATATCATACCAGCAGAAAAGCCACCCGGCAGCATGAAAAATACAAGACCCATTCACCCCGACTTCCGGTTTTTGCTGGAAATGAAAGACAAGTCACTCATAGAACTTTTCACCGGCCTGCGCCAGTTTATCCTCGATCTTCACCCGGCAGGCAACGAAATGCTCTATCATACCCATGCGCTGACAGCCGTTTTTTCCGTGTCGGACAAACTCGCAGATGCCTATTGTATGATACCCATCTATACCAACCACCTGAACCTCGGCTTCAACAAAGGCACACTGTTGAAAGATCCCGCCAAACTGCTCACCGGCACCGGCAACCAGATCAGGCATATCGACGTGAAAGAAGTAAAGGATTACAATAATGCCAAGGTAAAGGCCCTCGTAAAGGAAGCCATCCAGTTTGCCATAAAAGATATGGAAAAGCCCTCCAAAGCCACCGGCATGACCCTCTCCAAAATCAAGAAAAACTAATTGACTAATGTGAAAATGTGGAAATGTGAAAATGGGGGAAATGTGAGAAATGGGAGAATGTGAAAATGGGATAATATGGAAATGTGATAATTACTGGTGGACGGGTCAGCACATTAGCACATTATCATATCAGCAGATTTCCCCCATTTCCCATTATCCCATTTCCACATTTTCACATTTCTCACATTCCCCCATTTCCCCATTTCCCCCCATTTCCACATTTTCATATCAACAACTCATTCTCTCTTTTCCCCCGCTCACTCCAATTCGATTGTCCTGCCGCTAAGGTATAAGTAGCATTGTACTGCAAACACAAAACCTTTACGTTAAAACTATTTGTATGAAAATCTTCAGACTTCTCTCCCTCGCCTTTATCGCCACCTTTATGGTTTCAGCAGTATCAGCCCAGTCATCCGGCACACTGGTGCTGGCCGACGGTACCACCCTCACCGGCAACATAAAGAACAATATCAGCCGCAATGCCTCTGTACAGATACAAACAGACGGTAAAAAGAAAACCTACACCGCTGCCCAGCTCACCTCGGCACAGGTGGAAGGGGTGAACTACCGCTGCATCAGCGGCGACTTCTTCAAAGTGATCTGCACCGGCAACCTTTGCTTCCTGCAAAAAGCCAGCGATGCTTCCGGCACCATCACCTACAATGGTACAGAAGCCGTGGTAAACAACGGCACCGATGGCAAACCCGGTGATTATTTTCTTTTTAATACCACAAAGAATAATCTCCAATTGGTATCAGTCAAAAACCTCGAAGAAGTGATACAGCAAAACTTCAACGGTAATGCAGCTGCCATCGAAAAGGCCCGCACGGCTGCCACCGATATTTCACAACTGAAAGAAGCGGTTACCATTTTTAATAATGACAGCAAATAAATTTCTGCCTGCTGTAAACAAAAACCAATTGTCATGAAAAAAGTATTCAGCACA
>JAEUVM010000119.1 GCA_016787125.1 Chitinophagaceae bacterium | reverse complement strand
CCGGATCATCTGCGGCGCAGCAAAACAAGCTGAAGCAGCAGGAGCTGATTGTATATTATTAGGAGCAAACACCATGCATCATATTGCCGATGAAGTGGCGGCGGCAGTCAGTGTGCCCCTGATACATATTGCAGATGCCACAGCGACTGCCATACTGGAAAAGAAACTTCACACAGTGGTATTACTGGGAACGAAGTATACCATGTTGTTTGATTTTTATAAAAAAAGACTGGCAACTTTCGGCATCAATACACTTATACCGGATGATGAAGGAGTGGAGATCATAAACAGAGGTATTTATGAAGAGCTGGGAAAAGGGGTATTCCTTCCCGCCACCCGCCGCCGCTTTTTGGACGTGATTGATGAACTGGTGAAGCAAGGTGCACAGGGAGCCATATTGGGTTGCACCGAAATACCATTGCTGATAAAACAGGAGGATAGCCCTGTACCGGTATTTGATACCACCTACCTGCATGCAAAGTCAGCGGTTGATTTTGCGCTTGCCTAATGCCACCGGTACAGCAAACTGAAACCAAACGAAGCAAGCAGGCAGATACCACCTGTGATCCACCAAAGCACACTGAACCCAAAGTTTTGAGCCACCTGTGCGCCACCCATCGGCCCTAATGTTTGGGCGGCCGACCAGGCCATTGTGTAAAGCGCTGCGTATTCACCCCGGTTGCCGGGTTGTGTACGGGAAATCCAGTAGCTGTTCATAAACGGCATGGAGAGAATCTCACCGATTGTAACGAGAAAGATCATGAAAGCCACCACCGGCAACGCTGCAGCCGGCGTGTGAAGACTCATGAAAGCCACACCCACGAGTGCCACACCGGCCACGATATAGATCATACTCCGGCGTTTACCCTCCAGTTTGTAAATGAGGACCATTTCGAGGAGCGCAATAATTAAACCATTACCAGCCATCAGTATACCGATAACAGATTCGTTGAAGCCGAGATCTTTACGGAAATAAACAGGCAGGTTGGTGAACAACTGGAAAAAACAACAGGCAAACAACATGGTGATAACAACAAAGATCATATAGGTGCCATCTTCATGTGCGGGCTTTGCTTTGGGTTGGTCGTTTGTTTTGCGTACGGCAGGTTTATATTTCGCCGGCCGCAAAAAAAGCCACATCACCAGGGCGGCAAGTATGTTGGTGGTGCCATCAACCCAGAAAAGCAGTTCATAGCTTTCGTGTGCAAGCACTCCTCCCAATCCGCTTCCCACAGCCCAGCCCAGGTTAATGGCCAGCCTGTTCAGCGCATAGGAGCGGGTGCGGTTTTCCTCTTTTGAATAAAATGCAATAGCTGTGGAATTGGCCGGACGGAAAGCTTCATTTACAAAACTGAGCAGGAAAGTAAAAATACAGATAAGCGGATACGACTTCATCTGGCCGAGGGCAAAGAAAAGCAACCCGCCAACAGTTAAGGTGAATAATTGCACAGGATAAAAACCGATCTTATCTGTAAGCCGGCCGCCAAGCCATGCACCGCTGAAGGCGCCTAAGCCGAACAGGCCAAACACCTGCCCGGCCTGTCCGATTGAATAGCCCATCGAAGGACTGGTAAGGTACAGCGTCATAAAAGGTACCACCATGGTGCCGCTCCGGTTGATCAGCATGATAACAGACAACAGCCATGTTTCTTTCGACAGGCCGGAATAGGCATTTCGGTATGTTTTAGCTGTCGCATTCAGCATAAGCGGTGCAAAAGTACCGATTGTCTTCCGGGTAAAGCAACCGGCGCTGATGTAAAAGCGATTTACATCAACGGATTCATGAAATCCTTTTTTTTGGATATATTCATTGCTTAAATCTTTAACCAACATGAAGAAGTTATTCATTATCGGTTCTGCGGCACTCTCT
>JAEUVM010000082.1 GCA_016787125.1 Chitinophagaceae bacterium | reverse complement strand
TTCTCGCAGAGGCGCAGCGGCGCTGGGAAAGAGAGAAAGGTTTCTCGCAGAGGCGCTGAGGCGCAGCGGAAATGTGCGGGAATCTCGAAACTCGTAACTCACAACTCGTAACTGATGACTCGCAGCTTTCCTCACAAACAATTCTGAATGAAAAAACTTATCGCATATATCGTTTTTATATTCACCGTCACCCACACCCATGCCCAATACGATCCGCAGAAGGTGAATAAAAATGCCATGTCACTCTTTGAACAGGCTATTCAACGGTCTGAACAGGGAAGTCTCGCCAGTACCGCCGGTTTGCTGCAAAAAGCCATTGAGGCTGATAAAAATTTTCTGGATGCCTATCTCGCCCTTGCCTCGGTATATGCCAAACTGAAGAATCATAACAGCAGTATTGTCAACTATGAAAAGGCCTTTGCCATAGACAGCAACTATGCCATCGATTACAAAGGACTGTATGCCGTGCAACTCGCCAATACTGGCGCATTCGACAAAGCACTGGCTGCCGTAAATGAACAACTTGCCAAAAGAGCTCCTAAAAACAATACTGCCTTACAACGGCTGCAGCAACAGCAACGTAACTATGAATTTGCACTGGCGTACCAGCGCAGTCACCCGGTAACGAATTATGTATTTGCCCCGCAAAATATGGGCAGCAGTATCAACAGCAACGAACATGAATATTTTCCCACCCTGAGTATTGACGGAAGTAAGATGGTATTTACCCGCCGTATCAATAATACCAACGAAGATTTTTATTACAGCGAATGGAAAGACGGAAACTGGCAACCTGCCAAGCCCATGGAAGGCGATATTAACACCGACCAGAATGAAGCTGCTCAGAATATTTCTGCCGATGGTGAATGGATGGTGCTCACTGCCGATGGCCGGCGGGAAGGATTTGGCAACTACGATTTATATATGTCCATGAGCAATGCATTCGGCTGGACGGCGCCGCAAAACCTTGGCGGCCTGCTCAACTCCGATCAATGGGATGCACAACCCTGCCTTTCACCTGATAAGCGATCATTGTACTTTGCCAGCCGTCGTCCGGGAGGGCTCGGTGGTATTGATATTTATGTCAGTTATATGAAACCCAACGGCCGCTGGAGTTCCCCTGAAAATCTTGGCCCCGGCATCAATACTGCCGGCGATGATCAGTGTCCCTTTATTCATGCCGACAACCAAACCATGTACTTCGTATCAGATGGTTGGCCCGGCTATGGCGGTGATGACCTGTTTGTGGTGCGCAAAGATCCAGGCGGCCAATGGGGCAAACCAGAAAACCTCGGCTATCCGGTAAACACGGTGAATGACGAAGGCACCGTATTTATTGCTGCCGATGGCAAAACGGCTTTCTATGCCAGCGACCGCAGTGATACAAAAGGCGGATATGATATTTACAGCTTTGAACTGCGGGAAGATGTACGGCCTTTTAAAACCCTTTGGGTAAAAGGACAGGTGACGGATAAAAAAACAAAACAAGGATTGCCCTCTGTGGTTGATCTCACCGACCTGGCTTCCAAAACGATCATCACCAGCGTGGAAACTGATGCGGGCGGGCGGTACTTTCTCACCTTACCTATCGGAAAAGATTATGCCTTTACCGTAAACCGGAAAGGCTATCTCTTTTATTCAGATAATTTCCTGATGAGTGGCCGGGTGGCTGATTCCACGTATGAAAAAAACATTCCGCTGTCGCCCATCGAAGCGAATGCAACGATCGTGCTGCGCAATATTTTCTTTGATGTAAACAAAGCGGAACTCAAACCCGCTTCCCTCGCTGAACTGGATAAACTGGTACAATTGCTCAACGAAAATCCTACTGTCAAAATCGAGATCAGCGGTCATACCGATAATGCAGGCAAACCTGCCGACAACCTGCTGCTGAGCAACAACAGGGCAAAGGCCGTGGTGAATTACCTGGTAAGTAAAAACATTGCTGCTGCACGGCTCACCGCCAAAGGCTACGGCGAAACCAAACCCATTGCCGATAATAAGACCGAAGAAGGAAAGGCACAAAACCGCCGCACCGAAATGAAAGTGATTAGCCGGTAAAAGAAAACCGCCCGGGCATTTACCGAAACGATTTCTGGACTAAATTGCCGCAGCATTTATATCCGTTACCTTATTTATGAAAATGTTGAGCGACCAACTGCTTTACCAGCTTGCCCTTACTTATATTCCCGGCATAGGCCCCGTACAGGCCAAACTATTATTACAACACTGTGAGGCGGAAGAGATCTTTCATGCCAAGCGAAGTTTTCTCGAAAAAATAGAAGGCATCGGTCCCACAAGGGCAAAAGCTATTGCTGCCTTTACTGACTTTAAACGGGCAGAAGAGGAAATAAGGTTTATTGAAAAATATGCTATCTGTCCGCTGTTCATTTCTGATAAAGATTATCCAAAGCGGCTCCTGAATTGCTACGACTCTCCCATTCTTCTTTTTTACAAAGGCAACAGCGACCTGAATGCAGAGAAAACAATTGCATTGATCGGCAGCCGGAGTCATACCGAATATGCAAGGCAGGTGGTGGATAAACTGGTGGCCGAACTGGCATCGCATCATATTACCATTATCAGTGGATTGGCGTATGGTGTGGATGCACTCGCCCATAAAGCTGCCTTGCGGAATGGTTTGCCCACCGTTGGCGTACTGGCCCACGGACTGAACCAGGTGTATCCGCCAGAACATACAGGGCTGGCAAAAGAAATGATACGACAGGGCGGATTGCTTACCGAATTTGGCAGCCGGTCCAAACCCGATAAACACAATTTCCCGGTGCGTAACCGCATTGTAGCCGGTATGAGTGATGCGGTGATAGTGGTGGAAACTGGCATTAAGGGCGGCAGCATGATCACGGCAGAAATTGCCAATAACTATAACAAAGATGTATTTGCCCTGCCGGGAAAAATAACAGATGCCAAAAGCGCCGGTTGCAATTTCCTGGTAAAACAAAACAAAGCCATCCTCCTCACCGATGGCGAGCAACTGCTGGAAACGATGGGCTGGCTGGTAAAACAAAAGAAAAAATCCCGCATCATTCAGCAAAGACTGTTTGCCGAACTGAAACCGGAAGAGCAAACCATCACCCGGATCCTTGAAAACAAAGAGGCGGTGCACATAGATGAAATAAATGCCCGGAGCGGAATGAGCACCAGCTCGGTAGCAGCCGCCATCCTTTCCTTAGAATTACAAAATGTGGTGGTATCTTTACCCGGAAAACAATATTGCCTTGCATAGGCAGAGGCAACATTACAGTGGCATTGTTTGTCATACAAAAAACCAAATTCTCGCCTTTTGATGAAGGTATTCAAACACGGCACTCTGATTCTGCTTGTTTTATTCCTGGTATCCACCCCGGAAAAGGTGTTTGCGCAGCCATGTACCACGCTGGGACAAACACCCTCCACTGCCTTCCCGGTATGTGGCACCACCGTATTCCACCAGAGCACCGTACCGCTTTGCGCCACCAACGACATCTTTGTACCAGGCTGCTCAGGTGGCACTGGAGGAGCTGCTTACCAGAATAAGAATCCCTTCTTTTACCGGTTTACCTGCTATGTATCAGGCACCCTTTCCTTCCTGATCACACCGCTGGCACCTGATGAGGATTACGACTGGCAGTTGTATGATATCACCGGCCGCAACCCGGAAGATATATTTACGGATAATTCGCTGGTGGTAACAGGCAACTGGGCCGGCACATACGGACCTACCGGCGCTTCTGCCACCGGCTTCAATGGTATTCAATGTGCTTCCATTCCTTCAGACGGTGCTCCTACATTTGCCCGCTCGCCCAATCTTGTTGCCGGTCATGAATACCTGCTGATGGTAAGCCATTTTACCGATGGACAAAGCGGCTATGATCTTTCTTTCAGCGGTGGCACTGCCGTTATCACCGATCCGAAGATACCGGCCATGCAAACTGTAAAACCAGATTGTGATGGATTAACTCTCACGCTGAAGCTGAATAAGAAAGTCCGTTGTAACACTTATACTGCCAATGGCAGCGAATTCAGCATTTCACCTGCGGTAACGACCGTGGTGGCCGCCATGCCCGACTCCTGCCAGTTTGCATTCGACTTTGACGAGATCACCATCACACTGGCTTCACCCCTGCCCAATGGCACATACGATCTTATCATCAACAATGGAAGCGATGGCAACACACTGGTGGATGTGTGCGGCAATGCTATACCCACCGGGCAATCGGTTTCATTTTACTACGCAGTACCGCAGCCCATTTTTGCCGACAGTGTGGGCAAACCCGGTTGTGCGCCTGATTCAGTAGTGGTTTATTTTCCCAAAAAACTGGCTTGTAATACGATTGCTCCCAACGGCAGCGACTTCTCTGTTAGTGGTCCTTCGCCGGTAACGGTGGCCAGTGCAGCAGGAAGGAATTGTGTGAATAACAAAAGTGAATTTGTGGTGGTGAAGTTTACTTCTCCCATTTATGTCGGCGGCCTTTACACCCTGAATATGAAGGCGGGTGATGATGGCACCGTGATCATTGATGAATGCGGACAGGAAACACCGGTACATTCAAGGACTTTCGTGGCAGCTGATACCGTGAATGCAGATTTTGGTTACACCGGCAAACTCGGTTGCCGCCAGGATACACTCACTTTTTCTCACAATGGTGCACACGGTGTAAATCAATGGACATGGACGTTCAACAATGGTGCCCCAGTCACCACGCAAAGCCATACCATCATCTGGCCCGCCATCAGCACCAACACAGTAAACCTGATTGTAAGCAATGGCACCTGCAAAGACACCAGCAGCAGTACTATCGTATTGGATAATGAAGTAAAGGCTTCCTTCACCATGGATAAAGTGACCTGCCCCGAAGATGCAGTACCGGTAATTAATACCAGTACCGGCATCATCGATACATGGCGCTGGACCTATGATGTGCTTGGCAGCAGCACACTCAAGGATCCTCCTCCTTTCTTATTTCCGACAAGGAACAGGGAAGCTTATTATACAGTAAAACTGGTGGCCTCCAATACCGCACTCAACTGCAGCGACAGTGCAAGGCAAACTATCACCGTACTGGATTTCTGCAGAATAGAAGTACCGACGGCATTTACTCCCAATAACGATGGGCTGAATGATTACTTCCGTCCGCATAATGCACTGAAAGCGCTGAACTACGAATTCAAAGTATTTAACCGCTGGGGGCAACTGGTGTTCCGGTCAAACAACTGGCAGGAAAAATGGGATGGCCGGGTAAAGGGTAACCTTCAAACCACTGGTGTATATGTATGGATGCTCAGCTACACCCACCGGGATACCAAACAGCCGGTATTCAAAAAGGGAACTGTCACTTTGATCAGATAATAACTAAAGGATAAGAGATAATAGTTGGGCGTGCTGATCCGGATATTTCCTCCTGCCCCCAAAGCTTTTACTGATGATGAATGGGGCAACCCGCAGGTTCAATAGCCAGTTTTGATCAGATAATAACTAAGAGATAATAGATAATAGTTGGGCGTGCCCGGTTCGCAATCCCCGGATTTCAAGTAGTTCATGCCTGTAAAGACTCCACGACCTGTAACGAACTATTATCTATTCTCCATTATCTATCATCTATTTCATTCCCCTATCTTTGCACATGGCAACAAGAAAATCTTCCAACTCCCCCCAACTTACTGGTAAATTTTTCGGCGAAGGCCTCACCTTCGATGATGTATTGCTTACCCCCGGCTACAGCCAGGTACTGCCAAGAGATGTGGACATCCGCTCCCGCCTCACCAAAAACATTTCCCTGAATGTGCCCCTGCTTTCTGCCGCCATGGATACGGTAACAGAAGCCGCACTCGCCATTGCCCTCGCACGGGAAGGCGGGCTTGGTATCCTGCACAAAAACATGACCATCGAAAAGCAGGCCGAGCAGGTACGGAAAGTAAAGAGAAGTGAAAGCGGCCTCATCATTGATCCCGTCACACTCCTGGCAGATGCCACCATCGGCGATGCACTTCGCCTGATGCGGGAAAATAAGATCGGCGGTATTCCCATCGTTGATAAGAACAGGAAACTGGTGGGCATCCTTACCAACCGCGACCTCCGCTTTGAAGATGATCCGAAAAGAAAAGTAAGTGAGGTGATGACAAAAGAAAATCTCTTCACCGCACCGGAAGGCACCGACCTGAAACAGGCCGAACAGCTTTTCAAACAAACAAAAGTGGAGAAGCTGCCTATTATTGATAAACAAGGCAAACTCACCGGTCTCTTTACCTACAGTGATATATTGAAATTGAAAAGTCACCCGAATGCAGTGAAAGACAATTTCGGCCGCCTGATCGTTGGCGCCGGAGTTGGCATTACCAAAGACCTGCTCGACAGGGTGGCCGCCCTGCAAACCGTAGGTGCCGACGTGGTGGCACTCGATAGTGCTCACGGACATAGCAAAGGTGTGATCGCAGCACTGAAAAGTGTAAAGAAAAATTTCAAAGGTATCAGCGTCATTGCAGGCAATGTGGGTACGGCAGCCGGTGCCAAAGCATTGGCCGAAGCCGGCGCCGATGCCGTGAAAGTAGGTATCGGTCCGGGGTCTATTTGTACCACCCGCATTGTGGCGGGTGCAGGAGTGCCACAGCTTACGGCCATCATGGAAGCAGCCTCAGTATTAAAACCAAAAAGAATTCCGGTGATCGCCGATGGCGGAATCCGCTATACCGGTGATATGGTGAAAGCGCTGGCCGCAGGTGCCGATTGTGTGATGATGGGCAGCATCTTTGCCGGTACTGAAGAAAGCCCGGGTGAGACTATTATCTACGAAGGAAGAAAATTCAAAGAATACCGTGGCATGGGTTCACTTGGTGCCATGGCCACCGGCAGCAGCGACCGCTACTTTCAGGATGTGGAAGATGATGTAAAGAAATTTGTTCCCGAAGGCATTGAAGGCCGTGTGGCTTATAAAGGCTACCTGAAAGAAGTGGTGTACCAGTTTACCGGCGGCTTAAGGGCAGGTATGGGCTACTGTGGTGCCGCCTCTATCAGTGAATTACAAAAAGCAGTTTTTGTAAAGATCACCAATGCCGGTATGCGTGAAAGTCATGCACATGATATAGAAATTACCAAAGAAGCACCGAACTACAGCCGGAGGTAAAAACCCTGTCCCCTGAAAGGGAACTCAGACCGGTATTACATTATAATTCCCAATCGCTGATAAAGAAAAAAGAGAAGAGGCTGTCTCAAAAGTAAGCACTTCAACACAGGGCAACTGAGGATTTGAGTTGCACAGAGAAGAACACCTTACAAATTAAAACTCTGTGTATCTCTGTTGCCCTGTATCTCCGTGTTGATTAGCTTTTGTGACAGCCTCTTCTCTTTTCAAACGTCATCTGGGTTTGTTATTTCACGGCGTAATCTATTTTGATGGTGATGGAGGCGGTTTTATTCCTCGAACTGGTGTTGAAAGCACCGCCATAGCTATAATCTTCATCACTGTTTTGTCCGGTGATCTGGAATACACCCATCGTAGCCTTGCGGATGCGCCCGAGTCCGCTGCCGGAATTTTCGGCAATGGTGGCCGCCCGCTGTTTGGCGTCGGCACTGGCTTTGGCAAGGAGATCAATTTTCAGCTCTGACAGTTTCGTGTAGTAATAAGATGGAGCCGAAGAGTTGAATTCAATACCACTTTCGATCAGTTCGGTTACTTCCCGTGAGATCTTTTCTACTTTGTCGATGTCTTTTGATTCCACGGTCACGCTTTGGCTGAGTTTGTACCCTACAAAGTCGCTGCCAATCTCCCGGCCTTCGCTGTTGTAGCGGGTGTTGAACTGTTTGTCGATAGAAACGGCAGAGAATACCATTTCTGCATCCTGCACGCCTTTGCCTTTGAGATAAGTTCTGATCTTGTTCTCATCTTCTTTCAACTGTGTGTAAGCAGTTTTCAGGTCCCTCGTCAGCCGGTTGTAGTGGCCGGACCATACGATGAGGTCGCTGACGAAGTTCTTTTCCGCCAGGCCGGTTACTGAAATGGTTTCGTTCGTTTTGTACTTGTACTTGTAGGCATTTCCCAATACCATAAAAGAAAAGATCGCTGCCACGGCAACGATCGCTGCGATAATGTAATTTTTCATGTGTGTACCTGTAAAGGTTGTTTAGTGATATAAAAGTAGAAAGCCAATTCAATACAATACGTTAAAGTAAGTG
>JAEUVM010000040.1 GCA_016787125.1 Chitinophagaceae bacterium | reverse complement strand
ATGATCAGCAGCGCATCACCATAACTGAAGAAACGGTATTTGTCCTTGATCGCTTTCTTATAGGCTTCCATCGCCAGTTCATACCCGGCAAAAGCACAGGTCATGATCAGCAGGCTGGTCTTGGGCAGATGAAAGTTCGTTACCAATGAATCTGCGATATTAAAATCATACGGCGGGTGGATAAACATATTGGTCCATCCCTCAGACGGTTTCAGCAGCTTTTGGGCAGTGAAAGATGATTCCATACCCCTCATGGTGGTGGTACCGATAGAGCAGATACGGTGTCCGTATTCCTTTGCCCTGTTAACGATCTTGCAAGCGGTTTCATCAATGTGGTAGTATTCAGCATCCATTTTATGTTTGCTGAGGTCTTCCACTTCAATAGGACGGAAAGTGCCAAGGCCGGTATGCAGGGTGATCTCGGCAAAACGTACACCTTTTATTTCAAGCCTTTTGATCAGTTCACGGCTGAAGTGCAAGCCGGCAGTAGGCGCAGCCACCGCACCTTCATGCTTGGCATATACGGTTTGGTAGCGCTCCCTGTCTTCTTCATCAGGTTTGCGTTTGATATATTTTGGAAGCGGGGTTTCTCCCAGTTTTTCCAGTTGTGCACGAAATTCTTCCTCACTTCCTTCCCACAAAAACCGGATAGTGCGGCCACGGCTGGTGGTATTGTCGATCACTTCAGCAACGAGGTCTTCCTGGTCGCCAAAGTAGAGTTTATTACCTACCCGGATCTTGCGGGCCGGATCCACGATCACATCCCAGAGGCGGTTGGGCCGGTTCAGTTCACGAAGCAGGAACACTTCAATTTTGGCACCGGTCTTTTCCTTGCGGCCGTACATACGTGCAGGGAATACTTTCGTGTTGTTTACAACAAAAACATCTTTGTCATTGAAGTAGTCAATAATGTCGCGGAAATGTTTGTTTTCAATATCCCCGGTATGGCGGTTTACCACCATCATGCGGGCATCTTCACGTTTTTTTGCCGGGGTTTGTGCAATAAGGTTCAGGGGAAGATCAAAACGGAACTGTGATAGCTTCATGAGTATTTCAGGTTTAGTAAAAGTCTCATGACGCAAACCGGCGT
Source organism: Chitinophagaceae bacterium (assembly GCA_016787125.1). Taxonomy (GTDB): domain Bacteria; phylum Bacteroidota; class Bacteroidia; order Chitinophagales; family Chitinophagaceae; genus JJ008. The sequence continues at coordinate 27,402 of JAEUVM010000040.1, read as the reverse complement.
GTTGCCGGGATAAGCTATTTCCGCCATTATGGCTTACAGGTGTGTGTTTACAGCCTGGCGGATCAATCCGGCCTTACGGCGCCGGGTTTGGTCAAAGCGACTGCTTTTAAAGCGGGCAAAGGTATACTATTCAGGGGCAAATTCCCGTTTAATTTTACACATTCTTTCTTCCGGTCTTCCGGATGGAAGCATAAGCAGCCAAATCGCTGGTTTTCAAAATAATTTTATGCTTTTTATTGGAGCGCCACATCTTACATTTGTTTACCACACTTTATTACCCAACAACCAGATATGAAGCGAACCCTACTGTTTTTACTTGCCATCTCCAGTTTTATAGCCCTGTCTGCCCAACCTGTGATCAAGGCAAAGAAATATCCGAGCCTGCTATGGGAGATCACCGGCAATGGAATGAAGAAGCCATCCTACCTGATAGGTACCATGCATGTAAGCAGCAAACTGGCATTCAACCTGCCCGATTCATTTTATATCGCCGTTCGCAGTGCCCAGGTGGTGGCGCTGGAAACAAACCCGGAGACCTGGCAGGAGGATATGAGCAAATACGATTTTGGCGAATCTGGTTACTCCCCTTATCTCAGCCGGTACAACGAAAGCTATGGGATGCCATCAGACTATCTCGGGATCAACACACTGAAATTTTACAAGTACGACACCAAGATCGAAAGGGCGCTTTACAGTAACCCTTCCACTATCAATAACCTGCTTTACCGCACCTATGGAAATGAAGCCAGTGATTTTGAAGAAGACACCTACCTCGATATGTACATTTTCCAGTGCGGTAAAAAATGGGGCAAAAAAGTAACTGGCGTGGAAAACTATGGGGAGAGCATGAAACTGATGGAAGAGGCTTACCAGGATGCTGCCAAAGATAAAAACCAAAAACGGCGCAGCTATGGTGACATGGACGAAGATTATTCTTCGCAAAAACTGCAGGAGGCCTACCGCAGCGGCAACCTTGATCTGCTGGACACCATTAACAAGTACAATAGTTTCTCCGCCGCATTTGATGAGAAATTCCTCTATCGCCGGAATGAAATACAGGCCAATTCCATTGATTCGATCCTTAAATCCGGCTCCTCTTTATTTGTAGGGGTGGGTGCAGCCCACCTTCCCGGCGACCGCGGCGTAATTGAAATGCTGCGAAGTAAAGGATACAAACTCCGCCCGGTTAAAATGGGTGAAAGAGCCAGCAAGGAAAAAGACATAGTAGATAAGCTGCGGGTGCCTGTTACTTTTAAAACAGAAACGGCGGAAGACGGGCTGTATAAAGTGGATATACCGGGCAAATTTTATAAGTATGGCGATGACTTTGCATTGGAGCAGCGCCAGTATGCCGATATGGCCAATGGCAGCTATTACATGGTGACCCGCATTATGACCAATGCCTGGATGTGGAATCACAACAGCGAAGATGTTTATAAAAAGATCGACAGCCTGCTGTATGAAAATATTCCAGGTAAAATACTCAGCAAGACCACCATTACTAAAAACGGCTATAAAGGATTTGACATCACCAACCGTACCCGCAGGGGCGATATGCAGCGGTACAATATTTTCATCACTCCGTTTGAGATCGTATTCTTTAAAATGAGCGGCAACAGTGATTATGTTGGTGGTGGTGATGAGGCTAAAAAATTCTTCGGCAGCATACAGTTTAAAGAGTACAAGAACGGGAATGAACCCACTGCGTGGAAAAAATATTCACCAGCTTACGGCGGCTTTGCCATAGACCTGCCCCACGATCCCTATATCGGCAACGATGGAAGCTGGCTCTATGATGCAGTGGATAAATCAACAGGAACTTCCTACCGGGTTATCCGCACAGATATTCATAATTATTCTTTTGCAGAGGAAGACACTTTTGATCTTGGCCTGCTGGATGAAAGCTTTATGGCATCCGAGTTTATCGACACACAGCTTTACCGTAAACAAACCCGCCATAAAGGCTACCCTGCGCTTGATTGCAAATACAGGGATAAAGACGGACAGGTATTTGTAAACCGCTTCATTATACAAGGCCCGCATTATTACACACTGGTGGCCCATGGCAAACAGGAGATACCTGCCATGACCGGTTTTCTGAATTCATTTGAACTGAAACCGTATGTGTATGGTGAATCAAAATCACGGACAGATACTTCTTTGTATTTCACAGTTAAAACTCCGGTATATCCAGAAGATAAAAAGATCAAACTGAGCATGCCATCACGCTTCAGTATGTATGATGAGGAAGAAGAGGAATCTGAAACAGACATCCTGGAAAGCGGCATCTACCGAAATAAGACAATATTCAATGATACCACTGGTGAGAAGATATATATCGCTTTTAATAAAACCCCACGTTATTACTATACAGACGACAGTTCTTTCCTGGTAAAGGCCCGGCCGGTGTATTTCATGGGCGATTCTGCCTGGATCGTAAAGAAAAGGGTAAAGACCGTAACGCCCGGCAAAACGACCATTTGGGAAACCATGCTTACCGATACAGGCAGCAGCAGGGTATTATGGAGCAAGACGTACTATAAGGAAGGCACCCGGTTTTCATTGTTTACACAAACCGACACGTTATCAGCACCGAGCCAGTTCCTGAAAGATTTTTTTGAAAGCTTTGTTCCGGCCGATACCCTGAAAAGTGCAAGCCCGTTTGTAAAAAAATCGGCGCTCTTTTTTGAGGACTTCCTGAGTAAAGACAGTGTGGTTCATAAACGGGCCGTAAAAAATATTTCGGATATAGAGCTTGACTCTGCTGACCTGCCGCAACTGAAACACCTGATCGCTACGATCAACTGGAGTGAAAAGAATTACCTGGATACCAAGGAGTCGCTTATTTCAAAACTTGGCGACATCAATTCCAACGAAGTGGCCTTGTACCTGAAAGACCTGTACTATTCTCTTGATGATACCGTCCAGTTGCAATATGCCGTGCTGGAAAACCTGCTGCAGCAGAAAACAAAATTTGCCTACAATATATTTAAAGACATCGTAAGCAACGAACCGCCGGTGCTGTCGTTCAGCAGTTCAAATTACAGTGATTACTCACTTTCAGAGCTGAGGAGGAGAGTTCTGACTTCAAGTGATTACAGTGATTATGACTATGACAACGACAATGGTCGCTTCCTTGACGAATTGTCGGATTCGCTTCAGCTTACCAAAACAATTTTGCCTGATCTGCTTCCGCTCCTGAATCTTGATGACTATAAAGGAGCAATGATGAACCTGCTGTCCAACCTGGCTGACAGTAACCTGCTGAAGCCGCAGGATTATGAAATGTATTACAGTAAATTCCTGATAGAAGCGAAACAGGAACTCAAAAAGCAGGCGATCGCAGAGAAAAGAAAGGCCATCGAGAAAGCAGAGGAAAGCAAGACGGATAAAAAACTGGTGACGCCATACGGCTACCTCGATGATGATGATGAAAAGGATGAAGGCAACGCCGATCTGGGCCTTTATGCACGGTTGCTGATGCCTTTCTGGGATACTTACCCTGCTGTTCCGGCATTGATAAAGCAGATGCTGGCATCCAGTGATAAGCGGCTTAAGTACAGCACCATGCTGCTGCTGATGGATAAAAAGAAGCCTTACCCCGACACACTGCTGAAATATTTTGCGGGGATGGATGAGTATCGCTACGAGCTTTATACCGACCTGAAGGATAAGAAGATGCTGTCAAGTTTTCCTGCAACCTTTAATAACCATCTCGATCTCGGTCGCAGCGCTTTGCTTGGCAGTAAGTCGTATGGTAAACCAGATTCGGTGGTCTTTGTTGACAGGCTGCCTGCCAAATACAAGGATAAGAACGGGTTTATCTATTTCTTCAAATACAAAGAGAAGAAAGATGACCTGAACTGGAAGCTGGCCACGGTAGGGTTAGTGCCTGAAAACCCTTCCGAGTTTGAGTTTGAAGATACCTTGAAATTCAGGATGAGGGATTTGTCGGCATCGTATCTGAACTATGCGAGATATAATTTTAACCGGTACAGTTTTACTGAGTTTACAGACACAAAAATAAAAGAAGATGAGCCGCTGGACCAGTTACTTCGTAAGGAGTTAAAGAAAATGTTGTACTCACGCAGGTCCAGTGCAAGGGAGTTTTATGAAGAGGATGCAAGGGGAGGAAGGAGAGCTTCTTTGCTTTCCCGCTATGAAGAGTAAGGCTGAAGAATACCTTTTGGAATAGAGTCAATAAGTTTTTGCGTATAAACTGAGCGGGGATTAAGATAGACCTCGTCGGCAGGCCCTGTTTCTTCTATCCTGCCATTATTCATCACCATGATCCTGTCGCTGATATAACGTACCACCGACAGGTCGTGGGAAATGAATACCACCGTAAAGCCAAGTTCCTTTTTCAGGTCGTTGAGCAGGTTCAGCACTTGTGCCTGTACGCTTACATCCAGCGCAGAAACAGATTCATCGCACACGATAAATGAAGGATTCAGTGCCAAAGCCCTTGCTATAACGATACGCTGACGCTGTCCGCCGCTGAATTCATGCGGGTACCTGTTGAAATGTTCGGCACCCAGGTTTACCTTTTCCAGCAGGCGCACCACTTCATCTTTTCGCTGCCGCTGCGTGGAGGCAAGTTTATGCACCTTCATCGGTTCGGCAATGGCAGCCCCGATGGTAAGCCGGGGATTTAGAGAAGAATAAGGATCCTGGAAAACGATTTGCAGGTCTTTACGAAAAGCTTTTAGTTCACTCCTTTTTTTAGCAGCCAGGTCGAGGCCATTGTAAATGATGTGCCCGTCTGTAGGATCATTCAACCGCAGCAGGGTACGCCCCAGGGTGGTTTTGCCACAGCCGCTTTCACCCACCAGGCCAAGCGTTTCACCCTGGTATATTTCAAAACTTACATCATCAACTGCTTTAGTATAAGACAATGGTTTGCCAAGCCATGTTTTCTTACCCGGAAACCATACCGACAGATTTTTTACAGATACAAGTGTTGAACCGTTTCCTGGCTTTTTCCCGGAAGGCGACAGGGATTTTTCCGTTGATAATTTGGAGTTCGCATTTGACGAGGCTTCCGGCTGAAGAAAATCACTCACTACCGGCAAACGGCTGCCACGCTGATGATTTACGGGCCTGCAGGCCAACAGTGCTTTTGTGTAGGGATGTTGTGGCCGGAGAAAAATTTCCTTTACTGCTCCCTGTTCTACGATCTCACCTTTATACATCACCAGGGCCATGTCGGCTATTTCAGCCACCACGCCAAGGTCATGTGTAATAAAAATGACACCCATGCCCGATTGCTGCTGCAATTCTTTGATCAGATCCAATATGGTTTTTTGGACAGTTACATCAAGAGCGGTGGTGAGTTCGTCGCAGATGAGCAGGGCAGGTTCGCAGCACATGGCCATAGCGATCATCACCCGTTGTTTTTGTCCACCACTCAGTTGGTGCGGATAACGGCTGAAAGCAGCTTCGGGGTCGGGCAGTTTTACTTTTTCAAACCAACGGATGGTTTGTTGCCTGGCCTGCTCCTTTGTAATTTTTTTATGCCGCAACAGCGATTCCATTACCTGTTTGCCACAGGTGAGCACAGGATTCAGCGAGGTCATCGGCTCCTGGAAGATCATGGCTATTTTATTGCCACGAACATCCTGCATGGCAGTGCGATCTTTTTGCAGCAGGTCAATATCCGTATTCCCGTCTTCTGAAAATAATACCTGTCCGCCTGTATATACTGCCGGAGGCGAAGGAAGCAACTGCAGGATGGATAGGGAAGTGACAGATTTGCCTGAACCCGATTCGCCAACAAGTGCCACCACTTCTCCTTTTTTTACGGTAAAACTGATATTCTTCAATGCAGCAGATGTGCCGGATTCGCTACGGAATTCAAGAGAGAGGTTTTTTATCTGCAGCAGTGGCTTCATTTTTCCACTATCCTTATTTTTAATTCCTTTACCGGTGTGGGATAATAGGCTGTGCAAACTGCACATTCCTGTTGCGTGGCCGTATCAATTACAAATAGAAATTCATCACCTTGTTTGATGGAAGCCGGAAACGTGCAGGGGCTGCCAAGGCGGAATACATCCTCGTAAGCCTTACCGGTTGACTCATCTGTCCAGTTACTTTCGATAAGTTCAGGAGCAATATCACCTTCCAAAACGCTGATCGTATAGTTCATACAAATGCCTGCCACTTCCAGCCTGCCCTTGTATGATTTGCCGGTTTCTTTTTTGCCGCAATCGCTGTTGGACAGCATTAGAGTTGCAAGTGCTGATACCAGTATAAAACGATACATGCTGATAGTTTAGAATTTCAAATGTCTTACGGTCATACCGTCATTCATAAGTTGCTTTAGTGAATCGATCCCTATTTTCAGGTGATTTTCCACAAATACAGAAGTAACTTTTTTGTCGCTCTCTTCTGTTTTCACACCCTCCGGTATCATGGGTTGGTCGCTAACCAGGAGCAGGGCGCCGGTAGGTATTTTGTTATAAAAACCTACCGTGAAGATGGTGGCGGTTTCCATGTCGATAGCATAAGAACGGATCTTTTGCAGGTACTCTTTAAATGGCTCATCATGTTCCCACACACGGCGGTTGGTGGTGTACACGGTGCCGGTCCAGTAGTCCACGCCATAATCACGTATAGTGGTGGATACGGCCTTTTGAAGGGCGAAGGCAGGTAAAGCCGGCACTTCAGCAGGGAAATAGTCATTGGAAGTACCCTCGCCACGTATCGCAGCGATGGGAAGTATCAGGTCGCCTATCTTATTTCTTTTTTTCAGTCCGCCGCATTTGCCGAGAAACAACACCGCCTTGGGGTTGATAGCCGTGAGCAGATCCATAATGGTGGCAGCAGTAGGACTACCCATACCAAAATTGATCATGGTGATATTGTCAGCAGTGGCGCATTGCATTGGTTTTCCTTCACCGATCACCGGCACTTTATTCCACTCGGCGAAAAGCGTAACATAATTACTGAAGTTGGTAAGTAAAATATATTCACCGAAGTTTTCAAGTGCTTCGCCTGTATAACGGGGCAGCCAGTTCTGTACGATTTCTTCTTTTGTCTTCATGGTTGCGAATTTAATCATTTACTTTTGAAGCAGCATGGTTATCAACTATCCCGAACCGCAATTCCGGATCAAGACTGAAGAAGGCAGGGAATATATTTTTGACAGCTTCCGCAAAAAATGGATCGTGTTAACGCCGGAAGAATGGGTGCGTCAGAATTTTATTTGTTTCCTGGTACAGGTAAAAAACTATCCGCCCGGACTCATAGCGATAGAGAAAGAGATCGTTGTGGGCGAATTAAAAAAAAGGTTTGATATACTTGTTTACAACAGGCAGCACCAGCCCTGGATGATGATAGAATGCAAGGCCATGGAAGTTGTTCTTGATGAAAATGTTCTTCAGCAATTGCTGCGGTACAATTCAGGTTTGCCGGCATCTTACCTGCTCATCACAAACGGCACCTATTGCTTTGGCTGGAAGCGCAGCGGTCAGCAATTGTCAGTGCTTGAGGAAATACCGGTTTATGACTGCTAAGAGTTTCCGGGTATCTTTATTTGTTTCTGCTTCTTACTCAAGTTAATCCGCAATATTGAAAGGACAGGTTTTGGCAGGTAAATTTATCTTGCTTAATTTCCAGAAGCATTTTCACCAAAACCAATTTTATGCGTCAACTGCTTGCTATTCTGTCGGTGGCCCTTTTGCTGGCTGCCTGTAAAAAATCTGTTCAGCCTTCTGAACCTGCGGTACCTAACCCGGAAGCAAAACCTGTTTCAGCGATCAACACCCATATACGCCAGGTGCTGGAGCAGCAAGGGCAATTCAATTGGAATAATGCTCCTGCCGAAATGGTTTGGAGCGCCCTGGAACAAAGCGATCATATTCTTTCTGTAGGCTACAAGCCGGCTGGCGAATCCAATGTGGATGACAAGTTGCACATGGTCAATATCAACGATGCTGCCTGGAAGAGTGCAAGGGAGCAGGTACTGCAAATCATTTATGAGGAAGAAAGAAGGACCGATCCCGCGGTTACAAAAGAATCACTCGAAGTATGGCCGGAAGAAGTATTGCCGGTAATGGATGTGGTGGTGAAAAACTACTCTACCATACTCAGGTTGCGGGCTTCCGGGCTGGTGCGTTATGCCGAACCGCTGGGATATGATACCAAACTGGAAGTAAGTTTAACCGAATCCAGCAGTGGCTGCGGCAGCAATGTGGCCGAAGGCGGATTGGTAAACGGCACACACTATACTGTTGTGTCACCTAATACAAAAGCTTCCTGGAATTATTCCATACATGGTGTGCAAAGTGCCTGGGCTAAATCAACCGGCAGTGGCGTGAAAATATTTATCATCGATACCGGAAGCGAGTTTGACCAGGAAAATCTCGGCAGCGCATTTAACCAGGGTAATTCATCTGGCCGTACTATCGAAAGGATCGTTACCCTTCCCCGCAATACATTTCTGGGAATACCCATCGGCCCGGTGGAAACACCTGATGATGGCTGCGGGCATGGTACTTCTATGGCCGGGGCTTGTGCAGCGCCGCGTGGCACAGATGGTAACACCGTTGGTATTGCTTACAACTGCAACCTGGTAACCTGCCGTGCTGCCGCCGATGTTTTTTTAGATGAATCAAGAGAAGCAAAGGGTGTGGCCGATGCCTACACCAATGCGGCTAATCGTACTGATGTAAAGATCATCAGCATGAGTATGGGCAGAATCACCAGCAGTTCGCAGGTTACAGATGCTGTCAATTACGCCTACGGAAAAGGGAAACTGCTTTTTTGTGCTGCCGGCACTTCTTTCAGCTGGACGGCAAGCTGGTATGGCGTTATTTTCCCGGCATGGCTTGGTAATGTACAGGCGGTGACCGGAGTGAAGCAGAATACCAACTTCACCAACTGCGATGCCTGCCATAAAGGCAGCGAGGTGGATTTTGTGGTGGTAATGGAAAGGGCTGGCGATAATGTGCATCCGCTTAGCCTGGCTATGAGCGGCGATGCACCCTCCACTGTAGGAGGCTCATCCGTTTCCACAGCCAGCATGGCGGGTATGGCTGCGTTGGTGTGGAGCCGTTTTCCCACGCTTACCCGTGACCAGGTGATAACCAAATTGCAACAGAACAGCAGCAGGTATCCCACAAAAAACAACCAGTATGGCTGGGGCACACTGAATGTAAATAATGCCACCAACTAAAAAGAGTAATACAACCCAAAATAAAAACAGCCCCTTACTGTAAGGGGCTGTTTTTTTATAAAATGAGATTGTTGATCACATCTTAAAAATGGCTTCATCAATCGGAACGTTCAGTTCTATTTTGTCAAATTTTACTGACTGAAAAGGCTGACCGTTTATTTTCTGGTCGCTCATCATGGCGAATTTCACACCGTTTATTTCTTTAAAGTCGGAGTAAAATGTCTCCACTTCGACTTCCTGCTCCTGCATGACCCTTTTACGTACAGATTTTATCAGGGTGTAATCTGACGTGCTGATAAAATAGCGGGTAACTGCATTGTCGCCGGCAGGGGTGAGTTCAATTACAAAGCATTTAACGCCTTCCACTGCCTCTTCTCCTTTAAACTCCACTTTATTTCCGCGGGCCTTATAGTCCATCAGGTTGTTGGCAAGACTGGCCTGGGATTTATAGTCATTCAATTCTGTTCCTGTAATTTCTGTCGGTTCAGTTACACCATCGAAAGGATTCACTTTCCAGCCGGTACCGTTGTTATACACCTGGATCACCTGCTGTCCCATTACATCCACTTCTGTACGGACGGCCTTATTGTTAACGATCTGGGTAACCAGCGGAAAGTTCATATTTCCCTGGTACACGAGGTTGCCGGTCATTTTTGCAGAAGTGATCTTGTTGAAAGCTTCCAGTCCGCCCATATTGGCAGAATATTTTTGAATTACTTCATCGGCAGTTTGCCCCGCAGCAGATAATACAGCAATGCTGAATAAGGCGGTAAGAATTTTTTTCATTGTCATTTTTTTGAGGTTACGAAGGTAATAAAACTATGCGGCAGCCCGCAAACCGGATTTTTTGACGATTTACCGGTCGGCCGGGTTGGCCGGGGCGGGGTAGGATAAATAAAAAACCGGCTGATGGGCCGGTTTTGGAAAATAGTTTGTGCAGGTCGTCTGTCTATTGCCCTTTTCCTTTTACCGGGGGCTTGGTACCACCTTTCAGTTTGGCATCGCAGGCAGCTATATTTTCTTTTGCACCGGCAAATTCAGGAAACGACTTTACGGCTTCGCTGAAATAATTTTTGGCAGCGGCATAATTTTTAGCATCCATCTGCAACACACCCAGCAGGTTGGCCGAAGCCGCAAATACCGGTACAGCCTGTACGGACCCGTCACCATTGGTAAAGCCGACACCTATCTTACGGCTGTTGGTATCAGCCATAGCAGTCCGGGCAGAAAGTTCACATTCCATGGTACGCTTAAGCTGGTACTGACCTACAGCCAGTTTATATATGTGGTAGGGGTTCTTTGTTTTAGGAACGATTTCCTCATACAGTTTAACGGAGGTCTTGGGATCGCCAAGCTGATCATAACATTCGGCGGCCCTGGCTCCGGCTTCAGCATTTTTAGGCATACCCTGGTATACTTCCTCCGAAAGCAGTAAGGCGCTGTAATAATTTTTTACGGTAAAATAAAGCATCGACAACGTGTCTTTATAAAGCAGGCTGCTGTCAAGGGCAAGAAATCCATGCAGTGCATTGATGGCGGCAGCGGGGTCGTTGTAGGAAAGGGCATTATTGTACATTTTGAGGTAATGTTTTTTCATTCCCTCTTCTCCTTGCGACATGGCCTGGCCAACCAGGAAAATCGAAATAACTAAAGGCAGGATGCGTTTCATCGTTCAGGTTTTATGATTAAGCTATAAAAATAGAGGTTCCGGTGTAATTTCAGCAAATTGACCCTCCAAAATAATAATTTGCGGTATGAAGAGGTTTTTCCTTCTGGCAGTGGTGGCATTGATGCCTTGGCTGACACCCGCAGCCCAGGAAGATTCTGTTGATAATGAGCGGCTGGCCCGGATGATCAGCCTTTCGGAAGCTGTGATTCGCACGGACCTGAATGTACCCCGCTTCATGGACCGGGTAAAGAATGACACAACTTTCTATAAAGCTTTTAAAAACCTCCACCTGCTGGGTTATACTTCATGGAATGATATACGTATAAAAAATAAACGGGGAGAAATTAAAGCCTCACTGATCAGTAAAACCCGGCAGACACGTTCAAAAGGATGCCGCAGTATGGAAGTGCTCACGCAAAATGTAAGCGGTAATTTTTTTGACGATGACAGCAGCTATAATTATAACACTGCCGAATTATATGCAGGTATTTTTTTTACGAAAGGAATTGTGTGTGGTGAAACAAACATCGTAAAGGGTGTTGACTTCAGCCCGCGGGGCCAGAGCGGTATGGAAAAACATAAAGAACAACTAAAGATACTTTTCTTCAACCCCGGAAAGAAAATTCCTGGTATTCCCTTTATTGGCGATAAGATCGACATTTTTGACCCGGATAAAGCAGCCCTGTATGATTTCACCATCGACTTTGGCGATTATGAAGGTCAATCCTGCTATGTGTTTTCTATAAAGGTAAAGCCTGATCTCAGCGGCGGCGAACGAAACAGGATTGTGATTGACAGTATGGTCACCTGGTTCAGCGCCAAAACCATGGAGGTGATGGCCCGGAACTATGATATGAGCTATGATGCTGGCGTGTACGACTTTGATGTGCACATGGAAGTACAGATGACAAAAGCCGGTGAATACCTGGTGCCCAAACTGCTTCGCTATACCGGCAATTGGGATGTGGTATTTAAAAAAAGGGAACGGGGCTTTTTTACAGCTACACTGTTTGATTTTAATTAGTGATAAAAGGCATCACAGCTGGCGGCTGCCTGCCTGTGTGCTGTAAGCCCTCCATTTTTCAATAACAGCCGCTATATCTGCCGGCATTGCAGCTTCAAAGAAAATATCCTTACCAGTGGACGGGTGAGTAAAGCCAAGTGTTTTGGCATGCAGTGCCTGGCGGGAACAAAGCTGGAAGCAATTGTCAACAAATTGCTTGTATTTGGAAAAAACGGTTCCCTTTACAATCTTATCACCGCCATAAAAATCATCGTTGAATAATGGATGACCGATATGTTTCATGTGCACCCTGATCTGGTGGGTGCGGCCGGTTTCCAGCACACATTCCACAAGGGTGACATAACCAAAACGTTCCAGCACTTTATAATGGGTGATAGCTTCCTTGCCGTGATCACCTTCGGGATAGGCTTCAAATAACTTGCGGAAGCGGAGGTGCCGTCCCACATGTGCGATGATGGTGCCGCTTTCTTTTTCCACATCACCCCAAACAAGGGCCACATATTGCCGCTTTACGGTATGATCAAAAAACTGTTTGGCCAGGTGGCGCATGGCCTTATCAGTTTTGGCCAGTACGAGCAATCCGCTGGTGTTTTTATCAATACGATGCACCAGGCCAAACCGCGGCAGTGTGTCTTCACTGATGGAAGGGTTCTGTTGCCGGAGATAATAGGATACACCATTAAGCAAAGTGCCTGAATAGTTGCCGCTGCCCGGATGCACCACCATGCCGGCAGGTTTGTTGATGATCATCAGGTCGCCATCCTCATACACGATATTGATATCCATTTTCTCAGGCACCACATCGGTTTCATCGGGCGACATGTCGGAGTAGACAATGATCTCATCCTGCGGCTTTATCTTATAATTAGGCCGGACTTCTTTGGTGTTCACCAGTACCATGCCGAGGTTGATGGCCTGTTGCAGTTTGTTGCGGGTGGCGCCTTCAATTCTGGCCATCAGGAATTTGTCGATACGAAGCGGCTCCTGGCCTTTGTCCACGACAAGGCTGAACCGTTCGTAAAGTTCATCGTTATTCTCCTGTGAGTCTGTTGTAGAGTGTTGCAGGTCATCCGCCATAATGCCGCAAAGGTAATGGTTGGGTTTTTGTTGATAAATTTGCGGCAGCATGTTAAAACAAACGATCACCGTCCGCGACCTGGGCCCGCTCGAATACGATGCAGCCTGGAAGTACCAGGAAGAACTGCTGCAGGAGAATGTCCGCATCAAAACTGCCGCAAGAATCCGGGAAACTGCGGGTGAACATACTACCGGCAGTGACGAATTGCCCTCCCGGCATTTCCTGCTTTTTGTAGAGCATCCTCCCGTGTATACGTTGGGGAAGAGCGGCAGTAAAAGTAATGTGCTGATCGGGGATGAAGAAATGAAGCAGCGCCAGATTCAATTCTTTCATACCAACAGGGGAGGCGATATTACTTTTCACGGACCGGGCCAGGTGGTGGGATACCCGATATTGGACCTTGAGAAATTTTATACCGATATCGGGCGCTACCTGCGGAATATTGAGGAAGTGATCATAAAGACGCTCTTTCAGTACGGTATCAGTGCAGGAAGGTCTGCCGGCGAAACCGGAGTTTGGATAGAGCCCGGCATCCCCGGCCGCGAGAGAAAGATATGCGCCATTGGTGTACGCTGCAGCCGGTGGATCACCATGCATGGGTTTGCGCTGAATGTAAGTACAGACCTCAGCTATTTCAATCATATCATACCCTGCGGTATAGTAGGCAAACAGGTTACTTCCTTAGATAAAGAGCTTGGATTCAAGCCCGATGTTAATGAAGTAAAAGAAAGGATAATGCAAAACTTTGAAGAGGTATTCGAAGCCTCTCTTATCACTGGTGATATATAAGCCCGTTTAAGACCCTGGCTGACAGAGAATTCTAAAAATCCTTTTCCAGGTAGAACTTATGTCTTTCCAGCAATTTTTCGTCTTCATACAGTTCGAAAAAGAACCAGCCTGCATGATAGAAATTGGCTTTATCAAGTTTAAATGAACGTTCTTTTACTTCTTTCAGTTCAAAAAGCAGGGTTTGCTCTGCATCAAAGAATTTGATCGAATATTTTTTGGGTTTATCCTCGCCGGGAAGATTCACTTTCACATACCCATCCTTATTGGTAAATACGTATAAAGAAGGAACATAACCCGCAGGCCTGTTTTTAATATTCACAGCGTTGGGAGATGCAATGGTGTCTTTGCCAAGCAAACTATCAAGCTTTACATAAAACGGGTTTGTTTTACGGATGGAATCGGTAGTACGTTGCGGGATGGTCTGTGTATTCCGAGCCGTATCCAAGACAGGTTTCTTAGCCGGGCTGAATACGTATCTGCCTTTGTCCAGTAAAATAAACAGGCGGTAAAACATGTGGTCGTTCGTCGCTTTGGCGTCTACATAACCGTTTTGCGGAGAACTGGGGTCGGCTACGGTCAGGATCGTTTTATAACCGGTAAGGCTGTCAAACGACCGCTGTATACTGATCTGCGTCACCGTTTCATAATTATTTACCCATCCAATCAAAATGCGGTTGTTGCCGGCATTTTTCACCATAAAATTTGGAAGGGTGTCTTGTGCCAGCAGTAAATTGGCCGTAAAGATGAAAAAGAAGGTAAATGGAAGTGCCAGTTTTTTCATGTTCATAGTATCAACGCAAAAGGATTGGATTTATTAACGCATGCTGACAAAGATAGGGCAGCATCGCTGAAAACTTAAAATATTAACGTTCCCTTGTTCAGCGACCTGTTGCCTTGCAAACCGCCGCTGTGAATAAGCAAGAGCTTACTGCCGGGAACGAACTGATCTTTTTTTGCCATGTCAAGAATGGCGTAAAACAATTTGCCGGTATATACAATGTCAGACGGGATAGTGGTCTGCCGGAAAAAATCATTCATAAACGACAGGAGTGCAGCCGTATGCTTGGCATAACCGCCAAAATGGTGGTCGTGGCTGATGAGGGCTGGTTTGTTTGCATCACCGCTCAGCGACCGGATATCTGTATCCAGTTGTTGGTTATTTTTTAATACACTCACGGAAACGATTTTTTGTATCCTGTCTGAAGCTGACAGCAAACCGGCCGTCATAGTGCCGGTACCTGCAGCGCAGCAAATATGGGTGTAGGTTGAAATATCCGGTACATACTGCAATATAGTGGCGGCACCCCTGGCACCGTGAAGGCCATATCCACCTTCGGGAATAATATAACTGCTGCCGGAAGGTGATAAGTAGGCTCTTTTCCGGGTGGTGAAATCTTCTCTTGACAGAAACTCTAGCCTCATGCCATAATCAAGTGCATCCTTCAGGGTGGCTGAAAAAACAGCCGGTTCCTCTCCCCG
This sequence comes from Chitinophagaceae bacterium, assembly GCA_016787125.1. Classification (GTDB taxonomy): domain Bacteria; phylum Bacteroidota; class Bacteroidia; order Chitinophagales; family Chitinophagaceae; genus JJ008. The sequence continues at coordinate 12,188 of JAEUVM010000040.1, read as the reverse complement.
GATAATGCCTGTTGAGCGGAAGCCATACAGCCTGCATGCGGCGGCTGTGGCCACAATATGGTTTGACCAGGCCCCTCCATAGGTGATGATATGATCTTTGCCAGTCTGTTTAGCTTCTTCGAGATAGAAATGAAGTTTGAAAAATTTATTACCGGAAATAACGGGGTGAATTTTATCAAGCCGCAAAACGGATGCCCTGATCCCTTTTTCAGCAAATAAAGGAATGAGAACAGGGTCGGTGGAAACGAGTGAAGGATCAGGAGCTGTCATAAATTACAATCTGCCTGCTGAAATTATTCTATTTTCGTCCACAATATTAGCTGATAAAATATGAAACCAACACTGGTAATACTGGCAGCCGGAATGGCTTCCAGGTATGGAAGTATGAAGCAGGTGGAGGGATTTGGCCCGGGTGGCGAAACGATCATGGATTATTCCATTTTCGATGCCATCCGTTCCGGCTTTGGAAAAGTGGTGTTCATCATCCGGCGTGAATTTGCAGATAACTTCCGGAATATATTTGAACCCAAGCTGAAGGGACGTATCGAAACCGCCTATGTGTTCCAGGAACTTGATTCATACACGGGCGGGTTTGCCATTCCTGCAGACAGAACCAAACCCTGGGGCACTGCACATGCCGTTTTGTGTGCCAGGGAAGCGGTTGGCGAACCTTTCGCTGTGATCAATGCAGATGATTTTTACGGACATAACGCTTTTAAAAACGCAGCTACTTTTTTGAATGTGGGATGCGATAAAGAAAATTTTGCCATAATCGGTTATGATCTCACCACCACATTGTCTGAACATGGCACTGTAAACAGGGGGATTTGTACTGTTGATCACGATGGAAACCTGGAGTCGGTAACTGAACGGATCAATATCAGCAAGAAAGGGGATAAGGTGCTTGCAGAAGACGGGCTGGAGCCTGCTGAATTGTCTCCCAATACCCGTGTCTCTATGAATTTCTGGTGTTTTGCCCCTTCTTATTTCGAGCACAGTCAAAATATGTTTGCAGAATTCCTGGCTACAAGGGGGAATGAGCCAAAGTCCGAGTTTTTCATTCCGATCGTTGTTGACAGTTTCATTCATAAAGGTGGTAAGGTGGCTGTGATACCAACCAACTCAACCTGGTTTGGCGTAACCTATAAAGAGGATGCGCCTTTTGTACAGGAAAGTCTCAACAAACTCATCAAAGAGGGAGAGTACCCGGTCCGCTTGTGGGAGTAGCCGTTGTTCAGAATATTTCAGTCAAAAGAAAAAGCTACCTGCAATGTTTACAGATAGCTTTGTTTTTTTATAGGGATTAATCTCTTAGTCGCCTTTTACCATAAATACATAGTCCTGTATCTTCTTCACCTGCTGCTGCTTGTCCATACCTCGTACGGCTGATCTGGCGGGTATTTTCACAGACTGGTGGGCAGTATCCTGATTTCTCAGGTAATCAAAAGCATCAAATATGTATTTTGACTGAATGGCAAACGCCACACCCTCAGATTCAGTTTCCTTGGTGCTCAGGATGCCGATCACTTCACCGTTATGATTGAATACCGGGCCACCACTGTTACCACGATTGGCAGCAATACCCAACTGACAGCTGAGTGTGTCGCCATTGAAACCGGTACGGGCACTCAGGTAGCCTTCGCTGTACACAATATCATTGCGGGGATAACCTAATGTATAGATAGGCTCGGCCACATCACTTACCGTTTTGCTGATTCCATACGGAAGTGAGGCGATTGTTTTGTATGATTTATCAATGATCTTCAGGATGGCGATGTCTTTCGCATTATCGGTAAACAGCACCACGGCATCAAACTGTTCTCCTTTGTTGTTGATCACCGCCACGTTTTTGGATTGGCGGATGATATGTGCATTGGTTATCAGGTAACCTTTGCCATCCACGAGGAAGCCTGTACCGCCCGATTTGTATTGGATATTCTTTTTGACCTTGTTCTTTTCTATTTCAAGCTGGTCACGCAGTATTCTTACTTCCTGCCCCTGTGTTTTTTGTTTGTCTGCAACTGCTTCTACTTTCCGGTTCAGGTCTATAAGGCTGCTGTTTTGCCTGGGTGCAAAGGCCCATACCAGGGCACTGATAGAAAGGGCCGTGATACCTGCGATTGAGGCAGCAATGGCTGTAACTCTTTTGTAGCGTTTCCAGAGGTAAACGATCCTGGCTTTGCCGGTCAGCTTCATGGATTCGATCTTGCCCTGTTCGGTAAGGTCGGTATGAATATCATTCAGGGATGACTTAAAGCTTTTCCGCTGGCCAAACTGGTTTATCTGCTGAAGGAAAAGGGTATGCTCCACCACCAGTTGGTCCACCTCAGCATTTGATTTGCGAAGGTTCTCAAACTGCAATCGTTCTCCGGGTTCCATTTCCCCCCGGATATAGCGTTCTACGGCATCCAGCATTTTTATATCATTCATCACCGTTCCCGTTTTTATAGTGAGTAAAAAATATCTTTTTCAGTCTCATCAGGCACTTGTACTTCTGGTTCTTGGCATTGTCGGCATTGGTATATCCAAAATTGGCCGCAATTTCCTGCATACTCTTTTTTTGCAGGTAATAAGCTTCGATCAGGCTTTTGCAAGGCTCGCCGAGATGGTTAATGGCATTTTCCATCATCTCATATTCCGCATCCCGTTGTTCATGCGCTTCAATATCATCCTCCACGGGTACCACAACTTCCATACTATCGCCGGGCGACGTAAAGCGGTTTTGCTGCTGCAAACGCTTCAGCCACAACCTCCTGGCTACAGAATATAGAAAGGTTTTGATCTGGCAATTGAGTTCAAAACTTCCCGAGCAGGCCTTTTCATAAAGAACTATCATTGATTCCTGGAATATATCCCTTGCATCGTCAGAAGAACCGTTATTATTGACTATCAACGCCTGTATGGTGTTGAAATTCTCTTTATAGATGGTTTCTGCTGACCTCTTGTCGTTGGCGGCTAATCCTTCCAGTAAAGCTTTTTCGTCTGTCTGGGATTTCACATTCCTCTTTTTAATACAGGATTTGAAAAATAGTAACCCTGTGCGGCTGCTGAATAACGGTTTATGAACGGGCAATTGCTGCTGCCCGGCCCAAAAATATCATTAAAAACTGAAGCCTGTTTCGCTTTCGGCTAAATTTAAATGCCTGACTTTCAGCGATTGAAGAAAATTTCAAAAAATTTTTGAAAAGCCGGGTTACCTTTTCCTGTTACGGGTATTAAAACTGAAATATTTCAAAAAAAAACCCAAAAAAAGACACAATGAAGAAGTTTTTTGCAATTGCAATCCTCGCTACTGCTTTCGTAGCTTGTAACAACAGCAGCGACAAAAAAGATACTAAAGACACTCCTGCAGTTACTACAGTTGATACTCCTGCTACTACTCCTACAGTAGATACTCCTGCTGTTAAAGTAGATTCTCCTGCAGTTAAAGTTGATACTCCTGCTGCTAAAATGTAATTGATAGGCAAGCAATAGTCAAAGGCCGCTCCAACCGGGGCGGCTTTTACTTTTTCCGTCATTACTGAAAATACATTCCGGCCACCCTTTTTTTAAAGCTACCTTTGCCGGCTCATATATAAATACAAGAACGTGAACACTTTTGAACAACTGGGAATTGAAGAAGGCCTTTTGCACTCCATCAGCGCCCTCGGATTTACCCAACCCACCCCAATTCAGCAAAAAGCCATCCCTGTATTATTGCAGGGCACCAAAGATTTTATCGGCCTTGCCCAAACGGGTACCGGAAAAACAGCAGCCTTTGGCCTGCCGTTATTACAACTTATTAGTAAAGAAGACCGCTTTCCGCAGGCACTCATTGTTTGTCCCACCCGGGAACTTTGCCTGCAGATTACAAGCGACCTGGATAAATTCAAGAATAAAAAAGATCATCTCTCCATTACGGCTGTGTACGGTGGTACTTCCATTGGCATGCAGATAAAGGACCTGAAGAAAGGAACACATATCGTGGTGGCCACCCCCGGCCGGCTGATTGACCTGATCGAAAGAAAGGCCATCAACCTGGAAAAAATTCATTACGTGGTGCTCGATGAAGCAGACGAGATGCTCAACATGGGTTTTAAAGATGATATAGAATTTATACTCAAAAACACACCCAACCGGCAAAGCACCTGGCTCTTCAGCGCCACCATGCCGCCGGAAATACGGCAGGTAAGCAAACGGTACATGGAAAAACCGTTTGAGATCACGATCGGTAAAACCAACGAAGGTTCTGCCAATATTGATCACCAGTTTTACGCCACACAGCATCACAACCGCTATGAAGTGCTGAAGCGTATCATTGATTTTAATCCCGGTCTGTACGGGATCGTTTTTGCCCGCACTAAGGCCGATACTCAGGATATTGCCGAAAAACTGACACGGGAAGGATATGATATAGATGCCATTCACGGCGACCTGACCCAGCAACAGCGGGATAAAGTAATGGGCTTGTTCAGGGATAAAAGTGTGAAACTGCTGGTGGCAACCGATGTGGCCGCCAGGGGTATTGATGTACAGGGCATCACCCATGTGATCAACTACGAATTGCCCGACGATACGGAAGTATATACACACCGCAGTGGCAGAACAGGGCGGGCGGGCCGCAGTGGTATTTCCGTTTCCATTGTAACGCCGAAAGAAGTATACCGTCTGCGGCAAATTGAGAAACTGGTGAAAACGCAGTTTCACAAAATGGATATACCAAGTGGCAAGGATGTATGCCGCAAACAATTTTTTCATTTTATTGATAAAATGCTGAGCGCAGATATCAGTCACGGAGAATATGAAACCTACCTGCCGGTATTAAAGGAAAAATTTGCGGCTGTAGAAAAGGAAGAGATACTTCAACGTGTGGCCGCATTGGAATTCGACCGCTTTTTGAAATATTATGAAAATGCCGCCGATCTGAACCTGCGTGACGACAGAAGGCAAGGTCGTACCCAGGAGGCTGGTCAGGCAAGAGAGTCAAAAGGAAAGAAATTCGGAGGAGGAAGTTACCAACGCTTGTTTGTAAACCTTGGAACGAAAGACGGATTTTATAAAGCCAGCTTCCTGCAGTTCATTTTAGATATGAGCGACCTGCCAAAAGAGGTGCTGGGCCGTATAGACATGAAGGAGATGAACAGTTGGGTGGAAATAGAGCCGGCAGCCGGAAAGAAAATGATCAAGGCTATTGATGGGAAGAACTATCGGGGCCGGAAGATCAGGATGAATGATGCCGAAACCGGTGGTCGCAGAAAATAAATTCCGGCAGGCAGTTGTTTTTAAGGAAAGCAAAATTTATATTTGTTACATGACATCAATGAAGGCATATTTTGGTTATTATTTTTATTACTTCTTTTTTACAAAGAAGCCGGGAATGCTTTTGTTGAAAGTAAACTGAACAACTAAAAAACGACAACATAAAGAATCCCGGCCACTCGGCCGGGATTCTTGTTTAAAGAAATGACAACAAGAGTTTCCATACAGGGGTACGAAGGCAGTTTTCACCAGGTGGCTGCCAGGCTGTATTATGGCAAGGAAGTGACAGTCATTCCCTGCGATACGTTTAAAGAAGTGATACGGGTGGCTTCTGATAAAAAGATGAGCGATGGCGGGGTAATGGCCATCGAAAATTCAATAGCCGGCAGCATATTGCCCAATTACAACCTGCTGCATAAAAGCAATCTTCGGATAACCGGGGAAATATATCTCCAGATACGGCAAAATCTGCTGGTCAACCCCGGCGTAAAACTGGAAGACATCAGGGAAGTGCATTCACATACCATGGCCCTGCAGCAGTGCTATGATTACCTGGATAAATACAAATGGAAACTGGTTGAAACAGATGATACCGCCCTCAGTGCCCGCCACATTCACCAGCATAAAAGCAAACACATTGCCGCCATCGCCAGCAAACTGGCGGCTGAACTGTATGAGCTGACCGTGATAGCGCCCAACATCCATACTATGAAGAATAATTATACCCGCTTTCTCATGTTGCAAAGGGAAGACGTCGCAGCACAGGTAGGCGGGGCAGATAAGGCATCTGTAAGTTTTCATACCGATCATTCGCAGGGAAGCTTGGCCAAAGCGCTGACGGTTATTGCAGAAGGAGGTATCAACCTCAGCAAACTGCAGAGCTTTCCAATACCCGGCACTGATTTTAAATATGCCTTTCATGCCGATATGGAGTTTGGGACGACAGATCAGTTTGAACGGGTAATAAATAAACTGACACCGATGACAGAAGCGATCAAAATATATGGCGTGTATAAAAAAGGATTGTGGAAATAGGGCAAGTGCAAGCCCATGGTTTAAATCATGGGTAATAGGAATGAAATGATGCGGACATTAAATAAAGCATTCGATTTATGAAGACCAGTAAAAGATTGAACGGCATCGGCGAATATTATTTTTCGCAAAAACTGCGGGAGATCGAAGAGCTGAATAAAGCCGGTAAGAACATCATCAACCTCGGCATTGGCAGCCCTGACCTGGCGCCGCACCCCGAAGTGATAAAAACTTTGCAGGAAGAGGCGGCAAAGCCTGGTACACATGCCTATCAATCATACAAAGGTTCACCTGTATTGCGGAAAGCAATGAGCGACTGGTATAAAAAATGGTATGAAGTGGAACTGGATCCCGATACGGAAATACTACCGCTCATCGGCAGCAAGGAAGGCATCATGCATATCTGTATGACCTATCTCGATAAAGGCGATATAGTGCTGGTGCCTGACCCGGGTTACCCCACCTATACCAGTGCGGTAAAATTGGCGGGAGGTAAATGCGTGACGTACAAACTCCGGGAAAAAAATAGCTATGAACCGGATTTTGCAAAACTTGAAAAAGGTAAGCTGAAGAAAGTAAAGCTCATGTTTGTGAATTATCCGCAAATGCCGACCGGTCAGTTGCCAGAAAAAAAACTCTTTGAGCGGCTGGTGGCTTTTGCACAAAAACATGGCATCCTTATCATACATGACAATCCTTACAGTTTTATTCTGAGTGATGAGCCGTTGAGTTTGTTAAGTATTCCCGACGCAAAGGATTGTGTGATTGAATTGAATTCACTCAGCAAGTCGCACAACATGGCTGGCTGGCGGGTGGGCATGCTTTGCGGAGCAAAAGAACGTATAGAAGAAGTGCTGCGTTTTAAAAGCAATATGGATAGTGGCATGTTTTTGCCGGTGCAGCTCGCAGCAGCAAAGGCATTATCATTAGGTGAGGATTGGTATAAGGAAGTAAATAAGGTGTACCTGGAGAGAAGGACTAAGGTGTTTGAACTGCTGGATAAACTGGAATGTAGTTACACAAAGCAGCAGGCGGGATTATTTGTATGGGCCAGGGTACCGGAAACATACAAAGACGGATACCAATTGAGCGATGAAGTCCTGTATCAATGCAATGTGTTCATCACTCCGGGAGGGATTTTCGGCAGTGCCGGAAAGAAGTATGTACGGGTGAGCTTATGCAGTAAGGAAGAAAAGCTGGAGGCGGCGATACAACGAATTGGGCTAAGAGGTTAAAAGAGAAAACGAGATAAAGGGTACAGGGGCGTTTCTCCTTTTCTTCTTCCCTCTTTTTTCTCTTACTCAAAAAATTGGGCTAAGAGATTGAAGGAGTGAAAGGGAAAAAGAGTACAGTTGTATTTCTCCTTTTCTTCTTCTCTCTTTTAACTCTTAGAGAAAAATTGGGCTAAGAGGATAAAGAATATAAAGAGATAAAGAGAACATCTGTATTTCTCCTTTACTTCTTTCCTCTTTTACCTCTTAGCCAAAAAAATTGGGCTAAGAGATTGAAGGAGTGAAAGAGATAAAGAGTACAGTTGTATTTCTCCTTTTCTTCTTCCCTCTTTTTTCTCTTAGTTAATAAATTATACCATGGAAAGAAAAAAAATAGCAATAGTCGGAACAGGCCTCATCGGCGGATCGCTGGCTATCCGGCTGCATGAAAAGAAATTATCTTCCCGGCTTATCGGGGTGGATGCTGACCCTGATCATGCCCGCAAGGCACTGGAGCTGGAACTGGTAGATGAAATATTGACACTTGACGAAGCTATCAACTCAGCCGAAGTGATCATACTCGCCATACCGGTGGATGCAATGGTATCATTATTGCCCGGACTGCTGGACAAAATTGACAATCAGATAGTGATTGACCTCGGCTCCACCAAGTCACAACTGGCAGATGCAGTAAAAGCTCATCCGAAAAGAGGACGGTATGTAGCCACACATCCGATGTGGGGAACAGAGTACAGCGGCCCGGCGGCAGCAGTGCATGGCGCTTATGATAATAAGGCAGTGATCATTTGCAATGCGGAAGAATCAGATGACGATGCGCTGGAATGGGTAAAGCATATGTATAGAAAGATCGGTATGCATCTGCTGGAGATGGAAGCCCATGCCCACGACCTGCATGCGGCTTATGTAAGTCATATATCTCATATCACATCTTTTGCACTGGCCAATACGGTATTGCAAAAGGAAAAAGAAGAGAATGCCATTTTTGAACTGGCCTCAGCTGGTTTTGAAAGCACGGTGCGGTTGGCAAAAAGCAACCCGGCCATGTGGGTGCCGATTTTTTTACAAAACAGGGAAAATGTGCTGGATGTATTAAATGAACACATTGAACAGTTGAAGCGTTTCAGGGATTCCATCCAGAACGGAAAAGAATCAGAGCTAAAAGGTTTGATAGAAGAGGCAAACAAGATCCGAAGGATCATCCGCTAACAGCCCCATGGGGGCGCCATTTTGGTAGCCCCATCAGGGCGTCATTTTGGTAGCCCTGTAAGGGCGTCATTTGTTAGAGAACAGAACGATGACAACATAAAATAAAATTATCTTTACAAACAGAAATAATGCAAACAACAGAACAACCCATCAACGAAACGGTACAGTCGGCCTGGCATAAACGTCCCCTCATCATCAGCGGGCCCTGCAGTGCAGAAACAGAAGAGCAATTAGTACAAACAGCGCAGCGCTTGGCCGCCACCGGCAAGATCAATATGCTCCGTGCCGGCATCTGGAAGCCGCGTACGAAGCCCGGTATGTTTGAAGGAGTGGGAGCGAAGGGATTACCCTGGTTGCAGCAGGCAAAGAAACTGACCGGCTTACCAACAACGGTGGAAGTAGCCACCGGCAAACAGGTACAGGACGCCCTCACATTTGATGTGGATGTATTATGGATCGGTGCAAGAACCACGGTAAACCCTTTCAGTGTGCAGGAAGTGGCCGATGCCCTCCGCGGTGTGGATGTGCCGGTGATGATCAAAAACCCGATCAACCCCGACCTCGAACTGTGGAGTGGTGCTGTAGAAAGGGTGGTAAGGGCTGGCATCAAACAAATAGGATTGATACACCGTGGCTTTTCCTCCTACGGCAATACCGAATACCGCAATGCACCCATGTGGCACCTGGCAATTGATATGAAACTGAAACATCCGGAGATGCCTTTCATCAACGATCCTTCACATATTTGCGGACGAAGGGATACACTGCTCGACACGATGCAAAAGGCCATCGACCTTGATTACGACGGACTGATGATTGAAAGTCATATAGACCCCGACAACGCCTGGAGCGATGCCAAGCAACAGGTAACACCTGAACGGCTGGCCGAAATGCTCGACAGTCTTATCTGGCGCAAAGAAGATGTGAACTCAGACGAATACCATGCGGCATTGGAAAAATTGCGTCAGCAGATCAACCAGCTCGATGATGAACTGATGCAGATACTGGGCCGCCGGATGAAGATAGCAGAGCAGATAGGCCAGTATAAAAAAGACAACCAGATCACTATCCTGCAAACCAACCGCTGGAATGAGATCATAGACAGGGCTACCACAAAAGGCGATAAGCTGGGACTGAGCAAAGAATTCATCACCCGCTATTTTGATGCCGTTCACATGGAGAGTATCAATCATCAGAAGAAGGTGCTGGATAGTTGATGGATAATAGATAATAGATAATGGATAATAGATAATGGTGAGAGTATTTAACCCGCTTCATTACTTCTGCCTGAGAAATTGGCTTGCCAATTTTTCTTTGCGCTCTTTGTGCCCTTTGCGGGAAATGAAATGGTGAATGGGAGAGTATGTAACCAACTGCATTACTTGTGCAGACAAAATTGGCTTGCCAATTTTTCTCTGTGTTCTTTGTGCCCTTCGTGGGAAATAAAATGGTGAAGGGGATTATGTAGCCGGCTGCAGTACTACCCTCATCGTCCCTTGCGTCGCACACTTGAACTGCAGTAACACGGATGAGCATTTGCGGCAAACAAAATCGGCTTGGCAATTTTTCTTTATGCTATTGGTGCCCTTTGCGGGAAAATAAACTAAAATGGAAAAAAGGATCTTCAGATTTTCAGCAGCTTCAACCGAAATACATTTTGGCTCTGGTATCAGTCATTTAAGGAAAATAGCTGACCCGAAGTTCACCGTACTGATCACCGACGAAAATGTTTACCATGCACACACCCGCCGCTTTCGTGGCTGGAACACCATCGTCTTAAAAGCCGGTGAAGCCTACAAAGTGCAGGCCACCGTGGATGCAGTGGTCGAAACACTGATAGAGATGGAGGCCGACCGTAAAACAATCCTGGTCGGGGTGGGTGGTGGGGTGATAACGGATATTACCGGTTATGTGGCATCCGTGTATATGCGGGGACTACGCTTTGGCTTTATTCCCACTTCAATACTCGCCATGGTGGATGCCGCTGTTGGCGGGAAGAACGGGATTGATGTGGGGGAATATAAAAATATGGTGGGCACTATCCGCCAGCCGGCGTTTATACTTTATGATATGACCGTCCTGAACTCCCTTCCGCAGGTGGAATGGGAGAATGGTTTTGCAGAGATCATCAAACATGCCTGTATCAAAGATGCGGCGATGTTTAATGCACTGGAAGCAAACACGCTTAAATACTACCGCAGCAAAAGAAGGGCAATTGAAGAACTGGTGCAGCGCAATGTGCTGATAAAGGCCAAAGTGGTGCAGAAAGATGAATTCGAAAAAGGAGACAGGAGATTGCTGAACTTTGGTCATACACTGGGCCATGCACTGGAAACGCAGTATGAGTTGCTCCACGGACAGGCCATTTCGATCGGGATGACATTTGCCTGTCATCTTTCAGCGAAACAGTGCGGGTTTACACAAAACCAACGGGTGGTGAATGTGCTGGAGAAATACAACCTGCCGGCTTATGCCAGTTTCAATAAACAAAAAGTATTCGATATACTCAAAATGGATAAGAAGCGGGAACGGAAAGAGATGAATTATGTGCTGCTGGAAAAAATAGGGAAGGGGATGGTGAAAACGATCTCAATGAACGATCTTCAGAAAAAGTTGTTGTTATGGTAGTGGAAGCCGAAGACTGGTCTGTTATCAATGCACATTTCAAAACAGAGGGAATCGGCCCGATGGAAGAATTGACGGAGTTTATTGCCAATTCCGAATATCGCCACCGGTTCTTTGGTACAGTTTTTCTTGACAGCCTTGTGATTTGTGCCTATAATCCGTTCAGAATGTTTTCCTACGCTTTGCATATCAGTTATGCTGATGATTGCTTCAAATACGGATGGTATATCAATAAGAAACTATTGTGGGAAGAAGAAAGGAGAGGAAAAATGCAGGAAGATTTTTCAGCAATTATTAATAAAGTAGCCTGGTTTTAATATGAAAGTAACTATATATCCATCCACGCTGAAAGGAAGCATTCAGGCGCCGTCTTCCAAAAGCTCTATGCAGCGTGCCTGTGCAGCGGCCTTGCTTCGAAAGGGTGAAACGATCATCCATAACCCTGGTCATTCGAATGATGATAAGGCAGCCCTTGGTATCATTCAGTCACTGGGGGCAGCAGTAAGTCTCCAGGAAGAAAGCGTGGTTGTAACAAGTAACGGCATAGTACCGGCAGAAGGCGAAATCAACTGCGGTGAATCGGGTTTAAGCATCCGTATGTTCACCCCGCTCGCCGCATTAAGCGATAAAGAAATTACCATCACCGGTACCGGGAGCCTCGCCTCCAGGCCCATGGATTTCTTTGATGAAATATTACCACAACTTGACGTAGCGGTAAGAAGCAACAACGGGAAATTGCCCTTAACGATACAAGGTCCGTTGGTACCTGCCAGTATTACCATTGATGGTTCACTCAGTTCACAATTCCTCACGGGGTTGTTGCTGGCCTATGCGGCAATCGGCGCCGAAGGGGTG
>JAEUVM010000706.1 GCA_016787125.1 Chitinophagaceae bacterium | reverse complement strand
GAATATGCAAACATGCTGAACAACCTTGCCATCCTTTACCTGGTAATGAAGAAAGATGATAAAGTGGAAGACATGCTTCGCCGCTCGGCGGGCATCTACAAAGCTTCGATGGGTGAAACCAATCCTGCTTATGCAAAAGTGGTAAGCGATCTTGGTAACTACCTGCGCTACAAAGGCCGCTACGATGAAGCCACACCCATGCTGGAAGGAGTGCTGAAAAGCAGGGAACAACTCCTTGGTACTGCTCATCCGTTGTATGTACAATCGCAGGAAGATCTTGCGATCCTTTACTGGAAGAAGAAGGAATTCAGTAAAGCGTATCCTATATACAAAGATGTAATGGAGAAGTCGCTCGACTTCATCAACCGGTATTTCCCCCCGATGAGTGAGTCAGAAAAAACAAAATACTGGGATATTATCCATCCCCGGTTTCAGCGCTTTTACAATTTTGCCCTCGAAACAGGAAATACGGCTCCGGGCATCGCGTCAGACCTGTTTGAATACCGTGTATCCACCAAAGGTCTGCTGCTTAGTTCGGCCCGCAAGGTGAGTGAAAGCATTCTGAACAGCGGCAACCCTCAACTGGTGAAAGATTACCGGGAATGGATAGATACCAAAGAACAACTCACCGCTTTATATGCTTATTCAAAGGAAGAACTGGCTGAGCAAAGTATCAACCTCGACTCACTGGAAGCAGCCGCTAATGCGATGGAGAAAAAGCTTTCCCAAAACTCCAACGAGTTTGCCCGTTTTTATTTTACCAGTAAAACACGTTTTGCCGACATACAGAATAAGCTGAAAGCGGATGAGGCGCTGGTGGAGATCGTCAGGCTGAAGATTTTTGACCAGGTGCTTACCGACAGCATTCAGTACCTGGGACTGGTGGTTACCAAAAACAACCCGCAGCCTAAAGTGGTGGTGTTGCCCAATGGCAAGGAAATGGAAGGCAAACTTGCCAAGACTTACCGGCTTATGATGAAGAATAAGGTGAATGATGAAAAATCATATACTCATTTCTGGCAACCATTTGAGGCAGACATAAAAGGAAAGAAAACAATTTATGTGTCGCTCGACGGAGTGTATAACCAGATCAATCTTTATACACTGAAAAAACCTGCCGGTGATTTTATGATCAACCTGAATGATATTGTGTTGCTGGGCAATCCGAGGGATATACTGAAGGCAGGCGGTTCATCAGGGACGCCTGTTAAAAAGGCCACACTGATCGGGTATCCTGATTATGGATCACCCACCATACCAGACCTTCCCGCCACCAAAACAGAAGTGGATGGTATTAACAAAGTACTGAAAACATCAGGTTACCAGGTGGCCGAATGGGTGCAGCAGGATGCCACGGAGAATAACCTGAAGTCGGCCAACAAAATGTCGGTGCTTCATATTGCCACCCACGGTTATTTCCTGCAGGATGTGGATAAGGTAAGCTGGCCCATTGGTGTGCAGGCAGATAATGCAAAAGATAATGTATTGCTCCGCTCGGGGCTCATGCTTACCGGTGCTTCAGATGCTGATAAACACAATGCAAGTTTGGATAATGCAAGCAACGGTATCGTAACATCTTACGAAGCGATGAACCTCGATCTGAAGGGAACCAGCCTGGTAGTGCTCAGCGCCTGTGAAACGGGTCTTGGTGAGATAAAGGCCGGTGAAGGCGTGTATGGTTTGCAAAGGGCTTTCCTCGTAGCGGGGGCGGAGTCACTTATCATGAGCCTGTGGAAAGTGGACGATGCAGCCACACAACAACTGATGAATAATTTCTATACCAACTGGCTGAAGTCGGGCGACCGGCAAAAGGCTTTCAAACTGGCACAGCAGCAACTGATGGCCAAATACAAGGAGCCATTTTACTGGGGTGCCTTTGTCATGATGGAAGATTAAAGCAGCAGCAGTTTAATTGCC
>JAEUVM010000361.1 GCA_016787125.1 Chitinophagaceae bacterium | reverse complement strand
ACAGCCAGCGGCTATGAAGTGCTGACGGTAACGCACTATGATGATTACGCCAACCTGCCAGCAGGATTAAGCAGCAGCTACCTCAGCACCTGGAACGGTTATTTCTCCGCCACCAGCAATACTGCATGGCCTTACCCGCAGCTGCCGCAACAAAGCCAGGCCACCAAAGGAAAAGTAACATGGACGCAAACCAAAGTGCTTGGCAGCAGCACTATGCTGAATACGGTGATGATATATGATGAAAGAGGAAGGGTGATACAGGCTAAGAGTACCAATTTCAGCGGCGGTACAGATGTGGCTACTACCCAATATTCCTGGGCCGGCCAGCCGCTTGTAACGGTGATGAAAACTGAAAAAGCAGGCTCATCAGCCCAAACAACTGTAGCCGTAACAAAACTGACGTATGATGACATAGGGCGGCTGACCAAAACAGAAAAGAAGGTGAGTAATACCAATGTGAATGGCGGGGCCATGCCTGCATACAAAACCATCGCCGAGAATGAGTATGATAAACAGGGGCAACTGAAGAAAAAGAAACTGGCACCTGCACATAACAGCGGTGCTGGACTTGAAACGCTGAACTACGAGTATAACATACGTGGCTGGATGCTGGGTATGAACCGTGATTACGCAAGGGATGCCAGCAGCAGCAACTACTTTGGTTTTGACCTTGGCTACGATAAAGCCAGCAACAATCTTATCGGCGGACAAACATACGCCAACCCGCAATATAACGGCAACATCGAGGGAATGGTATGGAAGAGTAAAGGTGATGGCGAGAAGAGAAGGTATGATTTTTACTATGATGCAGCCAACCGGTTGTTGAGAGGGGATTTTACCCAATACACCGGAGGCAGTTTTAACCAGACAGCCGGGGTGAACTATAATATGAAGATGGGCGATGGAATAAATGTAACCAGTGCGTATGATGATAACGGCAATATTAAACGTATGCAGCAATGGGGGCTGAAGCTAACGGGCAGTGTGCAGATAGATGACCTGGCGTATAGTTATGAGTATATAAGTAATAAGTTGAAAAGGGTAACGGATACGTATACCGACCCCACTACGAAACTCGGCGACTTTAAGGACGGCACCAATACCGGCACGGATGATTACAGCTATGATGTGAACGGTAATCTGGTATCAGATAATAATAAAAACATCAGCAGTATTACTTATAACCACCTGAACCTGCCCTCAGTGATAAGCGTGACAGGCAAAGGAACGATCACCTACACCTATGATGCGGCGGGTAATAAATTGCAGAAGACTACGGTGGATAACACTGTAACACCCGCCAGAACCACCACCATGCTTTACATGGGCGGGGCAGTATATGAAAACGATGCTTTACAGTTTATAGGTCATGAAGAAGGACGCATCCGCTATAAAGCTGCGGAGGGAGCTAACCCGGCCAGCCTGCAATATGATTATATGCTGAAAGACCACCTGGGGAATGTGCGGATGGTGCTTACAGAAGAACAAAAAACAGATGCCTACCCTGCGGCCAGTATGGAAACGGCGCAGGCCACTACGGAGGAGGCATTGTATGCCAACCTGCCGCAAACAAGAACCAATAAACCGGCAGGCTACCCCACAGATACCTATACCAACCCGAATGATAAAGTGGCGAAAGTAAGGGGTGATGGAAGTAAGATAGGCCCTGCAATACCGCTGAAGGTGATGGCGGGTGATAAATTTAACCTGCGGGTAAACAGCTGGTATAAGCTGAACGGGGCCACACCCGGCACACCTGTTAACCCGCTGAATGACCTGATAGCAGCGATGGCGGGAGGTATTGGTAATATCAGCGGCACGCATGGCGGAGCGACGGTGGCGGAAATCACCAGCAGCGGAGTACTGACACCGGGAACGACCAGCTTTCTGGGCAGCCAGGACTATAACACCAGCCGCCCGAAAGCCTTTGTAAACTGGATATTTGTAGATGAGCAGTTGAAATATAATACCGGGGGCTTTGAGCAGGTGGGCGGAGATCAGGAGTTTAAAACCCACCTGTTTACCGATATACCGGTGGGGAAGAATGGGTATCTTTATATCTACGTAAGCAATGAAACGCCGAACGTAGACGTGTTCTTTGACAACCTGCAGGTAACGCATACCAGGGGGCCGATACTGGAGGAGACGCATTATTATCCGTTTGGTGGTAAGTTAGCAGGAATCTCATCACAGGCACTTAATGCTGGAGGTAATGATAATAATTGTGGTTGTCCAAATAAGAAAGGTTTTAACGGCAATGAAATCCAAAATAAAGTGTTTAGCGATGGCAGCGGGTTAGAGTTTTACGATTTTAATGCAAGAATTTATGACCAACAAATTGGAAGATTTTTAGAGATTGACCCATTAACTGATGAGGGAGAACAGGAAAAATTAAGCAGTTATCATTTTTCCTACAACAACCCAGTTCGGTATAATGACCCTGATGGCAAATGCCCTCGTTGTCCTTGGATTTTTCGGGCTATCAAGGGGTATCTGAATACACCTGATGTATCTATCACTCAAACGGGAGGCAATAACTACCGAACAGGAAATGTTAATTTGACAAATAGAACTACTGGAAGAACAGTTACTAATTATACAAGTCAACCAATAATAAATGACCCAAGAGTTACTGTTCAAACTAAAAAGAAAATAGGTGGATTACAGGTCGTTCAAATTGTAAATGGCTCACCATTACCTGGAGGGAAAACTCCCGATGGTACGCCTGTGCAACAAATGCAAATAGGCGGACAAACAAGAAGTGCTTTTGTTGATGGAGGCCGGAACTCGCCTTCTGGAGAGCAAGTACCTGGTAAGCCATATTATAATTCTTCTGCTGATTTGTCAGATAAAAATTATGCTAATGCTTCAACAGAATCTTGGGGAGGTAGCCTGCCTTTAACGAAATCGTCTATTACAGCTTTTGATGTGCCAACGGCAGCTAATTTACATACGGAGTTGAAGTTTGAAACCTATTTTGTTGCAACAAATTATAATGGAACGGGAAAGGATAAAATTGTGGGCAGAATTGATTGGGGATACACAAAAGACCCAGCTACAGGGGCGCTCATATCTATTGGTACACCTACCCTTGTCTCAACAAATCAGTTTTCACCAACTGCAGAAGCAATTATTAAAAATGATTACCCTAAATATTCAACAACCCGATAATATTTATGCAAATGGCATCAATAAAAAGACTATTTATCACATTAAATATAGTTATAACTATAGTTTCGTGTAATCACAATTATCATGCAAAGGTAAATCAAGGTCAAAATCAAGACAATGACGACATTATAAGATGTGACACTATGACAAAAGAATCATTTTTTGTATTGGCGACAAAAATTAGGCGTGATATGGATAGTCATAAGGAGATGTCATTGAAGCATGCAATAGAAGCAGTCAAAGTATATAATACTCTGCATCTTGCAGAACTTGCAAGAGATGAGAACTGGTCAAAATTTTCTAGTCAATTTATTCAGGTCTTTATTACAAAATATCTTAATAAAATTGTGCAGATGTTAGAGTGTGGTTATGGTAAAGGAATGACTATATACTCAAGGAAATATGATTTATATGTTGGGATTGGATCTGAGTTTAGGTGTAAAGATATTTACACCATTGTTTTGTAATGTACTCATTTATCTGGTTTTGGTAATGTATTACTTTATTTGGTCTTCAGGGCAACAAGATAAAACAATGAATTACCTGCCACGGCAGACAAGCAGGAGGCAAATTAATTGCCTCCTGTTCTTTTTTGGTGTATTATCAGGTTAATTTCAAGGGACCTGAACATTTCCAGTCATGATTTTTCTATTGATGTATCAGAATATCAGGTCAAGATGGAATGTAAATACTGTGGCAAGGAATGCCAGAAAGCAGGCAGGCAAAAGACGGGCACACAAAAGTATTACTGTTCAAGCTGTAAGAAATACCAGCAAAAGGAGTATCGCTACATAGCCTGCAGGCCGGGTGTGACAGCGCTTATACCAAAGCTGGTGTGCAACAGTTTTGGCATAAGGGGCATAGCCAGGGTGTTGCAGATAGCTGTAAATACAGCGGTAAAGCAAATACTTTGTATTGCTGAGATGTATTACAAAGCCGCCGATACCTATGAACCGCAAGTCTTTTGAAATAGATGAACTGCGCACTTATATCGGTACTAAACAAAACCAGTATTGGGTGGCTTATGTGCTATGCAGCGAAACGAAAGAGGTGATTGATTTTATTGTGGGCAAGCGGAGTAAAAGAACCTTGCGGATGGTGGTG
>JAEUVM010000696.1 GCA_016787125.1 Chitinophagaceae bacterium | reverse complement strand
AGAGACAACAGCAACAACAAAAAGGTCAGCAACAGGGAGGACAGCGCCCCAACAATCCAAACAGGGGTGGACAAAGACCTAACAATCCCAACCGTCCACAACAAGGCGGCCAGCGACCGGATAATAACAACCAGGGAAAGTAATCTTTCGCTTAAATAAAAAGGAACCGGCAAAACCGGTAGATGCAGACAGTGTAATGAAGAGCTGCCGGTTATTACTCACCCACACCAAGCGCTTCATAAATCGCATCCTGTATCTTACCCCTTATCAGCAATTGCGACAGCTTATTATTATTTCTTGTTGGATAAACACGGTTTGATAAAAATATATACACCAGTTCGGTGGCAGGATCCACCCATACACAAGTGCCGGTGAAGCCGGTATGCCCGAATGTTTGTGCTGAAGCTAGTTGAGAAGGATACGGTTCTTTGCGCAATGCATTGTCTTTTTCCGGTTTATCAAAACCCAGTCCGCGGCGGCTGATCTTGCTGTTGTAACCGGTAAATAACCGGATCGTTTCCGGCTTGAAGTATTTCTTTCCATTCAACTCGCCGCCATTCAGCAGCATCTGGTACAGCAGCGACAGGTCGTATGCATTGGAAAAAAGCCCGGCATGGCCTGCCACCCCGCCAAACATGGAAGCCCCCTCGTCATGCACATCGCCGCGGGTGGTTTGCTGGCGAAAATTCTTTTCCGTTTCCGTTGGCACCAGGCATTCCATCTGGAAGCGGCCCCTCGGTTTGAACCCGGTGGAATACATACCGAGCGGGTTGTAAAAATTTTGTTGCGTGTAGCGGTCCAGTGTCTGGCCGCTTATTTCTTCAATGATCTTGCCGAGAAAAATAAAGTCGTTGTCGCTGTATACATATTTGTTCTTCGGCCCCAACGGACTTTTCAGGATGCGGTTCATCATGGTATCGGTCCAGTCGTTGCGCAGGTAAATATTCTCAGCCACCCTTACACCATAGTCCTGAGCAGGTTTGCTGGCATAAATGATGGGATTCGGTATGCCGGTATTGGTATCAATGGTTTCTTTGTAAAAAGCAATGAACGGTACCAGCCCCGCTTGGTGCAGCAGTATATCTTTGATCACCAGGCCCGCCTTATTGGTACCCTTTGTCCATGGCAGGTAATCGCCGAGTGTTTTATCAAGATCAAGCTTGCCTTCTTCGTACAGTTTCATTACCGATACGGTGGTGGCAGAAATTTTTGTTACCGAAGCAAGGTCAAAAATACTTTCAGGGCTCATGGCAGGTGATGATCCGTACTCGTAGTTGCCAAAAGACTTGTGATAAATGATATCTCCTTTATACGCCGCGAGGATCACACAGCCGGGAAATGCCTTTTGCGCAATACCATCTCTGGCAATAGAATCAATCACAGCAAGTCCTTCTCTTATCTCTTCACGGGTTGGCTTTACTTTTTTTTGTACAATGCCATCACCGGCTTTAAAGCGGCAAACAGATACCGGCAGGGTGCCCTTGGCAGGAAACTTTCCTTCAATAAAATCAGCCGCCGCCTGTTGCGTTACCGCATCATCCTGGTAGCAGGCCACAAGCGTCCATGCATCACATAAATTTTTAACCGCCTGCACATTCCCAAAAGCAATGGTGATCGTTTTGATAAAATTGAGGTCTTTATAC
>JAEUVM010000640.1 GCA_016787125.1 Chitinophagaceae bacterium | reverse complement strand
TGTGGCGGATTGTGATGCGGTAGCTTCCTGTCTCGGTCATACACTTTCTTTCAAAGGTATTTATGGTAAACCACGACGGCTGGTGACCAATGCCGTTAAAACAATTTGCGAAGCGATAACCAGGAACCGTCCGCAACAGCCTGTTCGTTTTGTACTGATGAACACAGCCGGTAACCGCAACAGGGATTTGAAGGAACCTGTTTCCATCCCGCATCGAATGGTGATCGCCTTACTGCGCCTGCTGCTGCCGCCACATCCTGATAATGAGAAGGCTGCTGACCACCTGCGGGTAAATGTGGGCCAGCGAAATCCGTATATTGAATGGGCGGCCGTTCGTCCGGATTCGTTGTTTAATGAGAAAAAGGTAAGCAACTATACGCTATACCATTCACCCATCAGCAGCCCGATCTTTAAGCCGGGTAAAACAAGTCGAATCAATGTGGCCAACTTAATGTGCCGCCTGATGGCGGAAGATGAGATTTGGAAGGAGTGGAGGGGGCAGATGCCGGTAATTTATAATAGAGAACAGATAATAGATAAGAGATAAAAGTGAAAGGCGTGCTGTAAAGAAATATTCAATCTTAAATCTTCAGTATTAAATGTAAAAGAATGGTCGGCTATTACCTGATTAATTATCAACAATTTCCAGACCATCATCCTTAAGCGGGATCAATGATATCCAAAGGAAGGACTTTACATCCAAATTGGTATTATCCCATTCCATAGGCACCCTGTTAATAACCATATTGGCCAGGTCAATATCCTTTCCCGATTCGAGTTTGTCTATTAGATCTGACTGGATATTAAAAGACTTATCTCCCTTTCCCCATATTAACAGGTAACAAAAACAATCCTCGTAAAGTTTGTCCTGCAAATGAATGCCATTAGTTTTTACATGCTGCCATATTCTCTTTAATTTTTTAATGTCTTTTTCAATGGTAGCTTTTTGAATTTCGCCTTCATTGATGCAGGCGCTTTCATGATTAATCGTTACCAGCCTGTATCGTTTTGCTTCGATAAGAACTGGTCTGACCTTAGTGTCATCGGAATTTTTTTCACTCCTTTTCCTAAAGACAATATCAACGTAATATGTTTTACGTTCTGCTTCAATATCCTGGGGTATATTTATCATGAATTCCCGGTCTATTAAAAAAGATCGTTGCAGCTTTTCAATAGTATGCTCCTTCCATAAACCGGTTTCAATAATTTGTTGTGAAATAGCATCTGTAAGGTGTTCTTCTGGTGCGAAATAAATACCATAGCCCTGATTGAGCCGTCTGAAATGCTCAACAGAAAGATCGCTTTGTCCTAGTTCCCAAACTGAATAGCGATTATGAACCTGTATTAGTGCTCTTGTCGCCAATTGCAGAAAAATTTCTTTCCAAACCGGCTCCACCACAATACTGCGGAGCAATTCATGCAGTTTCCCATTGTGAACGGTAACTCCTTCATTCCTTAATGTTTCCTCGAGTTGATGCTGTATTATATAGCCGACCTCCCGCTGTTTTTCAAAGGTCGTCATACCACCATATTTTCCCCTGCCTTCTTCATTCAATTTCGCATAGTCGGGATTTTGCTCTAACACTTTGACTCTGTCGTCAATAGACACAATGCGATCATCAGAAGTTATATCATCAATAAAGTGCATTGCTTTTTTTAGAAGATCAGGAGAATTGGCACTTTTGTCAAGTGTAAGATGACCCACACTGTGAGCAATATCAACTATTCGATCGGAGTAACCGTGTTTGATAAGTCCTGATTTGGAAATTTCTTCCTCTTCTTCAAAGGTGATTTCGGTTTTTAACTCTTTAGAAAACCTTTTATGCCAGTCATGCAGCAAAGCGGCTTTTGCCAAAATCATAGTATCATCATCACTCAATTTAAGCAACCAGGCCAGTGATAAAGCGAGTTTGCACTCCGTTTTACAGTGTTGTAGAACTTTATCCCAGTTTTCAGTTTCAGATTCCTTAATAAGACGGCCCACGGTTCTCAGAAAAGTGAACTCATCGGCAAACTCATCTTCTACGGCTGATAAACGCTCCTGGAGCAACATTGAACTCATGTAAAATGAAAGTATGGTGATTGTGATTAAGGATAACCAATTTGAAATATCCTTCCTGTAATTTTCATGGCGGTTGTATCAGGCAATAGTTATATTATTATCCAAATACACATCCTGAATCGCATTCAGGATACCCACACCTTCATTCATCGGGCGCTGGAAGGCTTTGCGGCCACTGATGAGGCCCATACCACCGGCACGTTTATTCACCACAGCCGTTGTTACCGCTTCGGCCATATCGCCGGCACCCGATGATGCGCCTCCGCTGTTGATCAATCCCGCACGG
>JAEUVM010000628.1 GCA_016787125.1 Chitinophagaceae bacterium | reverse complement strand
GCTGCGGCGCTGCCATACGGAGCTGATATGGTGCACATCATCATCTGAAGGCAGTTCGCCCACGAGCATGAGGTAAAAGAGGCCTTCGGGCAGTGGTTCGGAGCCACCATTCACCTTTGGCAGTTTTTCACGGAGCTGCGGTATGGAATAGCCACGGAAGCGGATCCCTTCCTGGGCATCGAGCAGCGATGTTTCGCTTACAAGGCCGGTAATGCCCCGCATACCCTGGTACACCTGTGAGAGCTGCACCTCCCCGATCACTTTATTTCCATGCTCTTTCAGCAACGCTTTGATCTCAGCACCGGTGGCATCTGCTTTCGATTTGAACCTGTCTTTTACGATACCCATATACTTATTTATTTGGGGGAAATGATGATTGTGTTTGAGCCCTCAAAATTAGGCAAACCACCGTGGTGTAACAATTATTGGGGGAGAAAGTTGGGGAACGAGTTGCGAGTTGTGAGTTTTGAGTTTCGAGTGGCGGACTTAGTGCGGGGAGCCATTACCCATCGGCCATGAGCCATGAGCTATTACGGGTGTTTTGTCAAAGTTTGACGTCTTTGGCCTTGACTTTTACCACCTTCCCGTTTTCGGAGAATACCAGGAAAGAGTTTTCACGTATTTTACTTTCAACGAGCCTCCTTAGGGCGAGTTTAGTGCCCTCAAGTATCTTCTTTTTAATATCCTCCGTGTCCAGTTTCTCCTTCATGTTGTAACGATATCCATTTATGGTGGTTATAGATAACAGGTCTTTCATTTCCCATTCCTTCTGCGATCAGATCCTGCACGGCACCTGAATTGTCTATCATCAGCCAATAGTCGACTGTGTTCCTGTACAAAGTAAAGAAATTTTTCAATCCGGCATGATACCTTCTGATGATCGTTTCGGTCGTTATATTATGCCCTCCCGCTGCCACCCGTTGCTTTACCCGCTCAATTGCCAATGAGACATTATTAAGCCAAAAAAAAGTAAGGCACACCTGGTACCCCTTTCGCTGCGCTGACCTGCACAGTGAAACAAAACTTCTTGAAGCGAGGGTTGTTTCAAACGCAAAACTCTGATTATGACTTATGAGGTCGCTGATTCTATTGAGCATAATCCTGCCCGCCTCTATTGCCACATTTTCCGGTTGAAATGGAGAAAGCCCTCTCGCAATTTCATCGGCATTGACAAACTCTTTGATATGGAGAAGTTCTGGTAATACAGTAAAGGAGGCAGTTGTTTTACCTGCACCATTACAACCTCCT
>JAEUVM010000609.1 GCA_016787125.1 Chitinophagaceae bacterium | reverse complement strand
GGGGGATCTTTCTTCATTTATTTATTAGCGAATACAATCAGCTATTCCGAACTGGATAAATACTGGGTATTCACGTACGTTGCAGAAATAATTAAAAACATTCTAATTATCGTTTCATTGTTTATTTTCTCAAGTAATTATGAACAGAAACCCAAAATGAGAAATGACGTTCCCTTTCTTGATATGCACTAACTAACCCAACCATAAACACACCATGTTCTTTTTGCAAACCACCAGCTCAGGCGTCTCCCTTGTACTGTTTATCGGTACAGCGGGCATGGTATTATTGACGGTGGGCCTTATCATCTTCATCATCATGCACCAGCGCCGTGTCCTTCGCTTTCACAAGCAGATACAGCAGATGGAGCAGGACCAGCAGAAAATACTGCTGAATGCTTCTATCAAACTGCAGGAAGAAGAACGCCAGCGCCTGGCCGCCGACCTGCACGATGATGCCGGCCCCCTGCTGGCCACCGTGCGCCTGTACCTGAACGAGAACCTGGTAAACCAGGACAAGGCCACCCAACTGCAATCCATCTTCCAGGCACGCCAGATAGTGGATGATACCATCCAGCTGATCCGCAATATCAGTCATAGCCTGATGCCCCCCACCCTCAAGAATTTCGGGCTGGAATCGGCCATCAACGACCTGTTTCAGAAGATCAGCGGCTCGGGCACCATCAGCGCCACCTGCCGCTTTCATGAATATGCCCTGCGGCTGAAAGAAGATAAGGAACTGGTGGTTTTCCGGGTGGTGCAGGAACTGATCAATAATATTCTGAAGCACAGTAATTCCAGCTTTATCCACCTTACTCAGAATGTACACCTCAATATGTTTTACCTGCGCATCCACCACGACGGAAGGGGAATTGTACAGTCTGACTTCGACAAGCTGAATAAGAGTAATGTAGGCCTTGGCCTGAAGAACATCATGAGCCGTATGCGCCTGATACAGGGTAATATCAATTTTGAGAAAGACATTTCGCAAACCTATTATAAGGTTACCATTGAGCTGCCTAAGGATGAACCCTACGGGCTGTAATATGCCGCCTGTAACATATTGCCGTACTCCGCCACCACACCGAACCATTTAGAAAACGTATTGATTAACTTTGTTTAATAACCAATACCATGAGTGCCATTAAGGTTGCTATTGCAGACGATCATAAAATTTTCCGTAAGGGTGTGATCCTTTCTCTGCGTCTTTTTACCAATATAAAATTTGTACTGGAAGCTGAAAATGGTCAGGAACTTCTTGATGGCCTGCCCGCCGCTGAGCCTGATGTGGTGCTGATGGATCTGCGTATGCCGGGCAAAGATGGAATAGAAGCCACCAAGGCCATCAGCAAGCAATTTTCGCATATAAAAGTACTGGTGCTGAGTATGTATGAAGATGAACGCTTTGTGTACCACCTGATGGAGAACGGCGCCAATGGCTACCTGCTGAAAAATGCTGAGCCGGCCGAAATAAGAAGGGCTATTATGGAAGTACATGAAAAAGGCTATTACCTGAACAACTTTGTGAACCGCATACTGCTGAAAAAATCACACTCACGGGTAAAAACAGCCCCATCGCTGAACAGCGAGATCACCCTGAGTGATAAGGAAAGGGATGTGCTTCGTTTTATCTGTATGGAATTTACAGCTGCTGAGATAGCCCAGAAAATGGAGATCAGTCCACGCACCGTGGAAGCGATAAAAGACCGGCTGATGGAACGGTTTGGCAGCAAGAATACGGCGGGGTTGGTGTTTTTTGCTGTGAAAAACAATTTGATTGATTAGGGATGAAATAGGAAGTAGGAGGTAGGAAGTATGAGGTATGAGGTATGAAGTATGAGGCAGACTCTTTACTGATTAAAATGTTTTCCAGTTTTTATACAGCTTATAAAGCTTAGCGCCGATTTCATCGCATATGGTGATCAGGCGGGTATATTCTTCGGATGAAATGTACTTGCAGTCGCGGGAGAACAGGAGCCATACACGGGTTTCTTCCATTGAGCCGATAGCATATGTAAGATGCCGGCGAAATTCATTTTCATACACTCTTTTCCCCCACCCCTCGGCTATATTTGCCGCAATGGATCTTGAAGAACGGGTTAACTGATCGGTGAGTGAATATCTTTCTTCTTTTGGGAAATTCCTGGTTATGGCGAATATTTCCATGGCAAGCCTGTGTGCAGAAACATACACCGAAAGGTCGGTAACTTTAGTAATCATTTCAAAGGGTAAGGGTATAAGTTTGCCCGGATAAAGATAGCATATCAGTACATGAAACGTACATCGTTCTTCGTACATCGTTCTTCGTTCTTCGCACAT
>JAEUVM010000529.1 GCA_016787125.1 Chitinophagaceae bacterium | reverse complement strand
GTACGCGGACTGCTGGTGATGAGGCTGCGGGAGTTTGCAGGACTGGAAGATTCACATTAAAAAATAAATAACATGCCCATTACTGTACGAAGAGCTGTAAAAGAAGATTGTGCCCGCCTGCTGGAGCTCATCCGGGAACTTGCGCTATATGAAAAAGCACCGGATGAAGTAACGGTGACGCCTGCGCATTTTGAACAGAGTGGTTTTGGTGAAAAGCCTGTGTGGTGGAGTTTTGTTGCTGAAGAAGATGGTATCATTCTTGGCTTCGCATTATACTATATCCGTTATTCCACCTGGAAAGGCCAGGCCATGTACCTGGAAGATATTCTTGTAACCGAAGCGGCCCGTGGCAAGGGGATTGGTAAATTATTATTCGACCGTCTTATTGAAGAAGCCAAAGAGAAACAACTGCCCCGCATAGTATGGCAGGTGCTGGAATGGAATGAGCCTGCCATTAATTTTTACAAAAAATACAATGCGGACTTTGATCCCGAGTGGGTGAACTGCTCCATTTATGTATAACATACAATAGCACTGCCGTTTTATCCGCTGCTGTTTTTACCATGCAATAACGGGTCCTTGTAATTGTTTACCCTGAAGGGTTACTACTTGAGTATTGATTATACCCGATGCCGTTTACATGGATGGCACTTTCCTTGTCGTATATTAGGTACAACCTGGATCCTTCACACCTTCGAAATGATTTGTATGGATGGGTTATACAGCACCCGCTGTTGTACAGTATTTGTATTACCACACACCAACTGTTCGGCCTGGTTTTACGGCAAAACGTGTGGTGCTGCGACTTTATTCCTGCAATGGGGCTATCCTGAACACCCGTTAAGATAGTAGGGCGTTACGCTGCCGTACGCAACCGGCAGTTCATTAACAAAACCACTTAACATGAAGAAGATCCTTGCAGCCATGCTGTTTATTGCGGCAGCATCCATGTACAGCAGTTGTACCAAAGAAAAAACATCCGGCACCACGCCAGCCACAGAACCCCAGGCCGACCAGCAAAGCGGTAAAGGCGCCACGCCTTCCACGATGGCCTGTTCCACCAAGTATCTTGATCTCGCTATTGACCCGGCCACGGGCGGTTCTTTTGTGTATGTGATCTACAACACACCAAGCAACCCACCTGTAACGGTGGTGAACCTGAATGGATCTGCCGGTAATAACCAGATCGGCAGCAGCAGTCCGCTCACTACTGTTACCCGTATGACGGGTCTGTCGTTTGATCCTGCCACTGGCAATTGTTATGGTATTACCGGTACGGCTGGTTCACATCCCAATTCACTGATCAAGTTTCATGTGTCTGATCCGAATGTCGTCAGCATCACTCCGCTGGTTTCACTTGGAGCGATTAATCTCAGTGATATTGAATTCAACCCTGCTATGGGCCGCTATTATGCGATCAACAGGGCTGTAGCTGCGAACAACCGTCTTGTGTTTGTGGATGTAACAACGGCTAATGTAACTCCGCTTCCGCTGAGTACCGGTCTTCCCTTGCGTGGTCTTGCGGTAGATCCGGGTGGTAAGATATACCTGATGCGGATGACAGGTGCCAGCGGCAACGTGTATGTGGCTGATCCTATCAATGGCAATATCATTCTCGGTCCTTGTGCGTATGGAGTAGTGATTGCCCCCGGTGTATTTGGCGCCAACTCAGAAATGGGACTACACTTCGACAAGGTATGTACCAACCTGCTGGTAACCGGTAATGCTGCCGGTACATCCTTCCAGCTTACAGATGCCTTGCCTGCCTGTCTTGGCGGCCCTGTACCGCCATCAGTGCCGGTACCTATTAAACCAACAGTAGATTTCGCACAGCTTTAAAAGGGAATAAGAAGTACATAGCTTAATCCCGAATCCCCGGTATTTTTGCCGGGGATTTTTTTATGCCATTCAACGAGTAATTAATTTGATAAAAGGAATAATGGCCCGCATTATAGAAACCGAACGGCTGCTGCTTCGCCCCATTGTAAGCGGCGATCTTGAAAATATTTACAAGGGTCTCTCCCACCCTGATGTGATAAAATATTATGGCGTGAGTTATGATTCTATGGAAGCCACTCTTGAACAGATGAAATGGTATGCCAGCCTGGAAAAAGAAGAAACAGGCGCCTGGTGGGCCATCTGCAGGAAAGATGATACCACTTTTCTTGGTGCTGCAGGGCTCAACTATCGCTCTGCACAACACAATAAGGCGGAGATCGGGTTCTGGCTGCTTCCCGACTACCAGGGCATGGGTATCATCCGGGAAGCTGTGCCGCTGGTTTGTGCGTATGGTTTTGCGGAGATGGGACTACACCGCATTGAAGCATGGATAGAAACAGATAATGATAAGAGTAAGAAAGCCGTATCTGCATTGGGCTTTCAATATGAAGGCACCCTGAGGGAAAATGAACTGAAGAATGGCTGTTATATAAGTCTTTCCGTGTATGCCTTGCTTCGCCAACATCTATAACCTTGCTTGCGTACCGAAGTCCTGCAGAATTTTTGTTTGTGGTATTGTCTGGCCGCTGTCATAAGAAATTATAAGTGAAGAACACGGCCTATTTTTACAGTTTAAGGAGGATAACCTAAGGCAACACAAGATGAAGTATTCTTATTTAACCGGACCAGTATTATTTCTGTTTGCAACGGCATCTGTAGCTGCGCAAAATAACCGCCTGGCCGACCGGAACACCATTGGCTGGTATAATAATTTCGCCACATTCAAACTGAATAACCGGTGGAGTATTCATGCAGAATACCAGTGGCGCAGGGCCGATTTTATCACGCAATGGCAGCAGGGCCTGCTTCGCACCGGTATCAATTTCCGGCTGAACCCGCGGGTGCTGTTCCGGGTTGGTTATGCCTGGGCAGAAACCTATGCGTATGGTGATATACCCATTAACGGGCTTGGGCGGAGTTTTACGGAGCACCGCTTTTATGAAATGGTGCAATTGAATCATAAAGAAGGTAAAACAGATTTCTCTCATCGATTTATGCTGGAGCAACGGCTGGTGGGCCGCTATTCATCTGCGGCAGTTGCCAAAGAAGATGAATACCCGTTGCTGCATCGTATGCGGTATATGTTTCGCCTGCAAACCCCATTGAAAGGAAAGGAGATGAAAGACCGCACTCCTTATTTTGCATTGTATGATGAAGTGATGATCGGCTTTGGCAAAAATGTAAATGCCAATGTATTTGATCAGAACCGTATTGGTCTCTTGCTGGGCTACCAGTTCAATAACAAAGTCCGCATTGAAGCCGGGTACCTGAACCAGACCGTTCAGTTTGGCCGCCTGGTGAATGGGAAGAATGTGTTTCAATACAACAACGGGCTGATCATAAATGCCATTTATAATTTGTAGGAGACGAGGCATGCAGAATATTTAGAGATGAGGCATGCAGAATATCTGGAGACGAGGCATGCAGAATATCTGGAGACGAGGCATGCCTCGTCTCTACGGCATTCACAATTCACCTTTCACCATTACCTTTGCCCCCATGCTTACAATCTCTAACCGCGGGCAGCAGATGCCCCCTTCGCCTATCCGCAAACTGGTGCCATATGCTGAAGCCGCCAAGAAAAAAGGCATCAAGGTATTTCACCTGAATATAGGACAGCCGGATATTGAAACACCTGCCGCCATCATGGATGCGGTACGTAAAGCGGATATTAAAGTGCTGGAGTACAGTCATAGCGCCGGTAATGAAAGCTACCGCCGCAAGCTGGTTCAGTACTATAAGAAAGTGGGTATTGATGTAAGCTATGACCAGATCCTTATCACCACCGGTGGCAGTGAGGCCATCATGTTTGGTTTTTTTTCCTGTCTTAACCCCGGTGATGAAGTTATCATTCCTGAACCTTTTTATGCCAACTATAATGGCTTTGCCTGTGCTGCGGGTGTAAACGTGATTCCCATTACTGCGAAAATAGAAACAGGCTTTGCGCTGCCGCCCATTGCTGATTTTGAAAAAGTGATCACTCCTAAGACAAGGGCGGTTATAATCTGCAGTCCTAACAATCCTACAGGCTACCTCTACAGCCGGGCTGAAATGGAAGCGTTGAAAGAAATATGTATCAAACACGATTTGTATCTCTTCAGCGATGAGGCTTATCGTGAATTTTGTTACGACGGTGATTATGTGAGTGCCATGCACCTTGACGGGCTTGAGCAGCATGTGGTGCTGATGGATACCATTTCAAAAAGATACAGCGCCTGTGGTGCAAGGCTGGGGGCGCTGGTAACGAAGAATAAAGCTGTGTATGATACCGCCATGAAGTTTGCACAGGCGAGGCTTAGTCCGCCGGGGCTGGCGCAGATCATGGGTGAAGCGGC
>JAEUVM010000407.1 GCA_016787125.1 Chitinophagaceae bacterium | reverse complement strand
ACGCTGAGCCGCCCGATCATCAACACCATTAAGAACGGTACCTGTCTTTTTATTTATCACCCTTCTTATATCGGCCGTTCGCAGGTGCTGCAGTAAGCACAGGTGTTTATAACTACTTGCCCTGTCACGATGCCAATCTTTATCTTTGAGTATTAATTATTTATTATGCTCAAGGTTGGCGTTATCGGGGTAGGACACCTGGGGAAATTTCACCTGAACAACTGGAAAGAGATACAAGGTGTGGAACTCGTGGGTTTCTACGACCCGAACGATGACACGTCTAAAGAAGTGTCTGAAAAATACCAGCTTGCCCGCTTTCTCGATGCCGACAGCCTTATTGATGCCTGCGATGCCATTGATGTGGTGGCCCCCACCAATTTTCACTTTGAATGGTGCGGGAAAGCCATCAAAAAAGGGAAACATGTTTTCGTGGAAAAACCACTGGCCAATACCATGGAGGAGGCACACCAACTGGTAAACCTGGCCCGTGAGTCGGGCATAAAAGTGCAGGTGGGACATGTGGAACGCTTCAACCCCGCCTTCCTGGCCATTAAAGACATGCAGCTTCACCCGATGTTTATCGAAGTGCACCGGCTGGCCCAGTTTAACCCAAGAGGTACAGAAGTAAGTGTGATACTGGACCTGATGATCCACGACATCGACATCATCCTGAGTATTGTAAAAAGTGATGTGAAAAGTATCTCTGCCAGCGGCGTGGGAGTAATGACGGAAACCCCGGATATTGCCAACGTACGCATCGAATTTCACAACGGGTGTGTGGCCAACCTTACCAGCAGCCGGATCTCGATGAAAAAAATGCGTAAGATCAGGCTCTTTCAGAAAGACTCCTATATCGGAATAGATTTCCTGAATAAAAAAACAGAGATCATCAAGCTGAAAGAACCACAGGATTCCAATGTTTTTGCTTTTGACATTGAAACTCCTTCGGGCAAAAAGACCATCGCCATGGCCAACCCGGCCGTACCTGAGGTAAATGCCATCAAGATGGAACTGGATGAATTCAGAAAAGCCATTCAAAACAATACACGTACGGTGGTATCTGAAGTGGATGGCCTGATGGCAATGGATGTGGCCCACCAGATACTCGAAAAGATCGGGAACAATGTTATCACCCGTTGATGAATGCCGGGAAAAAAATACCAATAGCGTTTTATGCAGCCACCGACTTCCTTACAGCCGCACTGGCATGGTTCTGCTTTTATGCGCTTCGCACCTGCCTGCTGGATGATAAAGGCGCCTACCCGATAAGCCGCACTGCATGGCTGTATATTATTGCATTGGTGCCCACGGGCTGGCTTGTATTGTACACACTGGCCGGTACATACAATCACCTGTATAAAAAATCAAGGTTTGCCGAATTCACCCTCACTTTCGTAAGCAGTCTTTTTGGCAGTATTGTATTATTCCTGGCATTTGTATTTAATGATAAGCCTGGCAGCAATGCCTACTACTACACATCTTTTGCAGGCATGCTCTTTATTCATTTCACCCTCACCTTTACGGGCAGGTGGATCATTCTGAACATAGTAAAGAAACAACTGCTCAGCGGCCGTGTGTTTTTCAATACACTGATGGCGGGCAGCCAGGAAAACGCCATGCGCATTTTCAGGGAAACAGAAAAGAACCTGCACGATGGCGGCTATCGCTATACCGGTTTTATCACTCCC
>JAEUVM010000638.1 GCA_016787125.1 Chitinophagaceae bacterium | reverse complement strand
GTGCAACTGAATACAGCAGGGGAAGAAGAATTAAAACAACTACGCATCCTGAATGAACTGCAGGTGCAGTCGCTGCTGCATTATCGCCGGCTGTTTGGCCCTTTGGTAAATATGTATGAACTGCAGGCAATACCTTATTGGGATATAAGCACCATCCGTCGTGTTTTACCCTATTGCACCCTATCATCAGCTGATATTGCCCCATTGAAAAAAATGTTTAAAGGCGGTGAGCATAGTATCCTGTTCCGGTTTTCTCAGGTGCTGGAAAAGAATTCTGAATACAACAGCAGTGCCGGCAATGGAATGTACCGGGGCAGTCCGCAACGATTGCTGCTGCGGTACCGTTATAACAGAAAGAATGCTGTGCTGTATGGCATCACCGCCGATAAGGATGCAGGAGAACAGTTTTTTAAAGGGGCGCAGCGTTACGGGTTCGACTTTTATTCCTTTCATTTTTTTATAAAAAATAATACACGGCTGAAAGCGCTTGCCTTAGGTGATTTTACTGTCAACATGGGACAGGGGCTCATTCAATGGCAATCACTGGCCTTTAAAAAAAGTGCAGATGCCCTGGCTGTAAAAAGACAATCACCAGTATTGCGGCCCTACACATCGGCAGGTGAATTTTATTTTTACCGCGGAGCCGGCGCCACCTTGCAGCAGGGTAAAATACAGATCACAACGTTTGTTTCTTTCCGAAAACTGAATGCAAACGTCATTACCGATACGCTTACAAATGAAGAACGGGTAAGTTCGTTGCTTACCTCCGGTTATAACCGCACAAATGGCGAACTGGCCGACAGAAACAAACTGAGTCAGCAAACAGCAGGAGCCAACATTGTATTTAAACAAAAAAGATGGCATGCAGGAATTAATGCAGTGGCACATCGTTTTTCTTTGCCTATACAAAAACAGGAGGAGCCTTATAATCTCTTTGCCATCGGCGGAAACAGTTGGTACAACCTCAGCGCCGATTACAGCGCCACGATCCGCAACATGCACTTCTTCGGTGAGGCTGCCATAGATAAGCGGGGCGGTAAAGCAATGATCAACGGATTACAGCTGAGTGCCGATCCAAGACTGGATATAGCTGTCATACATCGCAGGCTGGCTGAAAACTACCAGGCTTTATATGGCAATGCCTTTACGGAAAACACAAGCCCCTCCAATGAGAACGGTCTTTACATTGGGGCAGCATTCAGGCCCTTTCCGGGCTGGCGGGCAGATATATATTATGATATCTATCGTTTCCCCTGGTTAAAGTATCGCACAGATGCACCTTCTGGTGGTCGTGATTACCTTATTCAGCTTACTGTGGCAGCGGGCAGGAAGACGGAAATTTACAGCCGCTTCAGAAGGGAAGTAAAAGAGGCCAATCTGTCCGTTATCAACGGCAGCAGTAGTACCAGCCATGTGGGGCCGGTATACCGTACCAACTGGCGCACGCAGGTGGCGGCAAGGATAAATGCTGCCCTGACCCTTCGCTGCCGTACGGAATTGGTGTGGTTTCGGCCAGCAGGCGGGCAGGCAGAAACCGGCTTTCTAAGTTTTTTTGATGCTGTATATAAACCTTTACTGGCCTCATGGGCCATTTCAGGCAGGCTACAGTATTATAATACCGGCAGCTACGATTCCCGGGTGTATGCATATGAAAATGATGTGGCATACAGTTACAGCATCCCGGCATTTTATGGGGAGGGTTACCGGTTTTACCTTGTTTTTCAAAAAGATGCAGGCAAAAACCTGCAGTTTTGGGTGCGCTGGGCCGCCAGCATTTTTCAAAAACGACCGGGAAATGAGGATGTTATGAGCACCAGTACAGCTATAAACGGAGGCGGGGAAATAAGGCTGCAAACCCGCATAAGCTTTTAAATCAATATGATGCAGGGCTAATAAAAATTAACATCATACAACTATTTGTTAAAAAAATTTTTACCTTGCGGCAGCATTAACAAAGGCATCCGTGTCTTTATGCACTGCCTTCTTCAATGAAGTGGCAGTTAATCTGCACTCCTTATCCTTTGAAATTCAAACGGTTTTTCGATAACCCTTACCCTTTGAGAATTGTCACTAACGGCTGACATTCAATGCTTTTTAATTTTAAAAATCAGATGTAAACATGAGAAAATTTACTTCACTGCTTACTATGCTATTGCTGTTTACAGCCATGGCGTTTGGTCAGAGCCGGACAATAACCGGAACTGTGACCGATGATGCAGGTAATCCATTGCCTGGAGCATCTATCAGAGTAAAAGGCACCCGTACCGGTGTTGCGGCTGACAACAATGGCCAGTTCCGCATCGTAGCCAAAACAGGAGATGTTTTGGTGGTATCCGGAGCCAGCCTCGAAGAAACAGAAGCTACAATCGGCCAAGGTAGCACCATTGCCATCACGGTAAAAACCAAGTCAGTAACAGGTACTGAGGTGGTTATCACTGCATTAGGTCAGGCCCGTCAGCCTAAAGAACTGGGTTATTCCCTTTCTAAGGTAAAGGCAAATGAACTTACCCAGGCTAAGGTTACCAACCTCCAGAATGGTCTTACCGGTAAAGTATCTGGTCTGAACGTAGCCACCACTAATAATGGTGTGTTTGCCGATACCCGCCTCACTTTGAGAGGTATCCGTTCACTTACCGGAAACAACCAGCCCATGCTTGTACTGGATGGTATTCCTGTACCCCTTGGTTTCCTGAATTCAATCAACCCCAACGACATCGCCGATGTATCCATCATGAAATCAGCATCCGGTACCGCTATTTACGGTCCTGATGGTGTGAATGGTGCCATCATCGTTACCACTAAAAAAGGAGTAAAAGGAAAGCCCACTGTAACGGTAAGTCATACTTACCAGCAGGAAAGGATTTCCTATATGCCTAAATTCCAGTTCCGCTTTGGTTCTGGTTATTCACCCGATCCCCTTACTGGTTATGGTACTTATGAGTCTATCGAGCAGCAGAGCTGGGGTCCTGAATTCGACGGCAGCCTTGTTCAGATCGGACAGGATGGCCCGAACGGTGAAAAGTACATGGTTCCTTACCAGGCTATCAAAAATGCCCGTCGCAAATTCTATGATGTGGGTATGACTAACCAGTCTGATGTATCATATTCTGCAGGTGATTTCTACATCAGCGCTCAGAATGTGGCTATCAGGGGTACAATGCCTGGTGATCAGAATAATCGCCGCACTGTAACCTTAAAAGCTGAAAGGGAAAACGGCAAGTTCAAAGCCGGGTTCAACCTTCGCTACACGCAATCACAGTACAATGTTACCAATAACAACCAGGTGGTTTATTATGGTGTGACAAGTACTCCTGCACAGATTCCTTTCTACCGTTTCTCCCAGTGGAGAACAGATTATTTCTCCAGCCCCGACGGTTACTATACTCCTTACCTTGATAACAATGGTAAGACTCCTTATTTCGCAAAAGATAACTATCGTGAGATAGGACAGGAAGATGAAATCTTCGGAAACGGTGAACTGAATTTCAAAGCAACTTCATGGCTGAACTTTACTTATCGCGTTGGTGCCACGTTCTCCAGCGCAGATGCTAAGTCAACCCGCGGTGCTTTCAACTATTCAGCATTCCACGCCACTCTCAGAGACCATGGTACCCAGAATATCACGGCGGCTGTTACTAGTGCCAACTCAGTAAACCGCAGGATCACTTCTGAGGTATTTGCCAATATGAACAAAAAGTTTGGTAAATACAGCTTTGGATTACTCGTAGGCCAGTCTTACCGCGAATCTTCTTTCCGCTTCCTCAGCGTAGGAAGTAACAACCTGGGTAATGCCAACCTGCTCACTGTACAACTCCGTAAAGGTGAACCCACAGTAGGCGTTGATAACTCAAAGAACAGGCTGGAAAGATATTTTGGTAAATTCTCTTTCGGATTTAACGATTGGGCATTCCTTGAGGCTACTGCGAGCTACGACTTTGACAGCCGTCTTGTGAATCCAGCCAAGGCTTTCAAAAAAGGTGATATCGGTTTCTTCTATCCTGGTGTAAGTGCATCATTCCTGCTGCATGAAGTAATCCCCGGCCTGAAGAATAATAAGGTTCTCAACTACCTGAAACTTCGTGGTGCTGTTACCAAAACAGGTAACGTAACCATCCCTGTATATGGTTTTGAGAACACCTTTACCTCTTCCCTGTTCTTCCCTTACGGAGATGTACTCGGATTCCAGGCTACAGCCACAACTGTTGCTGACAGCTATAAGCCTGAATTCGTGCTGAACAAAGAAGTGGGTGCTGAATTCAGCTTTCTGAGAAACAGAATCAACTTCGAAGCTTCTTTCTATACACAGGATAACACCGACCAGGTGATCAACATCCAGCTTTCTAATACTACCGGTTATACCACAGCTATCAGAAACGCCGGATCTTTCACCAACAAGGGTATGGAGTTTGACCTCCGCCTTACTCCGCTGGTTAAGATCAAGAACGTTACCATTGACTTCAAAGCCAACTATACCAAGCAGTCAAATGAGATCACCAAGCTGATCGATGGTGTAAGTGAACTGGGTATCGGCAACTTCAACTTTGCTATTGTAGGTCAGTCTGCTTACGTGTTCAAACTGGTTGACTATGTACGCGACCCGGAAGGACGTGTCGTGGTTGACAGGATCACAGGTATGCCTTCACAGGATCCGAACCTGCGCCGGTTTGGCAAAACCGCACCTACCGATTTCATCGGTCTTAGCCTGAATGTTAACTGGAAAGGCCTCAGCTTCAGTGCTGTTGCTGACTACAGGGGTGGTAACCAGATCGTTGCTGACCAGCTGGGCGGATTTATGGATGACAACGGTATCTCTATCCGCAGTGCTTCTAACGGCCGTCGTGCTTTTGTATTCCCCAATTCTTCTTACGAAGATCCGACCACTCCTGGTAAATATATTGCCAACACCAATATATACACACAGACTTATGGCCGTCTCTTCTGGAACAGCGACCTGAATACCAGCGTTACTTCCAACTACCTGGCAAGCGGTGCTTTCTGGAAGATCAGGGAGATTGCAATAAACTACGACATTCCCATTGCAAAACTGTTCGGAGCTAAATTCAACGATGTACTGAAAGGAGCTACTATCGGTATCAACGGAAGAAACCTGTTCATGTGGGTTCCGAAATCTAACGTATGGACTGATCCAGAATTCCAGGGTGGTAATGGTAATGCTGCCTTTACCGGTAACGCTACCGGCCGCAGCACGGCCTTCAACGCACCCCCCACAAGGATTTTTGGTGCAAACCTGGCCCTTAGATTCTAAACCTTTAAAACATTTGAGATATGAAATATAACAAGATAATCTTCGCCCTCGGTATGGCTGCGGTGGTACTCACTGCCGGGTCCTGCAAGAAGGAAAAGTTTAATATAAACTCTAACCCTGATGATGTAACGGACGTATCCGTTACACCATCAGTGTTGCTGCCAGGCGCACTCCAGGCTACCTGCTACGCAGTGGATTGTAACTGGTGGTGGATGGGTTGGTGGATGGGCCATGGCGCCCGTTCCGGATCCTTCCAGTCACTGAACGAGGAAGAAACATACGCCTTTACCAACGACTTCCACGTAGGTGATGTATGGAATGCCCTCTATGCCAATGCCAATAACTACAACATCATGATCAATAAGGCCAATGCACTTGGTGCCGGCACTTATGAGGCTATCGGCCGTATCATGAAGTCGCACAACATGGCCTTGCTGGTGGATGTATACAACAATATTCCATACAGCGATGCCTTTAAGGGTACAGCATCATCCACCCCTAAGTATGACAAGGGTGTGGATGTGTATAATGCCATCTTTAATGATCTGGATGCCGCAATCACCCTGCTGAACAATGCCGCTGCCACAGAGCCTTCCAAAAACCCTGATATTGCCACCGCCGACTTCGTGTTTGCCGGCAATACTACCCGCTGGAAGCAATTTGCCAATACCCTTCGTTTGCGTATGCTGGTCCACCTCCACAATGGTGTTACAACCACCACAGTGGCTTCTGGTGTGAACGTAGCTACACAAATGTCTAAGATCACCGCAGATGGCTTCCTGATGGAAGGTCAGTCAGCTCATATTCAGCCAGGATTTACTGGTACTAAACCTGCTCCTTATTATCGTTTATTTGTAACGAATGAGGCAGGAACAGGAAGCCAGCGTGACTTCCTCCGCGCCAGCGAATACGCCATTGAATACTACAAGTTTGATGGTGACCCAAGGATCAACCGCTTTTATGTATCGCCCAATGGTACCACTGCCGGACAAACAGGTATTCCTTTCGGAACTCCTTCAGGCGCAGGTGTGCCCACGGGTGCCCAGCTTTCCACCGTTCGCGGACCGGGTCTCATACCGGGTGGAGCAGCCTCAAGGGCATGGATACTTACCAGCGTGGAAAGCCTCTTCCTCCAGGCGGAAGCACGTCATCGTGGATTCCTCACCAGTGGCCCAACTGCTGATGTACTCCTGACAAGAGCGATCCGCGAATCATTTGTATGGCTTGGACTGACAACCACAGACGCTGACAACTACATTTCATTTAATGCCGGTTATCCTGATGTGGATATCACAGCTCCTTCCATAGTGGCAGGGCAACCCGGAGGCGGTATATACACGATTCTGTCTCAGAAGTGGTTTGCATTGAATACTATTGCACCGTTTGAAGTTTGGTCTGATTACAGGAGGAGCGATATTCGTTATGGTATTGCTGCCACCTACGATGCCGGCCCTACGCTTTCTGTTGACCCCAACAGAACTGCCACATCAATTCCCCGCAGGCTGTTTTACCCGCAAAACGAGTACAACTACAATGCGGCAAACGTTTCTGCAGAAGGAAGTATCAATGTATTCTCAGGAAAAGTATTCTGGGATTTAAACTAATACCGAAACAGAGAAATAAACTAAACAAATTTCAACATGAAAAGATTTGCAATTACCTCAACCCTGGCCGGAATGCTGCTGGTGCTTGGCACCGGCTGTCTGAAGGACAAAGGGTTTGAAAACGGGCAGTACGGTCTGAATGTATCAGATATCAAGGCTGTTGCCTTCCCCAATGCCAATAAAAGCCCCCAGGGATTTGGCTTGAACTCCCAGGCTACCACACAGGTGGTAAACGGTCTGCTGGCCATCACCCTTGAAACATCTGGTGTGGCTGACGCCGATATCACGGTAAACCTGAGCAATACCACCGGTACCACCACTGCAGGTGACATCAAGTCGTACAATGATGCCTCAGGAGAGAATGTACAAATATTCCCTTCTTCGTTGTACACCCTTCCTGCTTCTGTTACAATAGCAGCTGGACAGAAGTTTGTGGAGTTTCCGATCACATTCTCTAACACCACATCGCTGAACCCGAACCTGAAATATGGCGTGGGTATCACGATCGCTTCTGCATCAAACGGCTACCAGGTGGCAGCCAATATGAAGAATATGATCCTGGTATTCAGTGTGAAGAACAAGTACGATGCCCGTTACAACCTGACCGGGTATCACAACCGTGTTCCTTATACCTTCCCTTACCAGACAGAGATGCACCTTGTAACAACCGGCCCCAGCAATGTGATCTTCTGGTGGCCTGAGGTAGGAGGTGTTGGTCACCCCATCGGTATCGGACCAGGCAACAGTATGAGCTGGTATGGCTCTACTGTGGCTCCGCAGATCAACTTTGATCCTGCTACTGACCTTGTGGCAAGTGTGATAGGCACAGACCCTGCCGGTCCCCCCATCACCATGTTTACCGGAGCAGGCAGCCGCCTGAGCAAGTACGATCCGGCAACCAAGCACATTACAGTTGACTGGAACTACAATGGTAACCCTCTCCGTGCTTTCTTTGACGATATGGATTACCTCGGACCCAGATAATCTCTTCATGTTTTTATACGAAAGGGGCATCAGTTACTGGTGCCCCTTTTCTTTTCCGGAAACTGTTGAATTTTTTACCCACTTTTTCCGGCAAACGGCTGTACAGGGCCGGCACGGCTTATTTCTGTAAAATATTTTCAGCAGGCTGGCAACCGTATGACTAAAACACACCGATTATTAATCCTGTACGGGATACAGCGAAGGACAGGCAGGGAGCTGAAGAAGCAGGAAAATAAAGCAGGGTTTGGGGCAGCGAGCTGTTATTGAACAAAAAGAAATCCGACCTGTTATTGTAAACGTACTTATTTCGGCAATAAAGTGCATAAGAAGGCACTCACAGAATAAATCATCTAAACATTTCACCATGAAGAAAATCACACTTGGCTCTTTCTTAGGAGCAATGCTCCTTGTGTTTGGCACCGGCTGTCTGAAGGACAAAGGTTTTGAAAACGGCCAGTATGGTCTGAATGTATCAGATATCAAGGCTGTTGCCTTCCCCAACGCCAATAAAAGCCCCCAGGGATTTGGCTTGAACTCCCAGGCTACCACGCAGGTGGTAAACGGCCTGCTGGCTATCACCCTTGAAACATCTGGTGTGGCTGAAGCCGATATCACGGTAAACCTGAGCAATACCACCGGTACCACCACTGCAGGCGACATTAAGTCATACAATGATGCCACAGGAGAGAATGTCCAGATATTCCCTTCTGCGCTGTACACACTTCCTGCTTCTGTTACAATAGCAGCAGGACAGAAGTTTGTGGAGTTTCCGATCACATTCTCTAACACCACATCGCTGAATCCGAACCTGAAATATGGAGTTGGTATCACCATAGCTTCTGCATCAAACGGCTACCAGGTGGCAGCCAATATGAAAAATATGCTCCTGGTATTCAGTGTGAAGAACAAGTATGATGCCCGGTATAACCTGACCGGTTATCATAATCGTGTTCCTTATACCTTCCCCTACCAGACAGAGATGCACCTTATCACCACTGGCCCTAATAATGTGATCTTCTGGTGGCCTGAGGTAGGAGGCGTTGGTCACCCCATCGGTATCGGCCCGGGCAACAGCCTGAGCTGGTATGGCCCCACTGTGGCTCCGCAAATCAATTTTGATCTTGCCACCGACCTGGTGAGCAGTGTGATAGGCACAGACCCTGCTGGTCCCCCGATCACCATGTTTACCGGAGCAGGCAGCCGCCTGAGCAAGTACGATCCGGCAACGAAGCATATCACGGTTGACTGGAACTACAATGGTAATCCGCTCCGAGCCTTCTTTGACGATATGGATTACCTCGGACCCAGATAATTTCTCTTGTTTATATATTCTAAGGGGCTCTGACAGAGCCCCTTTTTTATTTAATCACCTTTCAAGGCGTACTTTTACAAAAAACAACTATGGAACAGCCAGAAAACCAGGCAGACCAGCTCAATATTGAAATAGCTGAAGAAGTGGCAGAAGGCACCTATGCCAACCTGGCCATCATCACCCATTCACACGCTGAATTTGTAATCGATTTTGTAAACGTGATGCCAGGCACCCCAAAAAGTAAGGTGAAATCGCGGATCATCCTTACCCCACAACATGCCAAACGTTTTATGAAAGCAATGGTGGAGAATGTACAGAAATACGAAACACTCAACGGACCTATAAAAGACCTTGAAGAAATTCATATGCCGCTCAACTTTGGCGGCCCTGCCGGCCAGGCCTGAATGCTCACAGCATTCCCTCGTCAGCAAAACTGAAGTAACCCGATTCGCTGACAATTATATGGTCGATAACCTGGATATCAAGAAAAGCGGCTGCCTGCTTTAATTTGGCAGTGAGTTGTTCATCAGCAACGCTTGGTTTCAGGCTGCCCGAAGGATGGTTGTGACAAAGAATGATACTCACCGCATCTTCCTCCAGCGCCCTGCGGAATATGATGCGGGGGTCGGCCACCGTACAGGTAATGCCACCTTCACTCAGCAATTCAAAATGATTTATCCTGTTAGCCTTATTCAGGTAAAGCACGGCAAATACCTCATGCCGGTAGTCTTTTAATTTGGCCCTTAAAAACTCAGCCGTATCCCGGCTGCCCTTTATTGCATTCTTCGGCAGCAGCAGGGAGGAATGTCTTCTTCTGCCCAGTTCAAGCGCTGCAGAAATGGTAATGGCTTTGGCCATGCCGATACCTTTGATGCGGGTAAAGTCCTTGATGGACAGCTTGCCCAGTTCCACCAGGCTGTTGTCACCCAGTTTCAGTACCTCTTTCCCAAGCTCCACGGCGGATTTCTCCTTATTTCCATTATGGATCAGGATAGCGAGTAATTCGGAATGGCTCAGGCTTTCGGGTCCGTTCAATAGTAGTTTTTCCCGGGGCTGGTCGTCTTTTGCCCAGTTTTTAATAGAGTACTTCTGCTCTTGCATAAAGCAAGTATAGCCAATATTTTTATACTGTGAGTGAGCCGATTGGCCCACAACCAACAAGCCGCTGCCAGCCACTGAAGATCTGTTGAAAAACCTAAAATCTGGTAAGTATGAAAACCAAACCCTTCAGCACAGCCGGTTCATTGCACCCGGTATTATTCTTTGCGCTTATTTATGCGGTGGCATTGCTTCTGTCTGTTTTTATCTGTTCCTCTTTATTTTACAGTTGTAATGCAACATCCTCCCGGTCTGTAGGAGAAAACAGCAGAAAGTCAGGGTTGCCGGCCACACCCGTGCAACAGCCGGTGAACACAGTCGCCATGCGCTGAGCAGCCAAAAGGGCAGGAGCGGGTAAGCAGTTTTTTTTGCAAATGCCATAGGTGAATCAGTATCTTCGCCGCACCAAAGAACTCCCTTTGGAATCACATTCCAACAGCGATGCAAACTGCTAAAATCTTCTCCGGAACCGGCTCACAGCAGCTGGCGGAGCAAATCTGTAAACGCTACCGCACCAACCTCGGAAAAGTAAACATCCAGCGATTCAGCGATGGCGAGATCAGCCCCATTTTCCTGGAAAGTGTACGCGGCGACTATGTTTTCCTGGTGCAAAGCACTTTTGCCCCCGCCGAAAACCTGATGGAACTGCTCCTGATGATCGATGCCGCCCGCCGTGCCTCTGCCGATAAGGTGATCGCCGTGATTCCCTACTATGGTTATGCCCGCCAGGACCGGAAAGACCGCCCCCGGGTGGCCATCGGCAGCAAGCTGGTAGCCAATATGTTAGTGGCAGCCGGCGCCGACCGGGTGATCACCATGGACCTCCACGCACCCCAGATACAAGGATATTTTGATATACCGGTGGACCACCTCGACAGCCACGCAGTTTTTATCCCTTATATAGAGAATCTGCGGCTTGAAAACCTTACCTTTGCGGCCCCCGATGTAGGAGCTACCAACCGTATCAGGGAGATAGCCAGCTACTTCAATGCAGAAATGGTGATCTGCGACAAGCACCGGAAA
Source organism: Chitinophagaceae bacterium (assembly GCA_016787125.1). Taxonomy (GTDB): domain Bacteria; phylum Bacteroidota; class Bacteroidia; order Chitinophagales; family Chitinophagaceae; genus JJ008. The sequence continues at coordinate 362 of JAEUVM010000638.1, read as the reverse complement.
CGGGCCAACGAGATCGCCAGCATGGTGGTGATAGGAGATGTGACCAACAAGGATATTGTGATCATAGATGACATCTGCGACACCGGGGGAACATTGGCAAAAAGTGCAGGTCTTTTAAAGGAAAAGGGAGCAAGAAGCGTAAGAGCACTCATCACCCACCCGGTACTGAGCGGAAAGGCATACGAGAATATCGAAAACAGTGTACTGGAAGAACTCGTGGTTTGTGATACGATACCGCCAAGGAAAGAAAGCACCAAGATCAAAGTGCTGAGTGTGGCTGAACTGTTTGCCGTGGCGATCCGCAATGCGTATGAGAACAAGAGCATCACCAGCCTGTTCATTCATTCGCAAAGACGAGATAA
>JAEUVM010000396.1 GCA_016787125.1 Chitinophagaceae bacterium | reverse complement strand
ATAAAATTGCGGGCCTTTCTGCGGCCAGCAGTATCTCCGTAAGGATACTCAAATGCATGTATCCTGGTTTCTGCAGGATCGCAGTTGATCGGACCACTTTCATATTGCCATACACCGGGTGATACCTGCTGGTTTATCCAGGGCTGAAAGGAGATAGGATCGATCACATTAAACTGCACTGATGAAGGCGTACAGAATAACCTGATCCGTGGCACATCATTCATGATCACCGCAATATCGTTGTACCCGGTTACCCCATTTACTGTCCAGGTGCCGAGGTTTACTTTAATATTATTCTGCAGGTTGGTATAATACCATTTGCGTGTGCCGGCATTGTAAGTAAGCCGGCTGGTATCTGAAGCCCTGTGCTGGTAATAATGTGATTGATTAAAACCACCGCTGTTAAGCCCTGAAGTGGCCGGATTGAGGTAAACAAAACTTGCACCGTTCCATACCGGGCTGCCTGTTACCGGCACTGGTGATACACGCCAGTAATATACCGTACTGTCGGTAAACGTAATGCCGGGAGTAAACTCCAGTATGCCACCGGAAGAACTGAGGGTGCGGCTTACTTTTAGCGGGGAGTTGAACAGTTCGGTGGTATCCATCTCCATGGTGTATTGCTTAATACCACTGAAAGGATTGGCAGTGGAGGCCACCACTTTGATATTCTGACGGTTTACAATAGAATAGTTGTAGGGATAAACAGGACGGGCCTCGTCTTCATAAATGAATACATCTTTGGTAACACAGTTATTGGTCTCATACAATTCATCTATGGTATTTTCCGGGTCAATGCACACAGATATTTTATTAAAACCCTTATCACGCAACGGGTCAATATCCACCGATACAGAGATAGAATCGGAATAGCGGATGCCGGGCAATGTATCACGGTAAATGACCTGTGTGGTAAGGTTGGGATAGGTTCTCTTTACTTCCACCACCACATCCTTGTCAATAGCTTTGGCAAGGTTAAACAGTTGTGCTTTTACCGTAAAACGGTTTTCTGCCACTGATATGAATGAGGGATTCACTTTCAGGTATTGCTCTTCAATGGCATAATCAGGCTTTGGCGCCAGTACATCCGGGCGAAGCACAGGGTCACCATGGATCGTGGTCTCTTCTGCATGAATACGGGAAAAGTATTCACCCGGGACGGATGTCAGCATTTTTGTGTTGGCCGAACGCATGATCTCGCCGATAGTTTTTCCATAACTGAAACGGGTGATCTCATTATATACATAACTGTTCTGTGTGGCCAACGTGCTCAGCAGGCCCGTATGTGTGCTGGCAATAAATGCTATGGAACCCCGCTGGCTGGCCAGTACAAATTTCTCCGATAAGGTTTCTTTCTGCGCAAGTCGGAGCGGGTTGCCACCATAAAAATTACCGGCATTACAACCCAGTACAAACATCATCGGGTATTTCGACGGATTGTTATAATTCTCCGGGTGATCCAGGTTAAATTCAAGCGTATTGGCAGAAGAGTGTCCGAAGTAGGTAAGAATACCAATTCCCTGCTGGAAAACCTGGTACAGTTTCTCACTGGCATTCAGATCCACCGGGGCGCTCGATGCTTTACTGAAAGTGGTTACATTGGCGCCATATAATGTATCCTTTATAATGCGGGTAAACTCATTGGTGGCAAACGTAAGCTGATCGGCTGTTATTCCATCACTGGCACCCACACAGTGTACCGCATTCTTTGTCCAGGCTTTATCGGCTATCAGCGGGGAAGAAAATGCCTGCTGCTGTTCATATTCTTTTACCTTATTCAGGTAATCCATCACCTCGGCACCGGTGATGGCTGAGATCCGGCCGATGGAAACATCCGGCACCGTAGCAGTGATACTATTTGTACCCAACAGGTTGTCGGATGGCGGATAGCCAAAGGTTGGCACCAGGGCAAGCTGGTCGATGGAAGGCTCATTTTCCCTTGCACGGTAATCAGGGTAAGTAACGCCTTTGCCTATCAGCAATACATTCTTTACCGGCTGACTGTACGTGGCTTTTGCCCAGCGCAGAAAATTGCGTATACCGGCCGGATTGTTTTTTATTCCCAATCCAAACTGGTCCTTCAGTTCTTCTGCCAGGTATATTTTGACATTATGACCACCGCCGGTGGCAGAACTGCGGTATGCACGGTACTCATCTACGGGGTTCAGGCCGCCCGGCCCCGCCATCAGTTGCGGGTGAGAAATGATCAGGTAATCTCCCTGCCTTGCCGGTACTGAATAATCAATAAAGTTTTTGGTTTGAAAGACCGTAACATCTCTTATAAAAGATGGCGCCTGCGATACAAGCAGCAATTGCCGGGCTGTGGCTGAAGGCTGCAACACCACTTTTACCAGCGGTGCAGCACTGATGTCGCATACATACCTGCGCTGGTTGGTAAGGTCGTACAACACCGGGCTGGCACTGCCATAACTGAACCCTGCTATTTCCAGGTAATTGCCGGCTGCACTGGCAGGTAATTCAAACAGGAAATTATCAGCACCGCCAAAATTGAACTGCCGGGGGTATTTCATTTCAATCTTGTGAAGCACCATCCTGTCTTTGGCACAGGCAAACATTGGATCAGCAGGGCAGCTTAATGTGCCCGATACATTCGTGGCAACAAAAGTGGCAGTGTTGCCCGCTATCAGCGACAAGGGAAATGTGGTGCTGGTGGTATTGATGTCAAAATTATTTATCGTGGCCCCTGTGACGGAGTCGCCATTCAGCGTCATTTTATAATAACGCTGATAGGTGGAATTGCCCGATGCAGACACCTTAAGTGTGGGGGCCGGTCCTGTGGGATAAACAAAAAGGTTATTCATCACAAGCGGCGGAGATGTTCCATTTTGAATAAAGTAGGAACTGCCGCTGCGGATGGCTTCACTGATGATATCGGTCGAGGTCCATCCCTCACCTTTATCATAAGAAGATGAGAACAGGTCGCCTGGCAAACCACCCAGCCCCGGGTTGCGCTGGTCTTTATAATATTTGGCTACGGTATGAATGAAGTAAGGTTCAGGGGTCAGCGCCGTGGGCAGGCTGTTGGCAGTGGGAGTGTAGCGCTGGTTGCCACCGCTGCTGGTAACGGTCAGGAAGAAAGCAACGGTATCGCTTTCGAGGCTCCATTTATCATTCAGTTGGTAGGAGGGGTCGAGGTACAGGGCATTATCAGGTTTGCCATCATTCATTTCGCCCCAGAATTCAATATAATCAGCAGCACCCATTATACCCGTGGCTGTGGTGGTGTACAAAGGCACTTCTTTACCATTTCTCCAGAGTTGAAAACGTTCCGCCGGTATAGCGCCAATGCCAAGCGTGGCAAGAGTGGGCTGGGTAATGCGATAGAGGCCGCTGGCACCTGCCTTGAATTTATAATAGGTCTGGCTGTAATTGATCCACTCGTTATTATACGGCTGTGCAGAAATCTTTAAGGCAGAAAAGAAGAGAAGCAGTGCTGCAGCAATTTTCATATCAGGAGGTTTAAAATGAAAAAATGGCAGAAGTGTCTACAGCGTTGGTTGAGAAACAAAAGACTATACTTTAGCCGGGTAAAAATAAAGTTATTTGAACAGGTTTTGAAATAATCAGGCCCGGATTTGCCGGGCAAAAACAGCCATTTTTGTGCCGCTGGTAAGGATAAAACGATTATTTTTGCCGCCCGTTGCCCGTGTGTCTTGGCAAATTACCCTCCGGGGTATCCCGACGCAGTTCGGGAACAGGATTAAAGATATTCGCCGGGGTATCCCGACTTCGTTCGGGAACAGGATTCATAGCCCGGGATAGAAAAATAATTTACCCTCCGGGGTATCCCGACGCAGTTCGGGAACAGGATTCATTGCCCGGGATAGAAAAAATATCACCCGCCGGGGTAGCTCAGCTGGTTAGAGCACAGGATTCATAACCCTGAGGTCGGCAGTTCAAGTCTGCTCCCCGGTACACACAACCAACAGCCCACGAAAGTGGGCTTTGGTTTTTAACAACACAGTCATGATCAGCTACCGATCAGCCACTCCCGCCGATGCCGCCGGCATACTGGATATATATGCTCCTTATATCCGCGATACTTCGTTTACGTTTGAAACAGAAGTGCCGTCAGAGGCTGCTTTTGCTGACCGCATCAGCCAGTATCTCCGGTTTTGTCCCTGGCTGGTAGCTGAAGAAAACGGGATGGTCATCGGGTATGCTTATGCATCCCGCTACCGGGAACGGGTGGCCTACCAATGGAGTGTGGAATGTTCGGTTTACATACATGATGATCACCACCGGCGGGGAATTGCCCGTACCTTGTACAAGGCTTTGTTTGCCATACTTACACGACAGGGCTTTCGCAATGTATATGCTGTGATAAACCTGCCCAACCCCAACAGTGTGGCACTGCACGAGCAACTGGGCTTCACTTATTTCGCCACGTATGAACAGGTGGGATACAAACTGGGCCAATGGAAAAACGTGGGCTGGTGGCGCCTTATCCTGAATGAATTTGGCAATGAACCAGCAGCACCGGTGGCTTTGGAGGATATGGATAAGAAAGTTTGGGAGGAGATGCTGGACGGGTTTTAAGTTAATAGTCTATAGTCTTAAGTCTGTAGTTGGCGTGATGTTGGGAGATTTACTATTTATTATTTCGGCGTTTAAGCATTAAAGTTTAAGGTTTAAAGTTCAAGGTTTAATGTTAGCGTGATAGGCCGGCAGCCGTTTACCACTTCCCAATTCTCCGATTGCTAAGCCATTCAGAAGGCATATTGCATCACCGGGTTCTGAACGCCGTCAACTGTCATCGGTCAACGGTCAACGGTAGTCAGTCAACTGCCAACATTCAACTCCTTCTTACATCTTTACTCAATATCCATTTGCAATAAACTCATGGAGTCGAAATTGTAATAGGCCGGGAAACCAGAGCGGTCTTCCGGTACCACCACTTCCAGCAGGGTAAACCCGCATCGTATATAGTAATCCACCAGCCGCGGATTGTCGCCCCATGTATCCATACGGATAAATTGTTTGCCAAGGCTCTTGCCATGTTCTTTTGCCCAGGCAATGATCTTTTGCATATTGTTCTTGCCGTGATGAGCAGGATGGGTAACGATCCGGTGCAGGTAAACCGAAGGTTCTTCATTCCGGGCTCCCCATATCACCGGGTCGCTGTAGGTGGTGAGGAAAACTGCTGTTACTTCACCGTCTTCCGTCAGTTTCCATTGCCTGTTGTCCAGTATTTCCTCCAGCACATTTTCAGGCTCAAACGGATGCCAATTACGGTTGGAGTGTGTACGCTGGTATTCTCTTGCCATTTCATAAAAATTCATCAGCAGCGGCAGGTCGGCTTTTGTACAATTGTTGATTTGCATGGCATAAAATTACTCCAGCCGGTATATTAAATGTTTGCATTCTTTGTTTCAGACAGGTCTTTTTCATCAAACCCGTTTGCAGCCAGCACTTCAAGGATAAAATCCGTTTTCAGTTGAGTGTATATTTCCCGTTTCATACCCGGCCGGTTTACAAGGTTTGTTTTAAGCAGGGCATATTTGTGTGCAAGGTCTTTATCCTGTCGTAAAACATCCCTGAAGAGGATATGATTTTTCAGGGCTATACTATCTGAATAGCACACATAAAGATGATGTTCCGGCCATGTTACGGAGTTGGCCGTGAAAGGGGTTAGCCCGGATGTTTGCCTGAATGCATAGCGGCCGGCTATTCCCTGTTCACCCTTGTTTTTGTACCCAAGCTTTTCGAGTATGACAGCTATTCCGGCCAGTTGGTCTTTCTTGTCTGTTATTATGTCAATGTCTAAAATGGGTTTGGCACAAAGACCGGGTATGGCAGTACTGCCTACATGCTCAATGACTGTTTCAAAATCTTTCAATGCTGAACTGAGAATGGCTTTCAGGTTTTCAAACCCGGTTTTCCATTCTGGATTATATGGCTGTAACAGGTCTTTCATTTTTGACAGTGGCTTATCTGCACTTTTTTATATGTATGTTATGAAGCCAATCTGATGATTAATGAACAACAGAACAATGTATAATGAAATACTGCTGCCAGTAAGCCCTCATTCAGTTTTCTGCTGCAATCGTCCTATCACCACCAGGTGACTGAGAAACACCACCATCACGATAAAAGCAGGCAGCCATACAAAAGGGAAATACAAAACAGCAATATTGGGCTGATCAAAGGCAAACCGCTGAAAGGAAAAAGGTGCAGAGAGTACAGCATTCACCACAATGTTTATCAGCAAGGCCAGGCAAAGCAGGTTCCAGTACAGCAGCAGCTTGCGGCGGATTATTTTTCCATTCTTAAAACACAGGAAGTACATCACAGGTGCCGTGAGGCCTGATATCACATCAAAGTTTCTTCCCTCAAATGTCATAAGGCCGGGTACCAGTTTTTCTGCCGCCAGCCAGTATAAGCTCAGTTCCACCGGAATCCTCACCACATGAAGCAGCGTCAACATCCGGATATCAAGTGATTCCAAAAAACCCTGCCCTTTTTTGGTGATCAGGAGCAGTATGATAAAAATAAATGGCGGAGCTACGGCCAGTATAAACCTTGGCGGCATTCCGGAAGTATCGGCAAAGAAATCACCAAAGGCCAATGCACCGGAAACCAGGAGCCAGGCCGACATGATGATCACCGGCCAGCGTTTGACCCTGGCGGCCGACATTAAAAACTGGAAGGTAAGCGCCACGGCTGCCAGGAAGGTGATGACAAGATAGTTTGGCAGTCCGGCAAACATGCGTGTTTGTTTTTATTATCAAATCGGTTTTACCAGCAGCATTCACGATGCTGTTTCCATATAGCTTTCCACCGGCTCACAGGTGCAGATAAGGTTTCTGTCACCATGTGTGTTATTTACCCTTGCCACCGATGGCCAGAATTTATGCTGCGTTACATAATACAGCGGGAAGGCTGCCTCCTGTCGTGTATAAGGATGCTTCCACTCATCGGCTGTTACCACCAGTTGCGTATGCGGTGCATTCTTCAGCGGGTTGTCTTTTTTATCTGCCCGTCCTTCTTCAATGGCTTTTATCTCTTCACGAATGGAAAGCAAGGCATCACAAAAACGGTCGAGCTCTGCTTTGTCTTCACTTTCGGTAGGTTCTATCATGATGGTACCCGGCACCGGGAAACTCATGGTAGGAGCATGGAAGCCGTAATCGATCAGGCGTTTGGCGACATCTTCAGCTTCTATCTCGGCCGACTTCTTAAAGGGCCGCAGATCCACGATGAACTCGTGGGCGCACTGTCCATTATCATTGGTATATAAAATGTCATAAGCGCCATCCAGTCTTGCCCGCATATAATTGGCATTGAGGATCGCATATTCAGTGGCTTTCTTTACTCCGTCAAAACCCAGCATGCGGATATAGCCATAGCTGATGAGAAGGATGGATGCCGAACCATAAGGAGCCGCAGATACAGCGTGGCGAGTAATGAATGTTGATTGATGGATGGAATCCTTCATTGCCGATTCCCCATTCCCAACATGCCCTGGCAGGTGCGGTGCGAGATGTTCCTTCACACAAATGGGGCCCATGCCGGGGCCGCCACCGCCGTGTGGTATGGCAAATGTTTTGTGGAGGTTCAGGTGGCAAACATCAGCCCCGATAAGACCGGGAGCCGTTAATCCCACCTGTGCATTCATATTGGCGCCATCCATATACACCTGTCCGCCGTGCTGGTGTATGATGTCGGTGATCTCTTTTACCGTTTCCTCATATACACCATAAGTGCTGGGATAGGTGATCATGATGCCGGAAAGTTCATTGCTGTATTGCGCAGCTTTTGCTTTCAGGTCTTCCACATCTATATACCCGTTTTCCAGCGCTTTCACCACCACCACTTTCATACCGGCCATTACTGCAGAGGCAGGGTTGGTGCCGTGTGCCGAGATAGGAATCAGCATCACATTGCGGTGATGATTGCCATTGGCTTCGTGATATGCTTTGATGGTCAGCAAACCGGCATATTCACCCTGCGCACCACTGTTGGGCTGCAGACTACACGCATCAAAAGCGGTGATCTCGCAGAGATAGCGGCTCAGTTCATCAATGATGTACTGGTATCCTTCTGTCTGTGCCGAAGGAGCAAAGGGATGAATACGGCCCCAGTGAGACCAGCTCAGTGGCATCATTTCGGAGGCAGCGTTCAGCTTCATCGTACAGGAGCCAAGAGAGATCATCGAGGTATTCAGCGAAAGGTCTTTATTCTCCAGTTGTTTGATATAGCGCATCACCTGGCTTTCACTACGGTGAATATTAAATACAGGATGCGTGAGGAACTGGCTGCTGCGGTACAAGGCCGGGGGCAGGTGATTCAGTTCTGCTTCTTCATGTATATCGAATGCCACGGGGTCGGTTTCGTTTTCAAAACAGTTGATGAGGTCGTACAGGTCGGCCACATCAGTGGTTTCATCCAGTGAAATACCGATATGAGTATTGTCAAAATAGCGGAGATTGATATGCTGACGCTCTGCCTTTTCCCGGATAGCGGCAGCATCTTTTACTTTTACAGTAATAGTATCAAAGAAATCAGTTGACACCAGTTCGTAGCCTCTTTCTTCAATGGCTTCTGCCACCGTTTGGGTAAGCAGGGCAATGCGGCGGGCAATATTGGTCAGTCCTTCCGGCCCGTGAAATACGGCATACATGGCAGCCATATTGGCGAGCAATGCCTGGGCGGTGCAAATGTTGGAAGTGGCTTTTTCTCTCTTGATATGCTGTTCCCTTGTTTGCAGGGCCATACGCAGGGCCCTGTTGCCCTGGGCATCAATACTGATACCGATAATGCGGCCGGGCATGCTGCGCTTGAAATCATCTTTGGCAGCAAAGAAAGCGGCATGTGGTCCGCCATACCCCAGCGGCACACCAAAGCGCTGTGCAGAGCCGATGGCTGCATCAGCACCCAGTTCGCCGGGAGGCGTAAGCAGGGTAAGTGCGAGCAGGTCTGTGGCCATCACCACCAGGGCTCCGGCGGTATGCACATCACTGATGAATTGCCGGTAATCTTCAATAGCACCTTTGTTGTTGGGATATTGTACAATAGCGCCAAAATAACTGGCGTCAATGCCGGCATTTTTATGATCACCTTCCACGATCTCTATACCCACGGGAATGGCACGGGTGTACAGCACATCTTTTGTTTGCGGGAATATTTCTTTGTCAACAAAGAATTTAGGCCGCTCTATATGGTCTTGTTTGTTCAGTGTATTGAAAAACATCGTCATGGCCTCTGCCGCTGCAGTGGCTTCATCCAGCAAGGAGGCATTGGCGATAGGCAGGGCAGTCAGGTCGCTGACCATGGTTTGAAAATTCAGCAGGCTTTCCAGGCGCCCCTGTGATATTTCAGCCTGGTAGGGTGTGTACTGGGTGTACCATCCCGGATTTTCAAAAATATTGCGGAGTATCACCGAAGGCGTGATAGTATCATAATAACCCTGGCCGATATAGCTGGTATATACCTTATTTTTCAGCGATACTTCTTTGATATGCTTCAGGTATTCGTGTTCGCTCATGGCTGAAGGCAGGTTGAGCGGCTGCTCCATTCGGATGGAAGCGGGTACAGTCTGACTGATTAGCTGCTCCAGTGAGGCGGCACCGGTTTTTTTCAGCATCTTCTGCGTGTCAGCTTCATGGGGTCCGATGTGGCGGGGAAGAAATTCGTTTGCCTGTTGTTCAAAGAGGTTCATCATGTTTCCGTATTTAGCAATCAATAAGGCCTTGTGATAAGTGTTGATTAATGCGGTGCAAATTTACGTTGGTTAACCCAGAAAAACGGCCTCACTTTACCGGTGGGGAAAAGGGGTGAAATGCCTTTCTTTGCACCATGCAGGATAAACTGTTGCACAACTGGGAAAAACGCTCCGGCGAGAGGCAGAAGGAGTACAAGAAATTTCTGCACCGGGCCAATAAGAATGTGGTATTAAAACAACTCCCCGCCCTGAACGAGGAGGCTTTTGCCAAAATAGACTGCCTGCAATGTGCCAATTGCTGCAAGAAATACTCTCCCCGGTTTACCCCGCCGGATATCAAACGCATCAGCAAATACCTCGGGATGAAGGAAGGCGATTTCCGCGACACCTACCTGCGGGTGGATGAGGATGGCGATAATGTGCTGCAGCAACTGCCCTGCCCCTTCCTTGGTGCGGATAATTATTGCAGTATATACGATGTGCGGCCCAACGACTGTGCCCGGTTTCCGTATATGGATGACGACTTCATGCTGAAACGCCAGCCACTGGCACTGAAGAACAGCAGCTTTTGTCCCATTACTTATTTTGTGATAGAGAAACTGATTGAGGCGGAGAAGGCGAGGTGAGAAACAGGAAATAATAACCTGGAAACCGATCTGCCTTTTTTATAAAACTAATGGTTTCCAAACAACAGGATTTTTTCTCCATAATTGGTACTTATAGAAGCCCTTAATCAGATGAGCCGGAAGAACCACTATCGGACGAAGAACCACTGTCGGAGGAAGAACTGCTATCGCTGCTGGTGCTGTCGGAGGAAGAATAGCTGTCGGTGCTGCTGTCTGTCGTACTGCTGTGTTCCATACCTTCTTCATAATTACCAGGCGTGCCTTCTTCCTTTACTTCACTGTGCTGGCTTCCCTGCTGAAACAACAGTGGGTTCATGTGCTGATCGCTGCCGGTGAACTGGCTGTTGGAGTTGATCTCTGCGTCAGGATCCCCTGGCTGGTGATTGTACTTTTTACTATTTCCCCCGAACAGGTTTCCTCCATAAGCCAGTATAAGCAGCAGCACCACAAACCCGGCAACGCCAACAATAAAAAGAGTTGACATAAACTATGTTTTAAAAAAAGCGGTTGAATTATTTACCCGCAGCAAGTTCATCATAAGCAGCACCTAATGGCCGTTGTATGCCATCACTCTTCCACTCTTCCCCACCCGGAATGAGTGTCGCTTTCAGTATCTCCTCTTTGGTTTTACCGGCCTTCATTTCCGCTTCCACATATTTCAGCACATTGCCAAGGTAATCACGAAAGGCCCTCACATCATCAGCGGTGCCTGTTACTTCATATCCGGTGGCGGCATGGCCATAAATAAACTTTGTGTTGCGGCTGAATTTATCCAAACCCTTATTCAGCACTTCTATCCAGCTTTTGATACTGGCACCGGCGCCCCTGTCCACATACGGATGCCGCCGGTTAAATACCAGGTCGCCACAGTGTACAATATCTGCATGTTCAAAATGTACAAAACTGTCGCCGTTGGTATGTGCGGCGCCAAAGTGGTACAGACAGATATTTTCCTTGCCTTCTTTATGGCACCATACATTGGTATAGGTTTGATCGGGGTAAAGCTGTTTGTCTTCGCTCTTGTTTTGTTTGGCTGAATTTTCCTGGTTCTTCTTCGAATTTTCATGCGCCAGCACATGCTGCACTATTCCCTTGAAAGAAATATTACCGCCGCTGTGGTCGCCGTGGTGATGGGTGTTGATCAGCAGGCTGAAAGGATTCTCACTGCGCTTTTTCAGTTCATCCACCAGGTGTTTGCTTTGCTCAGGAAACTGTGAGTCAACCACCACCATTCCTTTTTTGCCCAAATAAAAAGCAATCGTGCCGCCTTTCTCCGTAAAGATGCCGAGGCTTTTGGTCAGCATGGTGATCTTCCAGGGATTATCGGTAAGGGCCGACAATAGCTGGCGGTTGGCCAATGTGAGGGCAGCGAGGGTAAAGGCTGATTGTTTTACAAAAGAGCGGCGATGCATGTGGTTAAATTTGAAGAGTAAGTTACAAAATGAACAGCCAATTCTTACGAAGTGTGATAAAATACAAAAGCCGCTCCCCGGAAGAAGCGGCTTTTTACTGATGAGGCCATGTACAGACCTGCAGAATTTTCAAGGCAGGACAGCGGTAATGGTTGGACTGTAACTGGTGTGTGGTAGTTGGTTTTGGTTGTATAATCCCGTTATTGTTTTACCGCATTGTACATAGCTTCCGCTTCTTCCCGGCTGATGGAGTAGCCCGTTTCCATAGATTTATCAATATCGTTCAGTTCCATGAAGTTTTCTTTGGCTACATACTTTTTACCATCCTTTGCAATCACATACGTAAAGCGGCAGATCTTACCTCCCTGTTTGTTGGTGGTCATGTACAGGTAGCCGGTGGGATCATTCTTCAGCACTTCCATTTTCATACCCATATCCGGATCATTCAGGCTTTGGTTATCTTCCTGCAGCAGGGTTTCTTTGGCCTGCTCAGCCGTGGCATTTTCATCACCGTACTTGTCTTCGCTGATTAAAACATTAAATCGGTCCTTTACCACGGCTATCACACCGGTGCCTTCTTCACGGCTAACAGCAGCACCTTCCGGCGCCGTTATGGTGAGCGGAATGCCATGTGAACTGAGATCAAGGGGTTTCATAGCAGCGGCAGGTGCAGCAGTGGCCGTTTCCGGTTTGGAAGCGGCATCTTCACCGGTTTTCTTTTTTCCGCCACAGGCAGTATTACAGCAAACAGCGATCAGCAGGCTGCCGGCCATGAAAAGGGGAGTAATTTTTTTCATGTAAAACAGTTTAGCAATTATAATTAATGCTGCAAGATTGCTTAAACCGTAACAGGAAAGGAGTGGTGTTTAACGGATGGCGGCAACAGGACATTTTCTGGCTGAAGAATGAATACGGATGGCTGTGACAATAATCAGTTTTTCAGCCACTCGAGAAACTCCGGTTTCCTGCGCCGGGAAACCGGCAGTTCGGTCTTATTGCTCATAATCACCGTGCCGCCTTCGCCCTTCAGGTAGCGGAGCACTTTATCGTGATTGATGATATAAGAATTATGTATGCGGAAGAACCCAAAATTTTCCAGCATGGATTCAAATTCACCGATATTATACGAAGAGGTGATCACTCCGTTGTTTGTAGTATGCAGCAGCGTGTATTCGCGGCTGGCTTCGCAATAGCAGATATCTGAAGCCGGTATCAGTTCCATACCATTTGGTGTGGGCACACAGATCTTATTGCTTTTGTTGCTCGGCTTCGCCATAAAATCCACCAGGTGCTGCAGCCGTTCAAGTGTGGCATTTTGAGTATTCCTGTTCAGCTTATCAAGGGCACGGTTCAGTTCGGCAGGCTCCACCGGTTTCAGGAGGTAGTCAACCGCACAGCATTTGATAGCCTGCAACGCATAGCGGTCGTACCCGGTAACAAATATCACCTGGAAGGAAGGCGTTTCAAAACCGGCAAGCAGATCAAAGCCGCTGCCTCCCGGCATTTCAATATCCAGGAAAACGAGATCGGGCTGGTGTTTTAAGATGGCCTGTCTTCCTTCTGCTGCTGAAGCAGCTTTGGCGATAACCTGTATACCCGGCGCATGTTGCTGAAGCATCTTTTCCAGTGTGGCGCTTCCGTATGTTTCGTCATCAATTATAATGGCATTCATCATACTGCCTGTTCTTCTTGTTCGGTAATACGGATAATGACGATGGTACCGGCGGCATTGCCACTGTCATCATATTTATCCTGTACTAAGATATGTGTTTTTGTTCCGGTGCTTTGTTCCAGTGTTTTCAACCGCTCTTCTGTGATCTGCATGCTGCGGGATATGTGCTGGGTGTTTTGCCGGAGCAATGCAGCAGCGGCACGGCCAATACCATTATCTTCCACCCGGCAGCAAAGCTGGCTGTCCTCCCGGTAAAAACGCACAAGGATAAAACCATCAGCACCCGGTTTGTTAAACAGGCCATGATTAACAGAGTTCTCCACAAAAGGCTGCACCAGCATAGAAGGTATTTCATGACCGGTATTAAGCAGCGGGTCAATTTCTACCGAGTAGGTAAAACGATTGTTGAACCGGAGCTGCTCCAGTTGCAGGTACAGAGAAAGCAATTCCTTTTCCTGTGCTATCGAAATATACTTGCTGCGGGATGATTCGAGGAATAGGCGCATCAGCCGGCTGAAACTGCCGAGATAGTTTTGTGCACGGGCACTGTCATTTTCTGCAATAAAATGATTGATCGAGTTCAGTGAGTTAAATATAAAATGCGGATTCATCTGCGCCTGAAGTGCCTGCATTTCCAGTTGTGCCATCTGTTGTGCCTGTTTGGCTTTTTCTTCAATATTCCTGATGCGGCGGCGGTATACTAATGCCATAGTTACCGCAGCCACAATGGCAACGAGCATAAAGAACCACCACTGGATATACCACGGCCGTTTGATATAAAAGAAAATAGAGGTGATATTCTTGCCGGTGGCTGTCCTTACCTGGAAGGTGTACCGGCCGGGTCGCAGGGCGCTGAAATTTACCTGCTGGCTCTCAGTATTGATCCAGGTGGTATCACTGCCCCCGCTGAGCATCCGGTACTCGTAAGGCAGATTTCCGCCACAGGTAAAACAGATGCCTGTAAAGCTGATGCTTATATCATTCTGAAAATACCGCAGGCTGAAGCTTTCATTTACCGGTTGTTTTTTTCCTTCCACCTGCACCTCTACAATGTGTACAGGAATGGTTTGTTGCGTGGCATGTGGTTCAAATATCAACAGGCCGCTGGCTGTGGCGGCAATTACTTTTCCGCCGGCAAGACTTACCTTCTGCACATCGTTGTCGGGCAGGCCATCGCTGGCGTTATAATTGCGGATGCTGTAAGTAAACTCTCCCTGCCGGAAACCATACGTGATGCTGCTGATACCGTTATTGGTGGCCACCCAAACCCGGCTGGTATCTTTTTCAGGAAAAACATTCCGGCAAAGATCACTGGCCATGCCCTGCATAGTTGTAAGCCGGGCAATCACTTTATTATTTTGCAAAACAAGAACACCGGTATTTGCCGTGGCCATCCATAATAACCCATCGGGTGCCAGTACCATATTATTCATACGGCGGGTGAGCAGGGTATCCCGGTTGCCGATATATTCATATTGACGGGTACGGATATTTTTACTGTAATAAACACCGTTGATGGTGCAAAACCACGCATCTCCCTCTGTACCGGCTTCCACACTGGTGGTACGCCCGACATAAAATGTGTCGAGCACACCCCGTTCAGGATCTGCCAGCAACAGGTGATTAGTATTCGCCACCAGGAATTGACCGGGCAGGTATTCGCTGATGTCTTTTCCACCCAATCCACCGGCACCATAAGGGCTCCAGCTGGTGAAGCGTAGCGGTAATCGCCCGTCTGAATAAACAAGACTGCGATCTGATATGGCCATGATACCGCCATTGCGGGTGGAGATTATTTTACGGATGCGGTTGCTCAGTGTTCCGCTTTCTTCTGAAAAAAGGCGGGATATATCACCGGTTTCGGTGTTGACAAGATTCATAGTGCCATTTGAAAAACCTGTAAGCACACCATTACCCGGCAGCGGTAACAATGAACTCACATAATCACCGGTAAGCCCGCTGCTGCGGTTGAAGTACCTGACCTTTGATACAGGAATATTATAAACACCATTGTTGTTGCTGCAAAGCCAGAGGTTGCCGTCACGGTCGGCAAAACTGGTGTTGAACAACTCATCCGGGAACAGCGTGTTTATTTTCCGCAGGGCAAGATCATATACATGCACTCCGCCACGACTGTCGCACAGGTAAAGCAATCCCCCCCATGCGTTGATGCGTTTATTTCCCTGGTCAATTTTAATACTATCGTATTTCACTGCCGACCACCCTTTCGAAAGCCGTGAAGCAAACAGGAACCCTTTTTTATTATTAAAAGAAAAAACAGTATCGCCGGTGATGGCTGCCACCTCTCCATCAATATTAGGAGTTGAGGTTACTCTTGCCTCCTCAACATTTATCACAGGGGTGCTGTTGGGAATATTAAGCAGCACCTGGTCGTCCTGCAGTTCATATACTGATTTGATATTGCCGTTGCTACCGGGCGGGAGCGGTATTTCGGATACCTTACCTTTCGAATAGCGGTATAAACCGGCATTATTCAGGTAGGAGAAAAGTATATCACCATTGCGGAGTTGCGAGATATTCAAAATGCCGCGGTAAACAATTTTCTTCAGTTCAGGATCAGTGGCAGCAGTATGGCATTTTTCTGTTACCGGGTCAAAACGCATGGGGTTGCCGCCAAATGGAATGAGCCATAATTCACCATTAGCAGCACAAAAAATATCGAGTATTTCGGTTTCGGTCAGTCCGTCGGGGATAGAGAAATTGCGGAAGTTCTTTCCGTCAAACCGGCTGATGCCCGATTCAGTGCCAAACCACATGAAGCCGCGATGGTCCTGCGCACAGCGGTACACAATGGAGGAAGGGAGGCCATCCTTGGCAGTATAATGGCGAACAACGGCATTTTGTGCCACCGTATCAGCTACCAGGAAAAAAAACATCACCAGGCAGTAAAGAATTGGTGCCGTATGAGAAATGAAGGACCGTCTTTTTTCTGTTTTGCAAAAACGCATGACTTAAGTTCAGCAAAGTAATGTTACGCATGATTTTGCTAATACTCAAACTTGCGCAGCCCCGGCGCTTTAAACCAGGTGAAGATGACTACAAGCAGTGTCATACATCCGCCGAATATCACCGAGGGTACGGTGCCCATCACCCGCGACATCATCCCGCTTTCAAACTGGCCCAGTTCATTGCTGCTGTTGATGAACATAGAGTTTACACTGGATACCCTTCCCCGTATTTCATCCGGCGTGGTCAGTTGTAGTATCGTACCCCGTACGATCACACTGATGCCGTCCATCATGCCGGCAAGCAACAAGGCGACAAACGAGAGCCAGTACCATTTGGATACACCAAAAATGATGATGCATAAACCAAACACCGCCACGGCAAACATAAGTTTATATCCCTGCTTCTTTTTCATCGGCCGGAAGGTGAGGGCTATCATCACCAATGCCGAACCAATATCCATCGCCGCATTCAGCCAGCCAAATGCCAGGGGCCCGGCTTTCAGTATTTCGGTATTGAATTCCGGTATCAATGCCACCACACCGCCAAAGAGCACAGCAAACAGGTCGAGTGAAATGGCGCCGAGCATTATCTTATGTTTAAAAACAAAGCGCAATCCTTCTTTCATACTGCTCCATGTTTTCTGGTTGTCATCCGGTTTTACCAGTATCGGTTTGGGTGCGATAAAAGAAATAAGGATCGCGGCGATGAGCACATATCCAAGGATGAACCAAAAAGTATGATGCACGCCAAACAGGTATATAAGAAAACCGGCAGAGGCATGACCGGTAATGGAGGCTATAAGCCAGGTGGTGGAACTGATATTGGCGGCAAAGGGTAATATTTCTCTTGGCACCAGTTGCGCAATGATAGCATTGGTGGCGGGCCCGGTAAAGGCACGGATTATACCGGTAAAGAATATCACCCCATATATAAATACCTCCGGCGAACGGGAGGATATATTTTGACCAAACCAGGCTGAAGTGATCACCAGCAGCGCCAGCACACAAACCGAATAACTGAGTATGCCGCGAAGCAGGAAGGTTCTTTTGTCTGAACGGTCGATCACATGCCCGGCATACAATGCCAGCAGGAATACGGGTACAAACTCCGACAACCCGGCGATACCAACGGAGAACGAGTTTTTGGTAATATGAAATAACTGGTAGCCGGCCACCGTGCCCAGCATACGCAGGGCCATGATGAGGAAGAAACGGGCAGTGATGAAAAGGCGAAACTCTTTGTGCTGTAAGGGTACCAGGCCCTTTGTCTGAAATAGCGGCATCTGCCCAAAGATACTGACTGGCCGTTAAGGCAGGGTGAGGTAATGCTGCCCGTCGTCATATTCTTTATCGAGGGCTTCATAAATTACCTGCAGGTGTTTTTCATTGCCGAGAAAGTCGGCATTGCCGGCATCGATGAACAGCGTTTTTACATTATGCTGCCTGATATAGTTGGTATAGGTCTCCTGGATGTTAAACAGGTAATCGTCAGGAATATTCTGCTCATACGAGCGGTTGCGCTTGCGGATATTGGCCTGCAGCTTGGTGACCGGGGCATGCAGGTATATTAATATATCAGGCTGAACAAGTTGCTGGTGAATGATGTCGAACAGGCGCTGGTAAAGACGAAACTCATCATCCGGCAACGTTACTTTGGCAAACAGCAGGCATTTGGTAAAAAGATAGTCGGAGATGGTGAGGCTCTGAAACATATCCTTCTGCTGCAGCAATTCTTTCTGTTGCTTAAAGCGTTCGGCCATGAAAAACAGCTCCAGCGGGAAAGCATATTGAGCCGGGTTTTCATAAAACTTGGGCAGGAAGGGGTTGTCGGCAAACTCTTCCAGTATCAGCCGGGCATTATAGTGCTTGCTGAGCAGGTGGGCCAGGGTGGTTTTGCCGGCGCCTATATTCCCTTCTATGGTGATGAAGCTGTATTTCATGTGTGTAGCTGAACGGAGTGTGCAGCATGATATATTGTTCGCAAAGTAACCGATTGAACCGGCTTAAATTTTGTCAGCCAAAAGATTGTGGAAAAAATCAGGAATACTTTTTTACAGGAAGCATATCAGGGCAAAGGGTCAGTAACTCTTCCACCGTTTTGTTCAATAAAGGATGTCGTGCTTCCGGCGCAATGGCAGCCAGTGGTATTAGTACAAACCGTCTGTTCTGCATTTCAGGATGAGGGATGGTAAGGAACGGGTAATGGTGTTTTTCTTCATTAAAAAGCAGGATGTCTATATCGATCAGCCTTGGCCCGTACTTTTCTTCCCGGATGCGGCCCATTACTTTTTCGATCTTCAGCAGCCGGCGTATCAATTGTTTTGCATTTAAAAGGGTGTGCAGGCACAGTGACTGGTTTAAAAATGCCGGCTGGTCGGTATTACCCCATGCTGCTGTCTCATACAGCGGTGAAGCGGCGGTGATGGTGCCGCATTGTTCATGGATAAGCCGACGGGCGGTGGCCAGGTTTTCTTCCCTGTTGCCCATATTACCACCGGTAAGCAGGTAAACTGTGTTCATTTCAATAAGTGGTCAAATATCCTGAATCCGTTTGTATTGACGGGATGATTTTCGGCCGTATAACATAAAATACAGCAGGAGGCTTACATTTGCGGCACATGCAAACGAACCCAAGGCCATACAGCCAGTCACGAGCCCTCTGGGCCATCACCAGGGCCAGTTTTAAGGCCATCTTTGCCAATCCCAGCGCCATCATTTTCAGTATCCTGTTCCCGATCATCTTCGTGCTGATCTTTGGTGCTTTTGGTAATGGCGGCGGCCCAAGCTACCGGGTGGCATTGGAGCAACCGGTTGATACGGCAGACTTTTTTTACAAGGGATTGCGGCAGATACCCGGAGTAAGGGTGGTAACATATGCAGATACAACTGAGCGGAGAAAAGACCTGGTGAAGGGAAGACTGACCGCTGTGCTTGATATACAGAAAACAACTGACAGCAGCGATAAACCGCATTATAAGGTGGGCATCCGCTCCACCACAGCCAGCAGCAACACCATCTATACATTTGAGCCGGCACTGCAACTGGTAAAGCTTATGCTCGAAAAATCCATGAACGAAGGCCAGGCAGAGTACGTGGAAATAGGGGAGGCGCAGATCGAAACGGTGCGCAGGTACAGGCAGATAGATTTCATCCTGCCGGGCCAGCTTGGATTCTCCATTCTTTTTTCCACCTTATTTGGTATCGCTTTCACCTTCTTTGGACTCCGGGAACAACTGGTGCTGAAACGGTTTTATGCCTCACCTGTCAGCAAGATCAATATCCTGCTCGGTATCGGCTTCAGTCGCCTGTTCTTCCAGTTGCTGAGTGTGATCGTACTGCTGCTGTTCGGACATTTTGCATTGAATTTTACCCTGCAGCATGGCATCTTTACGTTTCTTGAAATAATACTGATGACCATCATCATGCTTTTTCTGCTGATGGGAGTGGGGCTGATCTTCAGCAGTATTGTAAAATCAGATACCTCCATCCCGCTGCTGATAAACCTGTTTGGCTTTCCGCAGATGATGCTGTCGGGTACGTTTTTCCCTGTAGAAGTATTTCCCAAATGGCTGCAGCAAATATGTAATGTGCTGCCGCTTACCCAATATAATGATGCGGTGCGCAAAATATCTTTTGAAGGACTCAGCATCATTGACTGCTGGAAAGAGATCGGCATCCTGGGTATCTGGATAGCCTTGATCTATATCATTGCCATCCGCGTATTACGCTGGGAATAATGTATAGTGTATGAAACTGATAAAACTTGGCCTCATCAGCCTGGTGGCGTTTGCCCTGCTGATCACCTTTATTTCTTTTTTCTTTCCTTCACATGTGCGTATTTCCCGTGCGGTGGATATACAGGCGCCAAAAGATAGTGTCTGGAACAGGATAAAAGATCCGGCCCGCTGGAGGGAATGGTATCCCGGTGGCGATTCATTGCCGGTAATATATGTATATGCAAAAGCTGCAGGCATAGGTATAAAAGATGAGAAGGGCTTGTTGCTGAAAGACATTACAGACAGCACCGTTACAGCAGAGGAGTTTGGCGCAGCCCGGTCACGCATCACCTCCGGCTGGCAATGTTATGAAGGGTATCGTCCCGGCACGGTCACCATTCAGTGGTTTATGGATTTTCGCCTGCGCTGGTATCCATGGGAAAAATTTTCCAGCCTGCTGCTCGACAAGCGTTTTGGCACGATGATGGAATCAGGTTTGGAGAAATTGCAACAGGCTGCCACAAAAAAATAACACCACCATGAAAAAACTCAGGTTCTTACTGATCGCTTCGGGCATATTCCTCAGCCATTTTACAAAGGCACAGGTGCAGGATTCGGTGTTTGTGATGTACCAGCGGGATAGTGCCGTCATCCCGGAAACGGATCCCACCGTTTTATTTTTCCAGGAAAATGAAAGGTTGACCGACGCACAAATTGCGAAAATAGCTGTCATCACCAGGACAGGCAAGACCCAGAAGCTTTCTGTATTTGCAAAAGCTATGTTCGAAGATTACCCGGCAGATATTGTATTGGCTGACCTGGATAATGATGGCCGCAAAGAACTGGTGATATACAGTCATACCGGCGGCGCCCATTGCTGCGATGAGATATTTGTTTTAAAAAATATTGGTGTAAATAAATACCAGCATGCGGTAAGGTTGTTTGGTGGTCACACTGTGATTGATAAAGACAAGGTGTTTGAGTACAGTTTTACAGAAAACTTCGGCTATTTCTTTACCTGCTATGCCTGCGGCTATGCCGACACCAGCGATGAGGCGCCCATACCGCTTACTTCTGTTAAGATGAAGTACAACAAAGGGAAAATGTCGCTGATACCCGGTGATGCAGAACTGAAAAGCACCATCAATGATAACCTGGCCAAGCTTTGCGAAAAACCCTACCAGGCTATTGACCCTGACCTGATGCAGGATGAAGGGCAACGCAAGGAAGTGGCGATCAACCTGGCAGTATATTACTTTTCCTTTGGTAAAAACCTGTTGCAAACACAGCAACTCTTCAACAAATACTACAAGTACCCGGATGCCAAAAAGGTGTGGACTGCTTTTGCGCAAAATTTACAGTCCATCCGCAACGCAAACGGTTTCTGATTTTCCTCCCCGCGGAATCTGCCACCCGTGCAACGATTACTGAATAGTGGTTGTCAGGGCAGTTGTATAAGCGATTATGTCGGATCAACAGCTGGTAAAAGACTGTCTCAGGGGCAAACCGGAAGCACAGCGGCAACTGTATGAACAGTATGCCGAAAGCATGCTCGGGGTTTGCTATCGCTATACCAAATCGCTGCGGGATGCCGAAGATGTATTACAGGATGGTTTTGTAAAAGTATTCCTCGGCATGCACCAGTATAAGTTTGAAGGCCAGCTGGGCGCCTGGATCCGTCGTATCATGGTCAACACCGCCCTCAACTTCCTCAAGCGTAACCGTAAGTACCGGGATGAGATGTATTTCACCGAGCAGGAATCGCTGCACCCGGTAACAGATACTAACCCGGAAATATCATTGCAGGCAAAAGACCTTGCCAATATGATAAGACAACTGCCACAGGGCTATCAGACAGTATTTAATCTTCATGCAATAGAAGGCTATTCTCATGTTGAAATAGGCGAGTTGCTCGGTATTTCAGACGGCACCTCCCGTTCGCAGTATGCCAGGGCGAGGGCCTTGCTGATAAGCTGGATTGAAAAAGATTCGCAGGAAACAAAAACGAAGAAGTATGCCGGAAAATGAATTTGAAAAACAGGTGCAGCAAAAAATGGAGGAGTTCCGTGTCCGTCCATCGGCAGAAGTGTGGACGGCAGTGGAAGAGCGCATCCGTGAAAAGAAACGCCGCCGGTTTATTTTCTGGTGGCCGTTATTATTATTGATTGGCGGTGGTATTGCCGCAGGAATACTATTGCTCAACGACCGCCGGGAAAATAAAGGACCTTTATCCGGCACAGATACAGATGCTGTAACGGTACCATCCAGGGATATCAGCCAGCCGGAGGAAAAAAATTCTGCAGCTGGTATTGCTACTGATAATAGTGAAACAAAAAATACCCCAGGCATCAATGGTACTGGTGATGTGGCAGAGACAAAACCTGTTTCGCAGCAGCAGGATGTTACGGCACCGGCGTCTTTACCTGTTGGAACTGGATCTTTATCAAATAAGGCACCGGCACACTTGGTAAAAAGCAAAAATGGCCGCAAAGGAAAAAGAGTCGCTGCCCAACCAACAACACTCCACACCTCAGTTGATGAGATCGGAAAAAGCACCAGCGAAGTACCAGCTTCAGCCACTATAAAACCTGCTGTTACAGATGCGGAAGTTCAACCTGTAATAGATACGGATGTTTCCACGAAGATCAGCACACCAGATTCAGCAGGTAAAGAGGATGCAAAGACATTCGTGGCCGCAGTTACCCTGCCTGTAAAGACTGATTCAGTTGCACAACCGGTCTCGGTAAATATTCCTGCAAAAGAAAAGAAGAAACAGGCATGGCAAAGATCATTTACCTTCTCGCTGGGCCGGTCAACAGTAGTGGATTCGGCAGGACTTGGTTTTTTCAGGGGAAATAGTGTGGCGGATATGTATGTGTCGGGTGGCGGCGGTTCCGGCACCACACCCGGTTTATCCCGGTTTGTTGGACCGTCAACAGTGTACAACAGCACTTCGTTTTCAGCAGGTATGCAATGGAGCAAGAAAATAAACCGCAAACTTGAATTACAGTTGGGAGCGGGGTACTCTTATTTATCCTCCCGGATAAAAGTGGGAAACAGGGCAGACAGCAGCCGGTTTATCAATAACAGCCTTTCAGCAAATCTTGTTACACGGGACTATTACCGGTATGATTCAGCCGGTCGTACGAATAACTACCGAAACCAGTATCATTTTATCTCCCTTTCTGCCGGTCTTTCATTGCGGGTTGTGCAGGGGAAAAAATTCTCATTGGATTGGGTAAACAACCTGGCGTACAGGCGGCTGTTTTTTTCCACCATGCTTCATTACGACGGGACCATACCCGGTTATTACAAAGACAACTCGCTGCTGAACCGGAACCAGTTTTTCTTCACCACAGGTTTATCGGTACCGTTTCAAAAAGGCTTTGCATTGGAACCGTATTTCTCATACGGATTTACTCCTGTGCTGAAAAAAGGGAACGGCAGTGCCAAACATTATGCAGATGTTGGTATCAGAATCAGTTTCTTATTAAATAAAAAATAGATGGCGCAACGGTTGTATAAAACCGGTTGTCAGCAATCAAAAAGCTGTTTATGCGTAAAACAATTTACCTGCTGCCTGTATTATTGGGCCTGTTGTTTAGCAGTTGCCTGAAAGACAAGAACACGATGACTTACACCATAATGGTGCCCGTGTACAAGGATAAAGCCGAAGTATATGCCAATATAAAAAGCAACCCGGCACGGGGTATCAGTTCGCCCGGAAAGATATTTCTGTATGGCAACTATATCTTCCTTAATGAAGTGGATAAAGGTGTGCATGTGATCGACAACACCAATCCTGCTAACCCGGTGATAAAAACCTTTATTGATATACCCGGCAACCTGGACATCGCTGTAAAGGACAATATGCTGTATGCTGATCTTTATTCAGACCTGGTGGTGGTGGATATTGCCGATCCGCTGAATGCAAGGTTTGTACGTTTTCTGCCACAGGTGTTTCCACATCGTATTTATTCAAACGGGTTTATGTCAGACAGTTCAAGGATAATTGTTGACTGGATAAGAAAAGATACCACCGTGCCAATCGGTAGCAGCCGCCGGTGGGGTTTTGCTGATGTGTATATTTTGAGCAACAGTGGTGCTGGTGGCCAGGGGCTGTCAGCCACAGGAAACCCGACAGGCATTGCCGGATCAATGTCACGATTTGCGCTGGTAAATGACTTTCTGTATACCGTGAATATGTCTCAATTGCGTTCCTATAATATTACAGACAGGTCGAACCCTTCTTATACCTCCGCCAGCAACCTGGGCTGGAATATTGAAACGATCTATCCCTTCCGCAACAAACTGTTTGTCGGCTCCGCCACAGGAATGTTCATCTTCAGCCTTGGCAACCCGGCATCACCGGTACAGGAAGGCACTTTTTCACACGTACGCTCCTGCGACCCTGTCATTGCCAACGACACACATGCCTTTGTAACATTGCGCAATGGCACGGTATGCAGCGGCACTTCCAACCAGCTTGATGTGCTTAACGTAACAAATATCAGTTCACCGCAATTGATACGCACCTATCCGCTTACCAACCCGCACGGGCTTTCAAAAGATAATAACCAGTTGTTTATTTGTGATGGCGCCGGTGGCCTCAAACTTTTTGATGCCACTGATCCGGGCAATCTGGTGCTGAAGAAAACGATCGAAGGAATTGAAACCTACGATGCCATTGCCTGGAACAACAACCTGCTGGTGGTGGCAAAAGACGGGCTTTACCAGTTTGATTACAGTACTCCCTTTACCCTGGTACAAAAAAGCAAACTGGGTATAACAAAATAACTTGCAGCTATGAAAATAAAAAGTATGGCCATGAAAAACATTCTTCTTCCGGTAATTATAATCATTGCTTTGGCTTCCGTTTCATCCGCACAGCAAAAGCCGGCCTTCTCCTCGCAAACCTACGCCGGTATGGTAACCGGTGAAGCCACCACCGATCTGCAACTGCAAACCATCAACGGTCTTTCCTGGAAACAATGGTTCGCAGGCGCAGGTGTGGGTATTGATTGGTATTCTTTTCGCAGTGTGCCTTTGTTTGCATCTGTAAACCGCAGCTTTTTTCAAAAAGGCAAACGGAGTTTATTTGTATCCGGTGATGCCGGTGTAAATCTGCCTTGGGTGGAAGAAAGACTTTACACCCTCGACCTTGTTTACAGGGATAGTGACCTATCTCCCGGTTTATATTGGGCGGGCGGTTTAGGTTATCGCTTTGGTGTGGGCAAGGCAGACAACGCCCTGCTGTTTCAGGTAGGCTACAGTTACAAAAGAATGCAAGAGAAAGTTACCAGCAATTTTCCCTGCTTCAGCCCGCCCTGTGTGCCGGTGACAGAAACGTATGATTACAGAATGAAACGCATCTCCGTCCGTGTCGGATGGGGCTTTTGACAGTACACTTAGGGATAAAGCAGCGACCTGATCAGCGAGTTGATGCGACTGACACGGGTCGCTGTGTTTTTAACGGTATAGATATTCCGTATATGATTCTCCTGTTCATTTTCTTTCAGTGATTTGAATTTTGCCAGTGCGGCCGGTTCATCCAGCAGGCAGGCGAGCAATTCTTCGGGTATCAGCACCGGGTCATTATCGGGTGAAAGGATGACAGCCACATAATCACCGGCGCCTTTTTTCAATTGTTTGCGAAGAGATGCTTTTACAGGAAGAAACAACCGCCCGTTGCCCATCGGCATCAGGTGATACTTACTGATGGCAATACCATCAATGCTGCCTTTCACCCTTACCCAACCAAAAGGATTCTTCTTGTTTTGCGCTATCTCAGGTATTTCGGCATAGGTCCAGCCGCCCTTGCCGGGAAACTTTTTCAACAGGTATTTTTTATTCACCAGCAGTTTAGCCATTGTCTGTCTGTAAAAAATGAAGGTTGCGTTTGATACCGATGAGTTTGGCTCTTTTAAGCGGTGAATGCCTGAATATTTTTTTAAAACTCTCCTCGGTCATTGCTTCCCATTCATCGGTGGAAAGATTCAGTATTTCAGGCAATGCTTCAAAGGAAGGCTCCTTATGTGGTTTGCTGAAGCGGTTCCAGGGGCACACATCCTGGCAGGTATCGCAGCCAAATAGCCAGTTGTCAAACTTCCCTTTCATTTCGCCGGGTATCAGCATTTCTTTCAGTTCTATGGTAAAATAAGAGATGCAGCGGCTGCCATCCACTACTTTGTTCGGCAGTATGGCCCCGGTGGGGCAGGCATCAATACAGCGGGTGCAGGTGCCGCAATAATCTTTTGCAAAGGGATCATCATATTCCAGGGCAAGATCGGTAACCAGCGTGGCGATAAAATAAAAGGAACCGCTTTGTTTGTTGATCAGGTTGCCGTTTTTACCCACCCAGCCCAACCCGCTCCGGCTGGCCCAGCTTCTTTCCAGCACAGGTGCAGAATCAACAAATCCACGGCCTTGTATCTCACCAAGTTTCTCCCGCATACGAAACAGCATTTCCTTCAGGCTGGCCCTGATCACTTCATGATAATCTTTGCCATAAGCATAGCGGGAAATTTTAGGGTTGCCGGTCTTTTGTTGCTCTGCAGGATAGTAGTTTTTTAATAAAGTAATGACTGACCTGGCACCCGGAACAAGTTTGCGTGGGTCAATGCGCAGGTCGAAGTGGTTTTCCATGTACTGCATCGAACCTTGATAGCCGTTCTTCAGCCATTGTTCCAGCCGGCTGGCATCTTCATCCAGCTTTTCGGCTTTTGCTATGCCACAATGATCAAAACCGAGATTTCGGGCAGTTTCCTTTACAAAATGACTATGTTGGTGCAACAAATCCATTGAAACTGATCGTCTTTCAGGGCCCGCTTTCCGGGT
>JAEUVM010000339.1 GCA_016787125.1 Chitinophagaceae bacterium | reverse complement strand
CAACTTATTATTATAAACTAACAAGCGTTATAGCCCATTTTTTTTAAGTTTGGATGAAATAAGTCAAATTATATTTTTTCATTACCTAACAACTAAAAACCAAGCTATGAGTAAAAGAAAAGCAAAACAGATCTTGCCATTCGTCCTGCTGGTTGCGGTTGCTATCATTGCCATGTTTGTAAAACCCGCCGCCGATTTTGTGCCCGGCGCGGACGGTCCCCAGTACAGTTCCTCGGATATTGCCTGGGTACTGGTGTCCACGGCACTCGTTTTCCTGATGACGCCCGGCCTCGCCTTCTTCTACGGAGGTATGGTAAACCGGAAAAATGTGATCTCCACCATGATCAAAAGCGTGGTGGCCGCCGGTATCGTCGGCGTTCTTTGGGTGGTTTGCGGCTTCAGCCTCGCTTTTGGTGAGTCTGTCAGCGGCTTCATTGGCAGCCCCACCACCTACGCCTTTTATGATGGGGTGAAATCCGGCGCCGCCTGGCCCGCCGCCAACACCATCCCCCTGTCGCTCTTTTCCCTGTTCCAGCTCATGTTCGCCATCATCACCCCCGGCCTGGTGGTGGGCGCCGTTGCGGAAAGGATCCGCTTCACTTCCTATGTATTATTTATTGTACTCTTCTCCCTGCTCGTGTATGCCCCCGTGGCCCACTGGAGCTGGCACCCGGAAGGCTTCCTCGCTAAAATGGGCGCCTGGGATTTTGCCGGTGGTACCGTCGTCCATATCACCGCCGGTTGTGCAGCCCTGGCCGGAGCCATGGTGCTGAAACAACGAAAATCGCACCTGGAGAAAAAAGAAATTCCTCCGGCCAATGTGCCCTACGTGCTCATCGGCACCGGTCTGCTCTGGTTTGGATGGTTTGGCTTCAATGCCGGCTCTGCCGTTGGCGCCACACCACTGGCCGTGAATGCTTTTGGCACCACCACCACTGCTGCTTCTTCTGCAGGACTGGCCTGGATGTTCTTCGATGTTATCAAAGGAAAAAAACCTTCTGTGCTCGGTTTCTGTATCGGTGCAGTGGTGGGCCTTGTTGCCATCACCCCGGCAGCCGGCTATGTGGGTATTCCGCAAAGTATCATCATCGGACTGGTAGGTGCATTGGTATCTAATATTGCCGTAAGCATCAAACAAAGATCAAAACTCGACGATACACTTGATGTATTTCCCTGCCATGGTTTGGGTGGTATGGTGGGTATGCTGCTCACCGGTGTATTTGCCAATACGGCAGTGCATGGTATCCCCGGCGGTCCGCAGGGTTTGTTTTACGGTAATCCCCAGTTCTTCTTCACGCAGCTCAAGGCCATGGCCATCGTGGTGGCATACAGCTTCGTGGTATCATACGGCATTTTCAAGTTTATCAATTTCCTCATCCCCATCAGGGTAAGCGAAAGCGAAGAAGAAGCCGGACTGGATGCTTCACAGCACAATGAAAAATACCTGCAGGGTACCTTGCTGGTGCACAACAATGGAGTGATGATCGAAAAACCGGTGGAAGAACAGGAATGATCTTTTACCCGGCTGCAGTAACACGGATGATCGTCTCTGCACTTGTCCCGCTCAGTGCGGGGTTGCACCGTTCAACTGCAGTACATGTGGCATCAGTTTTCGTCAATGATGGTTATCCCGCAGATATAAAGAAGCTGCTGAAAAATATCCCTTAGCGCCCTTTGTGCCTTCGTGGGAAACAAAACATATATGAAATAGCAATAAAATCGAAAAAGGCACTGCATTAATGGAATAATCTTCTCGCAAAAGCTTATTCCTGCTGTGCCCTTTTCTTAACATCTAAAATGTATTACAATGTTACAAAAATATTTTGTGGCAGCCCTCCTCGTGCTGTCACCCCTGTTCCTCCTTTCTCAAACCGCTTCTGTTGAATCTTTACCCGCCGATACGGCTTCCAAAGCGGCAGCGGAGGAACCCAAGAAAGAACCCTTTCTTACCATTACCGGTTCAGTGGATGGCTATTATAAATACGACTTTGCCGATACCAAAGCCAACAGCCTTACCAGCTTTACCCAAACCCATAACAGCTTCTCCCTCGGTATGGCCAGCGTTAAGTTTGAACACAAAGGCGATAAGGTGAGCGCCGTGGCCGATCTGGGCTTTGGCCCAAGGGCAAAAGATTTCGCCTATACAGATGAAGGCATCACACAATCCATTAAGCAATTGTATGTAAGCTATGCTCCGGCCGGTTGGGTAAAGTTCACCCTCGGCACCTGGGCCACTCATGTGGGGTATGAATTGCTCGACCCGCAACTGAACCGCAACTACAGCATGAGTTATATGTTTACCAACGGGCCTTTCTCGCATACCGGTATCAAGACGGAATTTGCCTGGGGCAAACACAGCGCCATGATCGGGGTGGCCAATGCCACTGATTACCGCATTCCGCCCGATGGACAGATCAATAAGAAATTCCTGCTGGCGCAATATTCTTTTGCTCCAACTGACAAAGTGAAGTTCTACCTCAACTTTGTGGAAGGAAAGAACCCCGATACTTCCCTCACCAACCAATTTGATTTGGTAGCCACCATCAAATTCAGCGACAAATTCAACATCGGTGTGAATGGCACGGTCAATTCCACACAGGCATGGGATGGCACCAAGAACGTGGAAAGCAAATCATGGTGGGGCTCGGCGCTGTACCTGAACTATGATCCTAAGTCGTGGTTTGGTCTTACCCTGCGGGGAGAATTGTTCAGCGATAAAAATCAACTGAAGCCTTTCAGTGGTGCTTCTGCCGGTGGAAATATTTTTGCCACCACGTTGTCGGCCAACTTTAAGAAGGGCGGTTTTATTTTCATCCCCGAACTGAGGGT
>JAEUVM010000298.1 GCA_016787125.1 Chitinophagaceae bacterium | reverse complement strand
GAAATGGATTTTATTTTCACCTGCGGGGTGGTGGTAAACTTATCTTTGTTGCAGGCGGTGACCAGTGTGGCTACGGCAAGGATCAGAAACAAACAATATCTCATGGCCATTATTTTATATTGTAACCAAATTTACAGTTTTTGGCAACACAAAACGGCATGACGGAACCCGTGGTTGATAGAATTTTTGGGGTAAGCCGGGATGGTTTTGATGCCCTTGCGCTGGAGCTTTTTGCCTTTCAGTATGAGCATAATCCGCTATACAAGGCCTATGCCGATACCTTTGGTAAAAAGCCGGGCAACGTGTGGCAGGTGAACGAGATCCCATTTTTGCCTATTGCTTTTTTTAAAACACATGAGGTAAAGACCGGTCTCTTTGACCCGGCCGTGGTATTTACCAGCAGCGGCACTACGGGGCAGGGTGGGAGCCGGCATTTTGTAAAAGACCTATCACTGTATGAAGAAAGTTTTCAAAGAGGCTTCCGGTTGTTTTATGGTGATATAAAAGAACTGGCTGTAATGGCCCTCCTGCCATCTTACCTGGAGCGGCAGGGCTCATCGCTTGTTTACATGGCGGAAAAACTGATAAAGGATTCTGAAAACAAGTACAGCCGTTTTTACCTGGATGATACAAGCGCATTGATACAATCCCTGCAGGAAAGCGAAAAACAATTGGACCATCAGCCTGGCACCGGAAAGAAAAACCTGCTGCTGGGGGTGACTTATGCCTTACTTGACCTTCCTGTGCAAGAGAAGCTGAACCTCAGCCACACCATCATAATGGAAACCGGCGGCATGAAAGGGCGGCGAAAGGAAATGGTGAGAGAAGAGGTGCATGCATTGTTGTGCGAAAAATTCGGGGTGGAAACGATCCATTCGGAATACGGGATGACAGAGTTATTATCGCAGGCATACTCTTCCGGGGGAGGTATATTCAGGTGCCCCCCATGGATGCAAGTGCTGGTGCGGGAGGAAGAAGATCCGCTCCGGGTGAATGAAACCGGTACGGGTGCGGTCAATGTAATAGACCTGGCCAATATACATTCCTGTTGTTTTATAGCCACCGATGATGCCGGCCGGGTACAAACCGATGGCAGCTTTGAAGTATTGGGAAGGCTGGATGGCAGTGATATGCGGGGCTGCAGTTTGCTTACGGTATAAAAAAGTTTATCCTTTTTGCAGCTAATCAGATAAATTTGCAGCCCGCCAGTCCGAAAACGAACAAGAATGCCCGGGTGGCGAAATTGGTAGACGCAGCAGACTCAAAATCTGCCGTCCGCAAGGATGTGTCGGTTCGAGTCCGACCCCGGGCACAAACCCCATCAGTTGATGGGGTTTTTTATTTGGAGGCAGAAAAATTGTTTCAAAAAAAATTTGGCAGTAATAAATTAATCGTAATATTGCGATATAATTACTTCCAATGGGTGCAACAAAGTCAGATGAATTCTCAGTAAAAGACAACCGGGTGGCAAATTATGCCAAAGCGCTGTCGAACCCGGCGAGGATTGCCATTCTCCGCCTGTTAATACAGAAACAGGCTTGCATCTGCGGAGATATTGTGCAGGAACTGCCCCTCTCGCAAAGCACAGTATCGCAGCACCTGAAAGAACTGAAAGAGGCAGGATTGATAAAAGGAGATATTGAAGGCGTAAAAGTATGCTACTGTATCGATGAGAAAGAATGGAAAGCAGCGAAAGCATTGTTGGGCGAATTCCTGGCAGAGTTTAAACCGGCAGATAAGTGCTGCTGATTTTTTTTGCACATATCTATCGTGATATTACGATGTATTTTTTAACAACTAAAATATAAAACATGCAAACGGATGAACAACTAAAGGAGCTCGTAAAGCAGAAGTACAGCGATATAGCGCTGCAGGATAAAGAAACCAACCAGGCCTCCTGCTGCGGATCGGGATGCTGCTCAGATGAAGTGTACAATATTATGAGTGATGATTATTCAGCACTCAACGGTTATAATCCCGATGCGGACCTGGGGCTGGGTTGCGGACTGCCTACGCAGTTTGCCAAAATCAAAAAGGGCGACACGGTCATTGATTTGGGCAGTGGTGCCGGCAACGATTGTTTCATTGCCAGGGCAGAAACAGGTGAGACCGGGAAAGTGATCGGTATTGACTTTACACCACCTATGATTGAAAAGGCAAGGGCGAACGCAGCTAAACTTGGATTCAACAATGTGGAATTTCGCCAAGGTGATATTGAACATATGCCTGTGACAGCGAATACGGCTGATGTGATCGTAAGTAATTGTGTGCTGAATCTTGTGCCAGACAAAAACAATGTATTCAAAGAGATATTCAGGGTATTGAAACCGGGAGGCCATTTCAGTATTTCGGATGTGGTACTGGTGGGAAGCCTGCCAGAAGCTTTACAGAAAGATGCAGAGATGTACGCAGGTTGCGTGGCGGGAGCCATCCAGAAGGATGAATACCTGGATTTAATAAAAAAGAATGGATTTGCGAATATTACCTTGCAGAAGGAAAAGGCAATTATTATCCCGGATGATATTCTGAGTAATTACCTTGACGAGGCTGCTTTGGCAGAGTTTAAATCCGGTCAAACCGGTATCTTCAGTATTACAGTATATGCAGAAAAAGCCAAAGATTGTTGCGGGGATGATTGTTGTAAATAAACTAATATGAAAAAAATACTGGTCTTATGCACGGGCAACAGTTGCCGCAGCCAGATCGCTGAAGGCTACCTGAAACATTTTGCCGGGAAAAAGGCGGAAGTATATAGTGCAGGGGTGGAAACGCACGGGGTAAATCCCCGTGCTGTTGCCACCATGAAAGAGGATGGAATAGATATTTCCGGCCATACATCCAATAATGTGAATGAATACAGGGATATTGATTTTGATTTTGTGATAACTGTATGCGATAATGCAAAGGAGCGTTGCCCGTATTTCCCTTCACGGGCCAAAAAATTCCATCACAACTTTCCCGACCCTGCCCGGGCCACCGGTACCGATGAAGAGATCAGTAAGGAATTTGCCCGGGTAAGGAAGCTTATAAAAGAATATTGCAGGCAGTTTATTAAGCAAAACTTATAGCCCTGCCCGGTTTATCATACCTGCTACTGCGGGGTACATAAAATGGGTATGGATCAACGCTTTCATAAGACTATCCGAAACTGGAAATTTGATAGTGTAAAAAGCTTGATGAAATGAGTGCCCTATGAGTGCAATGGATACTAAAGGTTAATTGCCACTTTTCAAACGCTTTGGTTTTCTTCGCTAAGAATACAATGTGCAGATAAAGACTTTCACAACTAAAGGCATGGGCGTAACAATGGATATGGATTGACTCAACCTTTTATTTGTGCTATTCCTCCATGCTTAAGCAGGATTTAATACCATAAGTAAAAAATGGAATTAATAAAGGCCGTAGCAGATTGTAGAGGTGCGGTGTAACATAGCTTGTATATACACTTTAGGGCGATTCTCCTATTAATTCTCTTTCTGCAGCAGGCGGCTGCGGTACGGTTTCCTGGTTTTGGGCGGAATAGTATTTACTCAGGAATTCTTTTTTCGAATCGTGATAGCTGGAAACCATCCCGAGTTTGTACAATACATAAATGTATATCCAGGCCGGATCGAACTGGTGACGCAGAAAACCTGCACGGGCACTGCCAGGATACAGATGGTGATTGTTGTGCCATTCACCTGTAAAGAGGCCCGGTCTTGTCTGATTGATTGCAAGATTACTCCGGTCAAAATCCACCCCGTCCACATGCTGCTCAGTACCGCCGCCATGACCGGTATAGTTAAATGCCCTTACAAGAATAAACCACAGCATAGCACCCGCAAAAAGGGCACAGGCAAGAGAATGTCCGCCGATGAAATAAAAGATGGTGTACCAGGCGGTCCAGTTCAGCAGCCATAAGCTGATGGTATAGAGCGGAGTGGCAACTGATCCCCACTTTTTGTATTGCGTGTACGAGTTGGTTTGCACACCTGTATGTGCCATGAAACCTGCCACCCGCTGGTAGTCTTTTTCAGAAAGATTTTTTGCCACTCCCTGGTGGTTTACATCGGCCAGCATACAGTATAGCAGACCGGCACGTGCATTATACGGATCGCCCGGTTCATCTGAAAGGGAATGATGTACATGGTGAGAGATCACATAGGTTTCTTCCGGAAGTGTTTTGATCACCAGGTTTTGGGTGAGTATACGCCAGACCGGATGGCTGAACCGGTAGGCCCTATGGGTGCAATAACGATGAAACCAGACGGTGCCGTGTGTGCCCATGATGATCATGGCGTATACAATCATCACCGGGATGAATGGCCAGTAAAAAAAGCGGGTAAAGAAAAGGATAAAAAACGGCAGCATGCAAAACACCATCAGCCAGCCGGTAAAGGAAATCCAGTTCTTACGTGATTTAAAAATGTTGATACGTGACAATGCCTCTTTGAAAAGCACCCGTGGTGAAGGAACCACCAGTTCACCTTTTTCATCCGCCCACTTGTAAGAAGGTTCCTCCAGAATTCGCCTGATAAAAGCCATATTGAGTATTTGATAATAAAAAGAGTGAGGTTGCTGCCCGGGTTTATTTTATCCGTGATACCTGCACGGCACTAAGCCCGCGGGCACCATTTTCCGTAAGGAACTGAACCTTGTCTGATTCATTTACATCCTCGAGCAGGTTATTGATATGGAAAAATATACGGTTGCGGGTGGACTGATCAATGATGAAGCCAAACCCTTTTGACTTGTCGAAAAAATTCACGATGCCGGTATTGAATACTTCAGGCATTTCTTCCTGGCGGGGTACCCCGATCTGGATATCTTCTGCATTATACACCACTTTTTTCCGCTCATCCGGCGGCCGGTTCGACAAATTGCCGTTTTCATCCACATAGGCCATCATGTCTTCCAGTGGGGTGCCTTTTTTCTTATTGGCTTTACGCTCTTCCTGCTTCTGCTTTTTTTCCTGTTTTTGCTTCAGGCGCTGCTTTTCTTTTTCCTTTTTATTAAATGTTTCTTTTGATTTTGCCATACCTGTTTGTTAAGTGATTTGCAGGCGGGTTATCAGTATCCCGCTTGCTGACCCATAATAATTAATACTTTTTATGTGGGAACCCGGTAAACAGGTGCGTATAAAGGCACCTGCAAAATTTAAGTATTAATTACTCTTGCCGTTTTTTCCGGCAGGAGTGTGCTGCTATATCATTTCCAGCTTTGTAAATTCAGTACCATTGAAAATCCGGGCCAGGTTCTCGTCTCCCGACTGACGGTAAATATCAATATTCATTTCGCTGACGATACGCCAGAGATTTTTCTGGCTCAATTCTTCATAGTCTTTGGTATGAAGAAACAGCCCTTTTAAGGCAGGCCTGGTTTTAAAACGGATCTGTACCGGACTCGAGGGTTGTTTCCTTTTGCTTAAAGCTTTTTCTATTTCTTCTGTTCGCATATTATTATATTGATCGGCGGCCATTCATTTTGCCCGCCGGGTAAAACAATCACATTATTGTGGAAAAGCTGGCCGAACTGCAACTGCTATCGTAGTGTTGTCAGAACCGGTTTGGTTTTTCCCTGGCTTCAGAGACTGATACGGAACGGCCGTCAAAATCTTTGCCATGCAGTTTGCTTATCGCCGATTCGGCTTCCTCACGGGAACTCATTTCCACAAAGCCGAATCCACGGCTTCTTCCGGTGGCCCTGTCATTAATAACTTTTGCAGAGATCACTTCGCCAAAGGGCTCAAACATTTTACGCAGACCGTCGTCGCCTGTGCCAAACCCCAGGTTAGATACATACAATTTCATACTGAACTGATTTGATTGAGGAATAATGCAGACAAAAAGACGGCAAAAGAAGAGAAGAGGAGAAAAAACTATTACTGATCCGAAGAGTAAATATCGTTGCTGATCCTGCCCGGCTGTTGAAGTTTCTTTATCTGTAACAACGCAAAGGTAGCCGTATGAGGCGGGAGTAAAAAATAAACTTTCACCGGCAAAAAGCTGGTGCTGCCAGTGAAGAAGTATCATTGTGATGCCTCTTTGCGGGGTACATAAAATGGGTATGGACATTGAGCAGGGATTGTGGTAACTTTCGGAGTAACCTTAAACAATGCCTTGTCCGACGAACAAACTTCCGGGCTTTGCCGAAAGATCGTTATGTTGCCCGGTACGCTGCTTTCTCCGGGTTTTGCCGGTAATTCTATTGCTGCAAATCTTTTGTGTGCACCAGTCTGAAGCGCAGGTAAGGGCAGTACCTGTACCGGATAGCTCGGTCAAATACAGGAAGTTTATTGATGGTTTGATATCCCGTGAAGCTGCTGAACTGTGCAATAAGATAAGTAAAGACCGTTTTCTCTTCGAAAAGATCATCGGCCCCTGTATTTATAGTGGTAAGAATAATGGATATGAGCAGATGCTCAACATGTTCTTTGCAGAACTATCCAGGGAGGTAATTCAGGAAGTCGCCAATATTTATGAAAAAGGTTCAAACGGCTCCTATTTCAATAAAAGAAAAATTCAGGAGGTTGAAAAATATGTTGAAGCTGAGCTATCCAGGCTGAAGAAAAAAATGCCTGATAATCCTGATGAAGGCCGAAATGTCCGGGCCAAGGCAGCCGCTAAGAATCCTTACCTGTCATGTTTGATCAGCCGGTGTAATCCTGATTCAATACCAAATACGCCGCCGAATGCGAATGCCGGCAAAGACAGAACCATTACGGGCAATACAGTTACACTGGATGGCAGTGCCAGCAGAGATGAGGATAAGGATATATTAACCTATCAATGGCAGAAACTGGAGGGGAACGGGCCTCCATTTATTACCGATCGCTCATCAGAACCAACTTCAACCGCTCCTGTTATCTCTCCCGGCAAATACAGTTTTGTGCTTACTGTTTATGACAGCAGGAATGCTTCTGACCGGGATACCGTTGTTATTACCGTACAAAAACCTGTAATAAGAATTACAGCAAATGCGGGTGGTCGCTACAGCATTAAACTACCTGCCACAAAGGCCAGGCTCCAGGGAAGTGGCAGTCCGCCATCCCTGCGCTTAGACTATAGTTGGGCTGTTAAAGCCAACCAGCAAAATGTACGGATACTATCACCAAAAACGGCTGTGACAGATGTGGAAATCACCACAGCAGGCACCTATGAAGTAATCCTCACTGTAAGTGATACAGAAGGAAACAACGCAACAGATGAAGCAACGATAATAGTGACTGCCCCTGAACAACCGGCCAAAAATCCACCGGAAGTGAAAGCAGGTGAGGATATCACCATCTTCCTTCCGGAGAATTCAGTTGTGCTTAACGGGTCAGTAAAGGATAAGGATAATGACCTGCCTGTGACCAGGTGGACCTATTTCCCTGGAAACCAGCCCGCAATAATAGTGACGCCATCCTCTCCCGTAACGGAAGTGACCAGCCTGGCGGAAGGAGTTTACAATTTTGTTTTATCCGCAAATGACA
>JAEUVM010000293.1 GCA_016787125.1 Chitinophagaceae bacterium | reverse complement strand
TCTAAAAACAAAAATTTAAAATAGAAAACAGTCATGGCAGATTTAAAATTTCAAAGAAACTTTGGTATAGCCGCCCACATTGATGCGGGTAAGACCACCACTACGGAGCGTATCCTCCGTTACACGGGTATGATCCACCGTATTGGTGAGGTGCACGATGGCGCCGCCACCACCGACTGGATGGAGCAGGAAAAAGAAAGAGGTATCACCATTACCTCAGCAGCGGTAAGCTGCCAGTGGAACTTCCCCACCGTATTGGGAAAAGCTACTGCCGCCACACAGAAATATTCTTTTAACATCATCGATACTCCGGGCCACGTGGATTTTACCGTGGAGGTGGAACGCAGTATGCGTGTACTGGACGGACTTATCGCCCTGTTTTCAGCCGTAGATGGTGTGGAGCCGCAGTCTGAAACCGTATGGCGCCAGGCCAACCGCTATGGCGTACCCCGTATTGGTTTTGTAAACAAAATGGACCGTGCCGGTGCTGACTTCCTCATGGTGGTAAAGCAGGTGAAAGATATGCTGGGTTCAAAAGCAGTGCCCCTGCAGTTGCCCATCGGCGCTGAAGATGATTTCAAAGGCGTGGTGGACCTGATCAAAATGAAAGGTATCATCTGGCACATGGAAACAGAGGGTATGACCTTTGACGAAATTGATGTGCCTGCTGATATGCTGGAAGAAGCAAAAGAATGGAGAGCTAACCTGGTGGAAGCTGTGGCTGAATACGACGACAGG
This sequence comes from Chitinophagaceae bacterium, assembly GCA_016787125.1. GTDB lineage: Bacteria > Bacteroidota > Bacteroidia > Chitinophagales > Chitinophagaceae > JJ008. The sequence goes on along the minus strand of JAEUVM010000293.1, from coordinate 3,851 downwards.
CTCATGGAGAAATTCTTTGACGATCCCAACAGCATTACCGAAGAGGAGATGCATGAAGCGATCCGTAAGGCCACTGTAGACCTGAGCATTGTGCCTATGATGTGTGGTTCTTCATTTAAAAATAAAGGTGTGCAAACGGCACTGGATGCAGTATGCCGCTACCTGCCCTCACCGGTGGATATTCCGGATACAAAAGGAACAGATCCTGATACGGGTGCTGAACTTACCCGTAAGGCCGATCCGAAAGAACCATTTGCAGCGCTGGCCTTTAAGATCATGACCGATCCGTTCGTAGGTCGCCTGGCGTTCTTCCGGTGCTATTCCGGTCACCTGGATGCCGGTTCTTATGTACTGAACGTAAGAAGCGGAAAAAAAGAAAGGATCAGCCGTATCATGAAAATGTTTGCCAACAAGCAAAACCCGATCGACTTCATTGAAGCGGGTGATATTGGTGCAGCGGTTGGTTTTAAAGAGATCAAAACCGGTGATACCCTTTGCGATGAGAACCATCCGATCACCCTGGAGAATATGTTTATCCCTGAGCCGGTTATCGCCATTGCGGTGGAGCCGAAAACACAGGCAGACGTAGACAAAATGGGTATGGCCATTGCCAAACTGGTGGAAGAAGATCCCACACTGCGTGTGAATACAGATGAAGATACCGGTCAGACCATCCTTCGTGGAATGGGTGAACTGCACCTGGAGATCATCATCGACCGTATGCGTCGTGAATTCAAAGTGGAAGTAAACCAGGGTGCTCCCCAGGTGGCTTACAAAGAAGCATTCAACACCACTGTAGCACACCGTGAAACGCTGAAGAAGCAAACCGGTGGCCGTGGTAAGTTCGCCGATATTGAATTTGAACTCGGACCGGTGGACGCAGATTGGAAAGCAGAGAACCCCGATAAGCACTTTCAGTTTGTAAACAATATCGTGGGCGGTTCCATTCCCCGTGAATTCCATGCACCGATCCAGAAAGGATTTGAGCAGGCAATGACAACAGGCGTATTGGCAAGCTACCCTGTTGATAATATGAAGATCCGCATCTTCGACGGCAGCTTCCACGCGGTTGACTCTGATGGTATGTCTTTCGAACTTTGCGCCAAGCAAGGTTTCCGTGAGGCAGCCCGCAAAGCAAAACCAGTATTACTGGAGCCCATCATGAGAGTAGAAGTGATCACCCCTGCCCAATACATGGGTGATGTGACAGGTGACCTGAACCGTCGTCGTGGTATGATGGAAGGTATGGATACCCGTGCCGGTGCTGAGGTGATCAAGGCAAAAGTGCCCCTGAGTGAAATGTTTGGTTATGTAACCCAGCTTCGTTCACTGAGCTCCGGCCGTGCCTCTTCAACCATGGAGTTCTCTCACTATGCCCCTGCACCAAACAACATCGCCGAAGAGGTGATAGCGAAGGTGAAGGGTAAGGTGAGTGCATAAATGGAATATTTGCCTGCCAAAGAGTAATGGCGGGTAAATGAATGTGAAAACAATAATTTCAATAGTTACGCCCCGGTTCTCCGGGGCGTTTTTTTTCTGGGTAAAATAATTAACCAGCATCAAGAAGCGGTCACATTCATGGCACTGTGTTTGCCTTTAAACGGGTGCGAAATAACCGTTTTTAAGATTCTTCTGAGGCCGTAAGGCTGATTTATGAAAAACACAATGTCCTAAGGAAAATAAGGGCCCGCTTCCGGGCCCTTATTATTTTTTGAAGTAAAAGGAAAGTCTTGACACCCCTCCAGGGGAAAAGCCTGGAAATCAGTTGGATAATCACGGCCAGGGTAATTACGGAAGACTTATGCACGCCGTATAAATTTCTTTCCCAAATAGTTGGAGGGAATAGGTCTCAGCCCTACCTTTGCACTCCCAAAAGAAAATTGGGATTTCACACATGTCGCAGCGAATCAGAATAAAATTACAGTCATACGATCACAACCTGGTGGATAAATCTGCCGAAAAGATCGTAAAAACGGTACGCAGTACCGGTGCAGTGGTGACGGGTCCAATTCCCCTGCCCACACGCCGTAAAATTTTTACCGTATTGCGTTCACCCCACGTAAATAAGAAGAGCCGTGAGCAGTTCCAACTGGCCACCCATAAGCGCCTGCTGGATATCTACACCTCTTCGAGCCGTACGGTAGATGCGCTGAGTAAGCTGGACCTTCCCAGTGGTGTGGAAGTAGAGATCAAAGCGTAGTACCCAAGCCTGTAAAAGGGTTTGGTGAAAATGATAAACTAGTTCTTTTTAAAATATTTGAGTTACCTCTCAATCCCGCCTCATCGGGAGAAAAGAGCTCTGACGATAAAACGCTGAAAACTTTTAATGGGTTTTCGGTAAAACATAAAACAAGCCATTCAGGGTTTGTTTACTGCCGGTACTTCTCTTTCTGAATCAAATCAGGAAAACAACAGAAAAGGTCGGCAGCAAACGGGGATTGAAGCAGTCCCGGTCCGCTACAGCGGGCCAGGTCGGGCGGGGTAAACCAGCCGCTGCATGTCCCAATAATCCTGCAGGCATAAACTGTAGAAAAATGAAAGGTATTATTGGGAAAAAAATCGGGATGACGAGTGTCTTCGACACCACAGGCAAACAAACCGCCTGTACGATCATCGAAGCCGGCCCCTGTGTAGTAACCCAGGTAAAGACCAAAGAGTCTGACGGGTACAATGCTCTCCAGCTTTCCTTCGGAGAACAGAAAGAAAAAAACGCCACCAAGGCAGAAAAAAATCACTTCGCAAAGGCACAGACCTCTCCCAAAAAATTCTCAAAAGAGTTCAGGGATTATTCCATCGAAAAAAATATTGGTGAAACCATCACGGTAGACATTTTCGCCGAAGGCGACAAAGTGGAAGTGGTGGGTACTTCAAAAGGTAAAGGTTTCCAGGGTGTGGTAAAACGCCATGGATTCAGTGGTGTGGGCGAACAGTCTCACGGCCAGCACGACCGTCAAAGGGCTCCGGGTTCTCTCGGTAACTCTTCTGATGCCAGCCGTGTAATGAAAGGTATGCGTATGGCCGGTCATACCGGAACCGACCGCGTAAAGCTGAAAGGCCTGAAGGTGGTGAAGATATTCGCCGATAAGAATTATATACTGGTGAGTGGGTCTGTACCCGGTCACAACGGTTCAATTGTTTTAATCCAGAAGTAAAGACAAGGCATGCCTTCTCTCCTGAAGAGGGAGACCTTGCCGCAAAACATACAAAATGCAAATCGAAGTTTTAAATACGACAGGAAAGGCTACCGGCAGAACGGTGGAACTGCCCGAAGAGATCTTTGGTGCTGAGCCTAACAACCACGTAATATATCTTGCTGTAAAACAGTACCTCGCCGCACAGCGCCAGGGTACACACAAGGTAAAGACCCGTGCTGAAGTAAAAGGTGCCAGCCGCAAACTTCACCGTCAGAAGGGTACCGGTGGAAGCCGTAAAGGTAATATCCGCAACCCGCTGTATAAAGGTGGTGGTACCATCTTCGGTCCCAAGCCCCATGCGTATGATATCAAGGTGAACCGTAAGGTGAAAGACCTGGCTAAAATATCTGCCCTCAGCTATAAAGCAAAAGATAACGCTATCGTGGTGGTGGAAGATATTACCATGGATGCTCCAAAGACAAAAAGCTTCGTTGACATACTCGGAAACCTGAAGCTGGCTGATAAGAAGATAATGTTTGTACAACCGGAGTACAACGATAATGTGGAACTGTCCATGCGTAATGTACCCTCTGTACTGGGTGTGCTGCTGAGTGATATAAACACCTATGATATCGTGAATTCAGAAGTGCTGGTATTGACAGAAAGCGCTGCAAAGATTTTTGCAGACGATGAAAAAGCAGAAGCCTGATAATGTGA
>JAEUVM010000234.1 GCA_016787125.1 Chitinophagaceae bacterium | reverse complement strand
ATACTGTCTATCGGGTTGCTGTTTTGCTGACTCAAAAAAACAGTTGCCAGCATGGCTGATGCGGCAGGCTTCAGGTTTGCTTTATTAAAATCAAACAATACATCTCCCAGTTTCACCGTGTCAGCAACTGGCGGCGGTGGTGGCTTTAAGATCTGCGTGTTGAAGGCGGTATCCGGCTGATCGAATGCGATGGCAAGCTCGCCTTTTCCATAAAGCGAATAGTCCATTTCCTTATGCCGGAAATTGTAGTTGTATATTCTTTCTTTTGTAAAAGTAAAAGCCGGGCACAGTGTTTCTTCAGGGTCAGCAGGGATGAGTTGGAAGTTATCCAATACCAGTGATACGGTTTGGGTACCTGTCAGCGGTTTTTTACCATCAGTTGAATCCTGTGCGATATACGTACCGAAGGTGAAGTACTTCTCTGTGCCTTGTGCTGTGAAGCGGTATTCAAATTCGTAGAAATTACTTTTGGCCACCGGCAACATCGATATGATACTGTCCGGCTGCATCGTTTTGGCGAAAGGCCTTTTCGGTACATAAAAGCGTTCGCCGAGGCATAATCCTGCCTTGAGTATAAGTCGGGGATTCAGCCTGGCTGAAATTAATCCTTTGAATGTATATTGTTTTCCTTTCTGAAGGCGACAGGGTAGCAGGGTGCCGATTACCGGTGAGAAGCCGGTGTATTCACGCCAGGTAAAGAAAATGCCAAATGAATTGTTTCCAAACCTGGCAGAGCTGCTGTCGTTGCTCAGCATCTGTGCCTTTACATCTTTCAGGTAAAACCAGCCTTCCACGCCACACTCGGCATTGTATTCTGTACAAGTATTTACATCTTCAAATCCACCATTCAGCAGCAGGTTGGTTTGTGCTTTTATATGGCTTGTAGTAATAAGAATGAACGGCAGAAGAAATAGAAGAAATAGTTTGTACTGGTGAGGCATGGCAGGCTTATACATTGAAATCAATCAAGATAAAACGGATGTTGTTGTTGTTTGTTGTGGAGGCGAGAAGATCACACCACTTTTTTTACAAACAGCCTTACCGAGTTAATGGCCAGCACCACATCACTCAACCCCATTACCAGTGCGCCAAAAGTGGGAGTGAGCAGGCCAAAGGCAGCAACGGGAATGGCCACAATGTTGTAAGCAAAGGCCCAGAACAGGTTTTGTTTGATGGTAAGATAGGTGTGGCGGCCCAGGCCCAATGCGGAGGGCAGGTTTTTGATACCATGATTCATCAGCACCACCTGTGCACTTTGCATGGCTATCTGCGAAGCTTCATTCATGGAGATGCCGATAGTGGCTTTGGCGAGGGCTGGTGCATCATTTATACCATCACCAACCATGGCCGTGGGTATTTCAGCCGACAGCGCTGCGATCTTTTCCAGCTTTTGTTCCGGTGTTTGTTCGGCTATTACGGTTTGGATACCGAGCAAAGCAGCCAGCTCTTCGCATTTTTCTTTACGATCACCGCTGAGCAGGATCGTTTCAATGCCCTTGCCTTGAAGATAGCTGATTACCTGTTTTGCTTCTTGTCTTACTTCATCCTTTACATCTATCCATCCAAGCAGTTCACCATTGCGGGTGATATAAACATTGTGATTATCGGTCACGGTGTCACCTGTAGTCTTGATAGACGAAAGTATTTTGAATGAACCAGCCATAAAAGTATTGCCTTCTGCATCGGTGGCTTTCATGCCGAGGCCTTTTATCTCCTCGGCCGTTTTCCAACGAACCAGGTCTTTGGTCTTCCATTCTTCCACAATAGCTGCTGCTATCGGGTGGTTGGAATATTTTTCTATGGAGAAAACGATACGCTTGAATTCTTGCTCCGAAATGCCTGTTACAAAATAAAAACCTGCGATCCTGAATTTACCGGTGGTCAGCGTACCGGTTTTATCAAACACCACCCGCCTGATATCCTTAAATATTTCTAAGCTGGTGGCATTGCGAAACAGGATACCCGTTTTTGCCGCACGGCCCATTCCTACGGCAATGGCAGCAGGTGTGGCAAGGCCCATCGCACAAGGACAGGCAATCACCAGTACGGCAATGCTTCGCATCAGTGCAGGAGTGAATTCTTTCAGGATAAGCCAGTTGACCAATAATGTGACAACAGCTATACCCAGCACCACCGGAATAAATATAGCGCTGATCTTGTCTGCCAGTTGTTGAACCGGTGGCTTTTCACCCTGTGCTTTTTTAACCATGTTCAGGATACTGGAAAGAACGGTATCTCCGCCCACGGCTGTTACCTGTGCTTTTACCGTACCATCGGTAATAAAGCTGCCACCGATCAGTTTGTCTTTTTGTTTTTTATGTACGGGCAGACTTTCGCCGGTGATGATCGCTTCGTTTACATGGGCCTCACCCCAGAGTATTTTGCTGTCAATTGGTACCTGTTCGCCGCTTTTGATCAATACCAGGTCGCCCACCCGGAGCTGGGTATTTTCCACCGGGAAGATGAGTTCTTTGTGTTCATCATCAAAGGCGATCATATTGGCCATTACTTTTTGTGATTTGGCTAGTTTATTCAAAGCCCGTTGGGTGGAAGCCACGGAAGCATCTTCCAGGTAATTGCCAAGGAACACGAGAGTGATAATGGTGGCAGCGGTCTCATAAAACATATACTGTTCCGGCTGCCCGGTGATGGTGCCGTACAGGCTGTATCCGAATGCGGCAGTGGCGCCCGTTGCGATCAACACATTCATATTGGGCATTCCATTCCGGAGGCTTTTCCAGGCGCTTTTACCAAAAAAGCTCATACCGACAAGGTATACGGGTATGGTAAGTGCCAGTTGTACGCGGTGGTCCATCAGCCAGTGAATATGCACGCCGGGCAGCATGTGCAGCATCAGCAGGGCGGTGAATGGAAAACAAAACCAGAAGCGCTGGAGGTGGGTGGAAAGAAAAGGCTTGGTTTTACCAGCAGTGGACTGCCGGCTTTCTGTGGCTTTATCATCCACGATGGTATACCCGAGGCCTTCAATGCCGGAGGTCAGCTTATTGGTTGATATATTTCCGTTGGCGTCAAAACTCACATCACCTGTGGCAAAATTGACCCGCACATTCTTCATGCCCTGTTTTTCCAGGTACTTATGGATATTGATGGCGCAGGTGTTGCAATCCATGCCTTCCACTTTCCATTGAATGGTTTCCATAGTGCAAAGCTAAAACAAGCATGGGGGAATGATTTGCGGCAACGGTAATATGTTTACAACCACGTTGTATATCCCG
>JAEUVM010000213.1 GCA_016787125.1 Chitinophagaceae bacterium | reverse complement strand
TGAAGGGCCGCCCAGCGCCAATGGAATGCCCGGCATCCATCACGTTATTTCAAGAACACTGAAAGACCTGGTGTGCCGCTACAAAACCATGAAAGGCTTCCAGGTAAAACGCAAGGGTGGCTGGGATACCCACGGCCTGCCTATCGAACTGGGCGTGGAGAAAGAACTCGGCATTACCAAAGAAGATATTGGTAAAAAGATATCTGTTGAAGACTACAACCAGAAATGCCGTGAAGCTGTATTGCGCTATAAAGACAAGTGGGACGACATCACCCGCAAGATGGGTTATTGGGTTGACCTGAATGATCCTTATATCACTTTCAAGAATGAATACATTGAAACGCTGTGGTGGCTGCTGAGTGAGTTGTATGAAAAAGGATTGCTGTATGAAAGTGTAAGCATCCAGCCCTACTCACCGGCGGCGGGGACGGGATTGAGTTCGCATGAACTGAACCAGCCGGGTACGTATAAGGATGTGAAGGATACGAGTGCAGTGGCGATGTTTAAGGCAATTAAGAATGAAAAATCGAAATTCTTATTTGATGCTGCAGGTACAGGTAATGAAGAAGTGTTTTTCCTTGCGTGGACGACCACGCCCTGGACATTACCTTCCAACCTGGGGTTGACCGTTGGTGGTAATATTGATTATGTGCTGGTAAAAACTATTAACCAGTATACTTTACTTCCAGTAAATGTTGTCTTAGCAAAACCATTATTTACAAAATGGTTTGCAAAAGATGAAAACAACGCTAAAAATCTGGCCATTGGAGATTTTAGTAATACCTCCTTATTGGAAGTTGAAGTACCTGCTCCGCTTCTGTCGGATAAAGAAGCGTTGAAGATATTGCTGGATAAAGGAAAGGTTGCTACTTGGAAAGTTCTATCAGAATTCAAAGGCTCCGATATCGAAGGCTGCGAATACGAACAACTGCTTCCTTACGAAGCCAACTCGCCGAAAGTAATTGAAGAGATAACGCCCGGTGCAAAACCCTTCCGGGTATTGGTGGATTCATTTGTAACCACGGAAGACGGTACCGGTATCGTTCATACCGCACCTGCCTTTGGTGCGGATGACTTTAAAGTGGGAAAGAAATATAATATCGGTATCCTCACCATGGTGGATCGTGAAGGTAAATTCGTGGATGGCCTTGGTGAATTCAGCAACCGGTATGTAAAGAACTATAAAGACGATCCCAACTATGCGGATGTAAATGTTGATATCGCCGTAAAGCTGAAAAAAGAGAACCGGGCCTTTAAGGTGGAGAAATACGAACACAGCTACCCGCATTGCTGGAGAACAGATAAACCTGTACTCTATTACCCGCTTGATGCCTGGTTTATCAAAACCACTGCTATTAAAGACCGGATGGTGGAACTGAACAAGACCATCAACTGGAAACCGAAAAGCACCGGCGAAGGCCGCTTCGGCAACTGGCTGGAAAATATGGTGGACTGGAACCTTAGCCGCTCCCGATTCTGGGGCACACCGCTTCCGATTTGGAAAACAGAAGACGGCGAAGAAGAAAAATGTATCGGCAGCATTGAAGAGCTGAACAGTGAAATAAAGAAAGCGGCTGATGTATTGGGTGGAGACACCAATAAGAATTATTTGCACGAAGGCATTCTTGATTTACATAAACCGTATGTTGACGACATCACATTAGTCAGCGATTCAGGCAAACCCATGAAGCGGGTGCCCGACCTGATAGATGTGTGGTTCGACAGTGGTGCCATGCCTTATGCCCAATGGCATTTCCCGTTTGAAAATAAAGAAACGTTCAGGGCTTCCTTCCCGGCTGATTTTATTGCCGAAGGGGTTGACCAGACCCGTGGCTGGTTTTATACACTTCATGCTATTGCTGCGCTGGTGTTTGATTCTGTTGCTTACAAAACAGTGGTGAGTAACGGGCTGGTGCTGGATAAGAACGGTAATAAAATGAGTAAGCGCCTCGGCAACGTGGTGGATCCTTTTGATACTATTGAAAAATACGGCGCTGATGCCACCCGCTGGTACCTCATCACCAATGCATCACCGTGGGATAACCTGAAGTTTGACATAGAAGGTATC
>JAEUVM010000198.1 GCA_016787125.1 Chitinophagaceae bacterium | reverse complement strand
TCCAGCAGGTTCAGCGCATTGGGTTTAAAGCCTTTTACATTTGGCTGCACCAGGCGCACCACTTTATCGTACCATAATGGCACCACCGGTGCATCATTGATCATTACCTGGTCGGCCTGCTGGTAGATACGGTACCGGGCCGAGTCATTGGTTTCGGTAATTGCTTTTTCGAATAATTCATCAAAGGCCGGGTTATTATACCGGGTGTAATTGGGCGGTGCAGGATTCTTTGAATAAAAAACAGACAGGTAGTTTTCTGCATCCGGGTAATCGGCTATCCAGCTTGCCCGGAAGAAGGCGGCTTTGGAGGAGGCTGTCATGGTGAGCAGCAACGATTTTTGTATCACTTCCACCTGCACCGGTATGCCTGACTCTTCGAGCTGTTTGGCAATGAAGTTGGCCATATCTGCATAGATGGCGATGGTCAGCAGCTTAATGGCCGGCAATCCTTTCCCCCCGGGAAAACCGGCTTCTTCCAGCAACTGCCGGGTTCGTGCCGGATCATAATGATATCCTTTTACCAATGCCGTATCAAAAGATGGCAAGCCTGCAGGCACAAAGCCAGATTCGGCGGGTGTGCCGAGTGAATTGCGGAGATACATCACCATCTTGCGCCGGTCGAAACCATAATTGATGGCCTGTCTTATCTTCCGCAGTTTCATGGGCGAATTGTTCAGCAGCGCATTGGCCGTATCCACGAGTATACCGAGGTATTCAATATTCAGGTAGGGGTTGGTTTGCAATACGATCTTTCCTTCCCAGTCTTTGCGCAGCGTACCCTGCTTTGTCAGCACCTCATCTTTAAAAGAAGCTTCAATATCATTGATGAATTCCAGTTGCTTTTGCCGGAAGAGCAGGAACTCAGTGGCTTTGCTATCGTAGAAAGAAACCTTTACCCCGTCTGTATAGGGAAGTCTGTTGCCGGCGCTGTCTTTTTCAAAATAAGCGGGATTCTTTTTCAATACCAGTGATTGTCCTTCTTCCCAGGCTGCAAACCGGAAGGGGCCTGTGCCCACCGGGTGGCGCCGGAAATCCACACCATATTTTTCCACGGCTTCTTTTGCCACCACCGAGCAATATTGCATGGAGATAATTCCGAGTATGGGCTGGTA
>JAEUVM010000197.1 GCA_016787125.1 Chitinophagaceae bacterium | reverse complement strand
TGGAGATTAGGCCCCCAGGTGCGTTACCAGGCCATGTCCAGCTTTGTAAACAAATACCCTGTAATGGAACATCTTTTTGATTTTGGTTTTAAACTGGGCGTAATGCTCAGGTAATTGCTCACTTACACTAACTGCGGATTTGCCGAAAGGCAGTTTCCACAAAAAGTCCTGTTTGCTGATTCAGAAACAGGACTTTTCATTTTATATACTGTGTAAAACTGTGTTTTGCTTTAATTTTAGGGTATGAGAATGTTTCATTTAGTTAGTGTAACCGCAATGGTTTTACTCTTTACAGCATGTAAGACAAAAGAAAAAAAGGATGCTGTAAAATTCGTATCTGTACAATCATTGATAGAACAACAGGCAGCTCATATTGACACTTCACTTTATTCAATCCGCAAAATTGTAACGCATGACAGCCTGCATAGTGACACCAGTTTTATAGCCCGTGAAAAATTCAGGGAGGCCGCAAAAGAATTTCTTGAAATACCAGACCTTTCAGATCCGAAGATCGCCAGGCGGTTCAAGGAAGAAAGCCGTTACGATACTCTCATCAAGCGGGTTATCATCACTTATATTCCGTTGGACGCTCAAAAAGAAGAAATAAAGAAACAGGAACTGGTAGTCAGCACCCAGCTTGATAACAATGGATACAATAAGGTGACCAACATCATAGTGGATCGTGTGATTAATAACAGGGACGGATTCAAAAGCCAGCAGATGCTTTGGCGGATGGATAAATCCTTTCTCATCATCACCACCACACAAAAACCCGGGGAGCCTGAGGTGGCCACCACTACAAAAGTTGCCTGGAACGAAGAAGATTTACAATGACAGCAGACGAGTTTCAGCATATTTCACCTGGCATTCCGGCGCAGCCAGGCATTTATAAATATTATGATGCTGCGGGTGAATTGCTGTATGTTGGAAAAGCCAAGCACCTGAGAAAACGTGTCAGCTCCTATTTCACCAAAACCTTTACCAGTTACAAAACACATGAACTGGTGCAGCGTATAGCCCGGATAGAATTTACGATAGTCAATTCTGAACAGGATGCTTTTCTGCTGGAAAACACACTGATCAAACAAATTCAGCCACGGTTCAATATCAATCTTAAAGACGACAAGTCTTATCCCTTTATAGTTATTAAAAAAGAACCTTTTCCCCGGGTGTTTCTCACCCGGAAAAAAAACGAGGACGGGTCTGAGTATCTCGGTCCGTATACGTCGGTAAAAAAAGTGCGGGAGCTGATGGAGTTTATCAAGCAAACGATCCAGCTCAGAAACTGTTCCCTTAATCTCTCCGATGCGAATATCCGGAAAGGCAAATACAAGGTTTGCCTGGAA
>JAEUVM010000193.1 GCA_016787125.1 Chitinophagaceae bacterium | reverse complement strand
TGAAGATCGGCTGTCCGGTAAAAAAACTACTTTTACGCATAGTTAGTGTTTTAAAGCCTAGTAACTCTAAACTACTAACTTCCGGAGGCTTCGGCCTCCTTTTTATTTTTATTGCTGACTTTTACCGGACAACAGTGATTACCTATTCCCTGATAACGCTTGCTGCAAATATTCCTTCTTCCGCCTCGATACCTCCACTTCAGCGCCATCACTCATCACCAGCAATCCCTGTTTTTCATAAGAGGTGATATGGGCGGGGTTGACAAGATGTGATTTATGCACCCGCAAAAACTTATGCCCCTGCAGTATTTCATCATACTCCTTAAGCGTTTTGGCCGACACAAACAGTTTTTTATCCGTAAGAAAGATATGGGTGTAATTGCTCTCCGCCTGCAAACGGATGATCTCATTCAATAGCACATACTTCACTTCACTCGTGCCGGCAAGCGCCAGCTTGAACTGTTCTTTATTACCCGCAGCAATGTTTTGAATAAAGTTCCGGAACAGCAACTGTCCGGCCGGCGCATAGATCTTTTTCGCTTTGAACCGTTCCACCGCTTTTCTCAGTTCAGCTTCATCCAATGGTTTCAGCAGGTAATCCAGCGCACTGAACCGGATCGCCTGGATGGCATATTCATTATAAGCCGTGGTGAAGATCACTTCAAAATCCCACTGCTCAATACTGGTTAGCAAATCAAAACCACTCTGGTGCGGCATCTGTATGTCAAGAAAAAGAATATCCGGCCTGAACGAACGTATCAGCGGTAAAGCTTCCTGCACACTGCGGGCCGATTGTATCGCCGTTATCTCCGGGCAATACTGTCCCGCCAGCCATTGTAAGAGGTCAATCGAAGATTGCTCATCATCCACTATCATTGCCTTTATCATGATTCCTCCGGGTTATAATATGGTATAATGATCGTCACACTCGTGCCTGCCGGGTTTCCGTCATCACTGTACAAATCCTCCGTTTCTACTTTGGCCGGTTTACCCGTTTTCTGCTGCAGCAAAGCCAGCCGTTCCTCAATGATGCCGATGCCACGGCTTTCCCTCATCCTGGAATTGATATTACTTTCTTTAATGGCCGCCGCCTTTGCACGACCGATACCATTATCGGTGATGCGGCATACCAGGTGTTTCTCATTGCCGGAAAAACGTATCGACAGGTTTTTCTCACCATCCTTATGCAGCAAGCCATGCCAGATGGCATTCTCTGCAAAAGGCTGCACCATCAGCGAAGGAACCAGTATCTCATCCTGCTCAAGATTTTCATCAGCCGTCAATTCCCAATGAAATGACTGGTCGAAGCGAAGCGACTCCAGTTCTATATACATCGTGAGCACTTTCATCTCTTCATCAAGCGGAATAAAATTCTTATCAGCAAAATTCAGCAGCGAACGCAGGAAATTGGAAAACACCGTAAGGTATTTATAGGCCTTATTCGTTTGCTGCGATACAATGAGATGCTGAATGGCACTGAGTGAATTGAACAGGAAATGCGGATTCATCTGCAGCCGCAGGTTGAGAAACTTGGCTTCCGCCATCTTTGTATTCAGTTCCATCAGTTCAATACGGCTCTTTGCCATCGCTTCCACGGCAAGGCTTCGTGATATTTTAGCCGCACACAGAGAACCGATCTGCTGTAGCGCCGCAAGATGTTGTTTGGTAAAGAAATGCTTCCGGCTGTTTTCCGAATCGATCACTGCCAGCAACTTCCCCTCATGAATAACAGGCACCGTCAGCTCAGACCACCGGCGCTCATCATCCACGATATAGCGTTCATCGGCTGATGTATCATTCACCAGTGATGCTTTGCCCGAAAGGGCCACAGCGCCTACAATACCTTTACCAAACGGAATTTCAAGCGGGTTCACTATTTCATTGGCAGCAGAATTCTTCGGACCAAACGCCGCTTTCTGCACCAGTACATTGCGGGCAAAATCGGGTACGTATATCACACAATCTTCAAAGCCCAGGCGGGAGATACAGTTGCGGGTGATATCATGAAAGATATCATCAGCAGAAGAATGTTCATACGAGGAAGAAGCAAAATAATCAACCGTCTGCCTTATCATCGCCAGTTTTCTTCGCCTGCGCACCCAGCGGATAAGTAACAGCAAAGTGCCTGCTGCCAGTAAGGCAACAGCAAGCCGGAACAAGCTTGTTTTCCACCACGGCGTGGCCACAATGATCATGATACGGTTCGGCGATTCATACCAGGTGATACCATCACGGGAGGCTTTTATTTCAAACGTATAACGGCCGGGACCAAGATTGGAATACACCGTCTGACCAATACCGGCAGGCGTTGTCCAGTTTTCATCGTGACCCATAAGGCGGCAGCGGAACTGTACCTTGCGGTCGCCACCCAGTTCACCGGAAGAGAAACCGAACACAAAGGAACTGGTGTTGTATGGGAAACGCAGCGTATCATTGCCGGTAAATTGAAACCGCTGCTGTTCTGATTGCAGCGAATAGATAAACGGATGCAACGGCAATCGCCCGCCACTGATCTGCTCAGGATAAAAATGGATCAGCCCTTTGTCAGTACCCCAGATCAGTTCACCATCATCACTGATGCACACGGTGCGGATGCGGTAACCGCCATGACTAAAGCCCAGTCCATCCTCATACACAGCAAACAATTTCCTCACCGGGTCATACCGGAGTATACTGCTGAGGTTGCCGATCCAGATAAAACCCTGCCTGTCTTTTACCAATGCATCACAACGGTCGTGCCGCAGGCCATTCGATAAATTATACGTACGCAGCTGGCCATTTGCATCCAGAATAGAAAGACCGGCCCAGCAGGCGAAATAAGTATTGTGGTAATCGTCCTCACAGATCTCCTGTACAATATTGCCGGCCAGTCCTTCTTTGGTGGAATAATGCTTCAGCGTGTTTTGTTTTTCATCATATCGCCAGGCGCCATTATTGGTGGCAAACCAGGTGATGCCCGTCTTGTCATTCCGGTAAGCACTCAGGCAGGCGATCTTGCTCAATGTATCCAGCACCGGGTGAGCAGCCAGCGATACCACATTATTTTGCGCATCTATAATACAAAGGCCACGCAAGGTGCACACCCATTTGCCCCCATCCATTCCTTCTGCAACATTATTTATAAAGCGGGAGGGAAGTTCTTTGTCCCCCTCCTTGTAATGCCGGATGATCCTGTTCTGTTCATCCAGCAACAGCAACCCATACCGGGTGGTGCCTGCCCAGCAACGGCCGTTTTCTTCGGCCAGCACAGAACGGATGGTCTCATTGCCATAAAGTTTGGTGCCATCACTCAGTGTGAGCGGCACAAAACTGGTTTCACCACTTTTCCTGTTCCACCGGATAAGACGGTCCTGTGCCCCCATCCAGATGGTGCCCGATTTGTTTGTACAAACAAAATGAATAAAGCCATCGAAGATGGGTTGTTTACCATCGCTGAAATATGGCCGCGTATTTACCTGCGGCTGCCGCAGGTTGCGGAAGTGAAGGCCCGAAGATTGGGTGGTGACGAAAAGATAACCACTCGTATCATACCGTATCAGGAAAGCATTGTTGCCGCCCAAACTTCTCGGGTCTGCCGGGTCATGCACATTATGCTCAGCCTTCATAGTGGTGAGATCAACGATATATATGCCGGAGAAATAAGTGGTAAAGGCAAAGCGCATGCTGTCTATCCGGGTATGATTGCGCAAAGTGCCTGTTAGCGGAAGGCCATCCTGGTCACGCACCAGGTTTTTATATTCACGCAGCACCTTAGCCTTGCTGATGCTGATGATATAGAAAGTACTGCCATCGCTGCTGTAAGCCATCAGTTCATCATCGTTGATATAGTTGGCGCCGCCTAATCCCGGAATATTTATTTCCAGTACTTTTTTCAGCAGGCGGTAATCGGCCACCGTCATTTTATCATTGCGGTAATAGATAGCCCTGTCGTTGTTGATATAGTAAGTAAAACCCGTGTTGGATACACTGTCGTCGAAGGGAGTGACGAACCTGTTGAATTGCCGGGTGCCCGGCGTCAGCAGGTAGTGTTTGCCGCCACGTACTGCTACCAGCCCGCGGGAGGTGGGAAACAAACCCGTTACAAATCCCCGTTGTGTGGTATCGCCCACAGGCAGCTTATGAAATGTTCGCCTGGTATCAAGAAGGGTGATAAAAGGACTGAGGGTGCGGATCCAGATATTATTGGCACTGTCTACCGTGAGACGGTCAATCGAATTATCGGCAAGGCCGGGATTATCATATTTATAATACGTTTGAATACGGTTGCCATCAAAGCTGTTGAGTCCTTCCGAAGTGGCGATCCATA
>JAEUVM010000139.1 GCA_016787125.1 Chitinophagaceae bacterium | reverse complement strand
AAAGATGTGAGTGAACTGGAATCGGCCATCAGCGAAGATGCCTGCTGGCGGCAGATACGGATGACCTGCGATACGGAGAATAAAGAACTGGAACAGGCTTTTACTTTCTTTATGATGGAAATACAGCCGAAGATCCAGCCGTATGGTGATAAGCTGAATAAAAAACTGGTGGATTGCCCCTTTACCAGCCAACTTGATCAGCCTAAGTACTTCACTTACCTGCGCAATGTGAAGAAAAACATCGAACTGTTCAGGGAGAGTAATATACCCCTGAATGCTGAACTGAATGTGATGCAACAACAGTTTGGTGTGATCTCTGGCAAAATGACCGTAGAAGTAAATGGACAGGAATACACCCTGCAACAGGCAGCCAAATTCCTGGAAGACCCCGACCGCTCAGTAAGAGAATCAGTTTACCATAAAATAAACCAGCGACGCTTACAGGATAAAGAAGAACTGAACAGCCTTTTCAGCTCCCTGTTGCATAAACGGCACCAGGTGGCACTGAATGCTGACTTCGCCAATTACCGTGATTATCGTTTTGCCGAACTGGGCCGCTTTGATTACACAAAAGAAGATTGCTTCCAGTTTCACCAGGCCGTAAAAGAACATGTAATGCCACTGGTGAACCAGCTTTATGAAAACAAAAAGAAAAAGCTGGGGCTTGATACGCTACGTCCATGGGATATTGAAGCGGAGCCGGCAGGGGTGCAGCCGCTTCGTCCGTTCAAAACCGGCGAAGAGCTGACCATCAAGACCATTGAATGTTTTACCAAACTGCGTCCTTTTTTTGGCGACTGTCTCTCCCGGATGAAGAATATGGGCCATCTTGACCTGGAAAGCCGTAAAGGCAAAGCGCCGGGCGGATACAATTGTCCGCTGGCAGAAAGCGGAGCCCCTTTCATCTTTATGAATGCGGCGGGGCAACTGGATGATGTAACCACGATGGTGCATGAAGGCGGACATGCCGTTCATTCCTTCCTGGCACATGGGCTGGAACTGAATGGCTTTAAAGAATACCCCACCGAAATTGCCGAAGTGGCAAGTATGAGCATGGAGCTTTTCAGTATGGACCACTGGGATGTGTTTTTTGCAGATAAGGAAGAACTGAAAAGAGCCAAAGAACAGCAACTGGAGCGGGTGATCACTATTTTTCCGTGGATCGCCACGATCGATAAATTCCAGCATTGGGTATACGAAAACCCTCAGCACACAGCCGAAGAAAGGGCTGCTGAATGGACGAATATCCTGGCAGAATATTCTT
Source organism: Chitinophagaceae bacterium (assembly GCA_016787125.1). GTDB lineage: Bacteria > Bacteroidota > Bacteroidia > Chitinophagales > Chitinophagaceae > JJ008. The sequence continues at coordinate 2,771 of JAEUVM010000139.1, read as the reverse complement.
CTTCTGTGATTGATTTTTCAGGACTTGACGAATACCGCCGTTTCGGATGGCAGCGCCAGCTTCATTTATATGAAGTACCCTTTTATTACATTGAGTATGGCATCGCCCAATTGGGAGCCATCGGTCTCTGGCAGCAATACAAGCAAAACCCCGGTGCGGCGATTGACAATTATATAAAAGCGCTTGAGCTTGGGGGCATGCGCACTTTGCCAGAACTCTTTGCAGCAGCAGGACTTACGTTCGGTTTCTCGCCCGATTATATCAGCAGCCTGATGCATTTTGTGAAAGGGGAAATGGAAGCTGTTGGGGTATAAAAAATACCCTGAAAGTGGTATGTATTAAATTATGAAAATTCAGGTGCAGCACTTATTTTTGACACTGATTAACAGATAACGAAAGTTATTTCTAAAATAGCTACTAATCAGAGCCTTAACCAAAAAGTCCCTGTGTTTCTACACCGGGGCTTTGTTTTTTATGTCAGTGCTGCTGCTTAACCGGCAGTAACATACACCCGGCTTTATTTATCATTACAGTTTTTGCAAATTCCTTCTGTTACTACTTCTACGTGTGCGATGGTGTACCCGTTCGGGAGCTTTACTTCCGGTGTCACCACATCATCCAGGCAATAAGTATTGTTGCATTGTGTACAAACAAAATGGATGTGGTGATCATGATGATGGCCTTCTGTACAATCATCCTTGCATAATGCATAACGTATGGAGTTGTCGGCCGTGGGAATTATGTGGATGATGCCTTTATCAACAAATGTCTGCAGCGTACGGTAAACGGTTACCCGGTCAAATTTTTCGCCGGCCTTCTTTTCAATATCACCATGTGCCAGCGCCCCGTTCTGCTCCAGGAAAAGATGGAGTATCTTTTTCCGGCTGCCTGTAATGCTCAGGTTGTTCCGCCTGAGCAACCTGTTTACCCGTTCATCATGTACAGTAGTTGTTTCTTTTTCCGGCATAGGTATACAAATTTACCTTTTTAGCGGTTTATTGCTGTGGTGTCTCTTTCAGCAATTTTGCGGCATCTTTCATCAGCTTTTTCACCTCCTTTTCGCTGATGCCGTCGTAAATCTTCCGAACATCACCGTTCTTGTCCACAAGGGCCCAGAATTGGGTGTGCAGAAAGTCGTCTTCGGGATTTTTGAGGTTATTGGCCGGGTCGTCAATAGTATAACTGATGCGGGCTGCATTGTAAAGACTGTCTTTACGGCCGGTAAGAAATATCCAGCGGCGGGTATCCGCACCCAGCGATGCGGCGTAGGCTTTTAATACGGCAGGGCTGTCGGTTTTGGGATCGCAGGTATGAGACAGTATAAGAAAGTCTTTTTCATCCTTAAACTTTTCATACACTTCCTTCATGTAGCTGTTCATCACCGGGCAGATAGATTTGCAGGTGGTAAAAAAATATTCAGCCACGTACACTTTACCGGCCACGTCTTTCTCCGTAACAGTAACACCATCCTGGTTGATAAACGCAAAAGGACGTACAAAACTTATCGGCGCCACTTTTTTCTGTGCATATCCGGGTATAATGAGCGTAAGTGTATAATAAAACCCTACTGCCAGCACCGTAAAGAAACCCATATATAATAACCTCTTCTTCCGCATACCTGTAATTTGAGGGCACAAAGGTACGACAGCAACAGCTTTGGCGTGAACTCCTGTCTTACATTTGCAGACCATGCCGGTGTATATCGCTTCAATAAATTCGGGCAGTAATGCCAATTGCTATTATGTTGGTAATGATACGGAAGCCATCCTGGTGGATGCCGGCCTTGGTGTGCGGGAAACCGAAAAAAGAATGGCTGCCCTGGGCCTTGATCTGAAGAAGGTGAAAGCCATTTTTGTATCGCATGAGCATTCTGACCACATTACCGGTGTGCCGGGTCTTTCTAAAAAGTACCAACTGCCGGTATATATCACAGCAGAAACGAGGCGCCACAGCAATATTCCACTGGCTGACGAACTGGTGTATGATTTTAAACATGGGAAAACAATAACTATCGGTTCACTTTCCATCCATCCTTTCAGAAAAAAACATGATGGAGCCGACCCGCACAGTTTTATGGTATCCGGCGGAGGGGTAAATGTGGGCATCATAACCGACATTGGCTATGCCTGCAAACAGGTGATCAAATACTTCGGGCAGTGCCATGCCGTTTTTCTTGAATCCAATTACTGCGAGGATATGCTTCGCAATGGCGGCTACCCTTATCACCTGCAGCAACGGATCAGTGGTGATGAGGGTCATTTATCCAACGCACAGGCACTGGAGCTTTTCCTGCACTATCGTTCTCCCGGTCTTCGCCTGCTGATCTTATCACACTTATCACAAAACAACAATAAGCCTGAGCTGGTGAAACAAATCTTTTCTCCGCATGCGGGCGAAGTGCAGGTGGTGGTAGCCAGCCGGTATGCCGCCTCTGCTGTATACACATTAGAAGAAACTGCTGTTTCCAGTCCTGTCAGGATCTCAGGAAAGAATAAAAAGATAAAAGATGAACGGCAGCTTTCGCTTTTCCCGTGATCATTTATGCCACTACAGGTTTATGAACCGAGCTTGCTGTACCACTCCATTTCCTCCTGTATTTCTAACCGCCGTTTTTCGTTGAGCCGGGCAGGTATCTGTTCTGTAAACAACATTACGATGATAATAACATGATAGATAAACAGCATCAGCACGGTAAGGGAGAATAACCCGCTCATCATCCAGATCATTTGCAACCCGATAGCCAGCACCCCGCTTACGATAACCATCCAGGG
>JAEUVM010000093.1 GCA_016787125.1 Chitinophagaceae bacterium | reverse complement strand
ACCATTGATGGTTCACTCAGTTCACAATTCCTCACGGGGTTGTTGCTGGCCTATGCGGCAATCGGCGCCGAAGGGGTGACCATTAAAGTAAATAACCTGAAGAGCAAACCGTATATAGATCTAACCCTTGACGTAATGCGTCAATTCGGGTTTGCAGTACCCGGCAACAGGGAATACGAAGAATTTGTATTTGCACAGGAGCCACCTATAGATCAGTTAACTGATAAAAAGATAAACTACACCGTGGAAGGCGACTGGAGCGGTGGCGCATTTTTGCTGGTGGCCGGTGCCATTGCCGGCCCGGTAACAGTGCGGGGGCTTGACCTTACATCCGCACAGGCTGATAAAGCTATTGTGGATGCACTGATGGCAGCTAATGCGGCAATAGCTATAGATGCAAAAGGAATAGTGGTTCACCCCGGCGGGCTGGATGGTTTTTATTTTGATGCCACGGATTGCCCCGATCTTTTTCCACCATTAGTGGCACTGGCTGCTTATTGCAAAGGAAAAACCACTATCAAGGGAGTGAGCCGCCTGGCGCATAAGGAAAGCAACCGGGCACTAACCTTACAAGATGAATTTGATAAAATGGGAGTGACCATTGACCTGGAGGAAGACCTCATGATCGTTCAGGGTGGCGGTAAAGTGAAAGGGGCAGATGTTCATTCGCAGCATGATCACCGGATAGCGATGGCATGCGCTGTGGCTGCCTTGGGTGCCACAGAAGAAACGGTAGTAGAAGAAGCGCAGGCCGTAAGTAAATCATACCCGGATTTTTATAAGGACTTGAAAAAGCTGGGAGCGGCAGTATCTCTTCCGGGTTTTATTTTGTAGATTTGAACAAACAGTATAAATGAAGACTAAGGCCCGCAAAGAATTCTTGTTTAAGATCCCGCAAGACCTGTACACCAGGGAACTTCAGAAAATGATTGATTATCTCAGGTACAAAAAAGCTACAAGCAATTCTAAAGCCACTCAAAAAGGGGTTGATAAGATAGTGGATGAAGTGAGGAAATCCAGAAATGAGAAAAGATTGGCCAGTCGCTATTTATGACTATTGTGGTTGACACAAATATTGTTTTCAGTACACTCTTAAAGGTAAAGGGACCGGTAGCAAAAGTTTTTTTTAGTATTCCCTCCTTTGCAGAGTATTGCGCTCCGGATTTCCTGGTAACGGAACTTCAGCTTCACAAAAGCAAATTATTGAGCGAATCGGGTTTGTCAGAAATTAACTATGAGTTAGCCAAGACAAGTGTGTTTGCCCAGATAGATTTCATAGATATTACAGCGATCCCCGATACTTACATAAAAGAGGCAGTACAACTTACAATGGATATAGATTTTAAAGACTTTCAATTTGTGGCTTTAGCGATTTTTATGGATGCGGTATTGTGGACTGCTGACAGAAAACTATACAATGGATTGCGAAGGAAAAATTTCAGAAACGTTATTTCCACGCAGGAACTAAACTCAACCTTTGGTAATAATAGATGAATACATTCGGCCGCCTCTTCCGTATTTCAATCTTTGGTGAGTCACATGGTGAATGTGTGGGTATCACTATTGATGGCTGTCCAGCCGGACTGGCACTGTCGCCCGATGATATGCTGCCCGACCTCGAAAGAAGAAAAGGCGGACAAGGGAAAGGCACCACGCCCCGAAAGGAAGATGATTATCCGCTTATCAAAAGTGGTGTGTTCAATGGCAAGACCACCGGCTTTCCCATCACCATACTTTTTGAAAATAAAAATATACGCAGCGAAGATTACGAAAAGCAAAGAAGCATACCGAGGCCCGGCCATGCCGATTGGGTGGCACACCAAAAATTTGGCGGTAACGAAGACTACCGCGGCGGCGGGCATTTCAGTGCCAGGCTCACCACCGGTATCGTGGCTGCAGGGGTTATTGCGAAGAAACTTATGCCCGGCATCACCATCCACGCCACCGTTACCGAAATCGCCGGAGAAAAAAATACAGAGCTGGGCTTGCAAAAAGCCATTGATGCAAAAGACTCTGTTGGCGGTATTGTTGAATGCAGGGTGGCAGGCCTTCCGGTTGGGTTGGGAGAACCATACTTTGATTCAATAGAGTCGGTACTTTCTCATGCACTGTTTGCCATCCCGGCTGTAAGAGGAGTGGAATTCGGAACCGGTTTCGCCGCAGTAACCATGTTTGGCAGCGAACATAATGATGCGATCGAAAATATGGACGGCACTACCAGAACCAATCACGCAGGCGGAGTGGTGGGCGGTATCACCAATGGTAATGAACTCGTATTCCGCATCGCCATCAAACCCACCTCTTCCACACCTAAAGAACAAAACAGCCTGAACTGGGACACCGGTAAAACAGAAGATTTTTCTGTTAAAGGCCGGCACGACCTCTGTGTGGCTTTAAGAGCCCCGGTGATCGTGGAAGCAGTGACAGCCATCGTACTGGCTGATTTTCTCCTGCTTGGACAAAAAATCAAAAGAGTATTGTAATGGCCATAATATATCATATCACCACAGCAGCCGATTGGCAGCAAGCAAAAGAAACCGGTTTTTATGAACATCCGTCTTTAGCAGCCGAAGGATTTATCCATTGCTCAGAAGATCACCAGGTAGCCGGTGTGCTGGAACGGTATTTTGCCGGGCAAACCGGTTTGGTAAAGCTCGTGATTGATACCACCAAACTTACCAGCCGTTTTGTTACTGAATGGTCGCCTTCCGTAAATGATCATTTCCCGCATATATACGGACCGTTGAATACTGATGCTGTTACCAGTGTGGTAACGTTATAGGTCTTTCTTCAGTTTCTTAAAATCAATATCCAGTATTTCAAACTGGCTGCTTCCCGGCCATGAATAATGCCACCATTCCGTTTCCAGCGCTTTGAATCCAGCTTTCTCCATAACAGAGCGAAGCAATTTCCTGTTTTCAAGTACATCTTCCGGCAGGCGGGTGAAACTATGATGCGCCGTATCGGTAAAATTATCAAAGCCGGTTCCCATTTTTAGTTCCCGGCCGGTGGATAGACTGATCAGGGTAAGATCAACGGATGTTCCCCTGTTATGTCCGCTGCCATTGGCCGGGTTGGCCACATACCGTTCATCATGTACCAGTTCCCAAAACTTCACCGTCACCGCATAGGGCCGGTAAGCATCGTAAATTTTCAGTCCAAGTCCGCGGGCAGCCAGTTCGGCCTGTACCTGCTGCAACGCCTTTGCCGCCGGAGACCGCATATAGGTATGTTTGGTGCCGGCAGGATACATCAGCCGCTTCATAAAGTTGTTTACGGTGGCATACCGCAGGTCGTATACTATGCTGGGAATGAGCGTCTTTAATTCCACCATCCTTTTATCCGGGTTGGCCTTCACCTGCTGTTTATACACGTCCCATTTATCAGTTACAGCCGGCCGCTTGTAGCTGCTGTCCTGGGCACTTATCAACAAACTGAGTACAGTTGAAAAAAACAACAGCGAAGATTGTCTCAGACGAAAACGATTTATTATATTGTTAAGCATAACCGGGTTTGATTGATAAAGTAATTTACCTAAAACCCGGTAATTATCTTCGCCACCTTACCACACTATGTACCGACTACGATCATTCATCAAAACAACCAGTCTTTTCCCTGGTATCATTTTATGTTTACTCTGCGGTTGTAAACAAAAATCTTCCGGACAAACGATTGCCGAAACGCCCCGTGAATTACAGGAAAAAGTAACCGGCCTGTTGCAGGAAATGGGGCCGTCTTTAACCGATGGAAGAATAAGCGGCGATACAAGTACCTTGTTGCGGCAGGGCAATGTCACCAAACTCATCTACGAAAGCCGCCAGTATCAGCCGCTATGGAGCGCCGAGGAAAAATGGTTGCCCGTGGGAGATTCTTTGCTCAATATCATTGATGCTGCAAAACTATATGGCCTTTTCCCTGAAGATTATTATGCCAATCAGTTGAAAACAATACGGGATAAATTCAATGCCGATTCAATGGCTAAAGGTGATCGTAAAGATGCTCTGCTCTGGACTAAGGCCGAACTGCTGCTTACCGATGGCCTTATCCAACTGATGAAAGACATTAAACTCGGCCGCCTGCCCAACGACAGCATCACCCTTCGCAAAGATTCCACGCTCAGCAATGAGTTTATCCAGCAAAAAATAACGGAACTGCTTTCGTCTGGTTCCGTTACAGCCACACTCGCCACACTTGAACCCAGACACCGCGGCTATCACCTGCTCAAACAGGGCATACCGGCCTTTTTGCGGAAAGCAGATTATCGTCAGTATACAATTGTTCCTTCTTCTAAAACACCCGGCTTTACCACCGCCCTGCAAAAAAGGCTTTTTGAAGCAGGCTACCTGCCCACCGACAGTGTGCGGGCCGATTCGGTGCAACTGGCCGCTGCCATTAAAAAATTTCAAAAGGATAAAAACATAACGGTGGATGGAAAAGCCGGCGAAGGCACCATCCGCATGCTGAATACAAACGACAAAGAAAAATTTATCCGCATCGCCATCAGCATGGACCGCTATAAAATGCTGCCGGAGAAAATGCCCGACCGCTATATCTGGGTGAATGCCTCTTCCAATTACCTGGAAGTAATCGATAAAGACGTGGTGAAGTTTAGTTCCAAAGTAATTTGTGGCAAAGCCAAAACAAGAACACCGGTACTCAGCAGCCAGATATCTTCCCTTATCACCTATCCGCAATGGGTGCCGCCGCCGAGCATTGTATCAAAAGAAATTTTGCCGGCAGTGAAAAAGAATCCGGGTTACCTTGCCAAAAAGGGATTCACCCTGGTCAATTCGGAAGGCGAGGAGGTTGATCCATACTCGGTTGACTGGTCCCGCTACAGCAAAGGCATCCCATACCGAATTGTGCAGGGCAGCGGTGATGCCAATGCATTGGGAGTGATGAAATTTGTTTTTGATAATAAATACTCTGTGTACCTGCATGACACTAACCAACGCTATCTTTTTGGCAACGCCATGCGCAGCCTCAGTCACGGATGTGTGCGGGTGCAGGATTGGGAGAAACTCGCCGTTTACATCATCAAAAACGACAGCATACAAACAAAGGGGCGCAATTATACCCCGGTGGATTCCATGAAAACCTGGCTGCGCAACAAGCAAAAGAAAAATATTGCCCTGCGGAACAAAATGCCGGTATTCATCCGCTACATCACTTGTGAAGGCAAAGACGGAAACATCCTTTTTTATGATGATGTGTATGCCGAAGACAAGTTGCTGCGGGAAAAGTATTTTGCTACCCGCTGAGGGCTGGCAGGGGCGCTTGCGAGGCCTGAGGAATTTGCCCCGGAGCACCACCTTTTTACCTTATCCAAAGTGGTGAATATTAAGTAAATAATTTATTTCCGGATATTAAACATACCTGTTATTTTTGTCGGGATTAAAACCAAACTATCTCTTTATGAAGAAGATACTTTCTGCATTGTTTATGCTGTGCCTGCTGGCGCCAGCCGGTAAAGCTCAGAACAATGAAATAGCCCCCAAGTCGTTGGGCATTAGTTTTTTCGTCAACGATTTCGTTACTCCTCAAAGAATACGTACCACTTCATTAAGCAACGTTTTGTCGAACAGGAATTTTGCAAAACTTCGTGACATGACTCCGGGTCTTGCCGTGAACTATTTCCAGGGAGTGGGAAAACATGTTGACTTTACAGCCAGCCTGGGTGGTTCTTTCTTGCGTTATCCGATGCCGAACAAGATCTTCAATGATAACAGTTTCCTTCTTGAAGGCGCTGCCGGCTTAAACCTGAAAATGGTTTCTGATAAATACGCTTTTCAGCCCTATATCTCTCTTGGATTCAGTGCTCATAAATACCGTTCTTATTACGGTGCCACCATGCCGCTGGGTTTGGGTTTGAAAATAAAATTGTTTGATGATGCACATATCTTCATCACATCCAACTACCGTGTGCCCCTTACCACTGAAACAGCCAACTACCACTTTCAGCATGGCCTCGGTTTTGCCGGTCGCCTGAGCAAAAAGAAAGAAGCACCGAAAGTAATTGAGCCGCCAAAACCACCTTCTGACAGAGATGGCGATGGTATTATTGATGACGAAGACAAATGTCCTGATGTAAAAGGTCTTGCCAAATACCAGGGCTGCCCGATACCAGACACTGATAAAGATGGTATCAACGACGAAGAAGATAAATGTCCCACCGTACCCGGCCTCGCCCGCTACCAGGGTTGCCCGATTCCGGATACTGATAAAGATGGTATCAATGATGAAGAAGATAAATGCCCCACAGTACCCGGACTGGCCCGCTACCAGGGTTGCCCCATCCCCGATACTGATGGAGACGGTACCAACGATGAAGAAGATAAGTGTGTAACCATCCCCGGACCAAAAGAGAACTACGGTTGCCCCATCATTCCCGAAGAAGTGAAGAAGAGGGTAAACCTGGCCGCCAAGAACATCCTTTTCGTAACCGGAAGTTCCAATCTGCAGAAATCATCTTTCAAAGGACTGGACGATGTGGCCAAGATCATGAGTGAAAACCCCGGTATGAGCCTGGCGATTGATGGTCATACTGATAATGTGGGTAAAGATGAATTCAACCAGACATTGAGCGACAACAGGGCCAACTCTGTAAAAACTTACCTGGTAAGTAAAGGCATTGACGAAAGCAGGATCACCGCCACCGGTCATGGTGAAACCATGCCGATCGCAGACAACAAAACTGCCAAAGGCCGCCAGCAAAACCGTCGTTCTGAGCTTACGCTGAGCTACTACAAGTAAAACAACATCATTCCGATAGTGAAGTCCTCCCGGTTCCGGGAGGACTTTTTTTTGGTCTGACGGTCTCCGTCTGACCAAAAAAAAGTCCCAAAACCAACAAACCCGCAAAAAACCGCAGGCTCATCCGCAAATTCACCCTGCTGACCTGCTTCGGGAGCAGGAGGACCTACATCGGAAGTAGGGGGTACCTACAAAATATGTAGGAGGACCTACATCGGAAGTAGGGGTACCTACAAAATATGTAGGAGGACCTACATCGGAAGTAGGTGGTACCTACAAAATCAGTAGGAGGACCTACATCGGAAGCAGGTGGTACCTACAAAATATGTAGGAGGACCTACATCGGAAGTAGGTGGTACCTACAAAATAAGTAGGCGGGCCTAGTTCGGGAGTAGGCGGTGCCTACAAAATATGCAGGCGGGCCCAGATCTGAAGCAGGTGAAGACCAGGTGTACCGGTTATTTGCCTGTTAAAATTTGATTTCCAATTGAAAATTAGCCAGTTAGGAAAATTGAACAATCCATAAGGGATTATTTGGCTAAAGGCAGGGGACTGTAGCTCTTTGAGAAACTATTATCTTTTCTCTTTTATCTATTCTCTACATTGTTTTTTTCTAAAACTTCACATACTGCTCCACCAGTTTTTTATCAATCCCTTTTTGACGGGCTTTTTTGGCCTGCTTGCGCAAAATGAACTCGAAAAGGCTCATCCAGCCGGGGAGGTTGCTCTCGCTGATGTCGAACAGCCAGGCGAGTGCCAGTTTATCTTTCGGGAAACCGTTGGGGCGGCATTGTCCGTCGCGGGCCAGTCCATAACCGATCTGCAATGATTGTTCAAAGCCGCGGCTGGCGGGGCGCAGTTCCACCCGAAATCGGCAGGGCTTGCCACTGCGGTTTCGGAAAAGATGATTGATGTTGGGTTCAGCCGTGGCAGATTCACCGGGCTTCAGGGCATGCAGGGTTTTGCCAAGGCGAACCTGTACTTCTCCTTCCAGGCACTCAAAGGTTTCTGAATAGGTTTTGTGATAATGCAGGCCCACACCGCCGCCATCGGCCAGTTCCACTTCCACGAGAGTGCAGACGCCATTGGTATCGGCATGGGTTTTTAGAAAAGTGACTGAGTCTTTCTGGATGGGGTTGTAGATGGTCCGGTTCATGATTTAAATATATGCATGTATACGGGGATAATGCCGGGAAGGTTTTGTCCGGAATGTATTTATCTGTATAAAGGGAGTAACCCACGGTGCGCTGTCTTATTGCCACTGCCGGGGCAAGTGTAACGGTGCGCCCGGTGGCGCTGCAACTGGTGAACCAGTAGAGGGCTGTATAAAAGTGGGTAATAAGCCGGGGCGGAAAATGTGTAGGAGAGAGTATGGTTTACAAACTTCTATACGTTGATCGTCACCTTCTTGAAAACCGCGAGGCTGGCCATGAATTATTATCAAAAGGAATCTCGGGCGTCAGCAGTTCGGATGCAGGAGAAATACTGGCCTTGCGAATAATATAGTATAATTTCTTCGGGGGATTTTCTTCAAGAACTAATTTATCAATGTCGGGCATATTCGCCTGCTCAAGCAATCCCGTTATTTCCACAGGACGAAAATGCATGTCCGATACTCCATCAACCAGTTTGTCGAGTCCATCTACATATATATCGGTGCCCCGATAGTTAAACCACCAATACTGGTTTAAGTTGATAATTGTCCCCCGGAGCTGAACAGTTTTACCAACCTGGTCTTCCAGTTTTACCAGCCGTGCCCGGCCACTGTCCACAGCGTAAACATTATTTTCTGCTGTGGGCCTGATTTTACCATATACCTCCGCTTGTTTGCCGGATGCTGCCTCGCTCCATTTCCGCGAGCCGGTCAGCTTGAGTGTCCATCCGGCCGTATAGATGACGGCAGTATCATTTTCATTTTTTGCAATACCAGTCAACACGGCATTTCGGCCAATGAAGTCACGGGGTGACCATTCAGCCGGTTCAATTTTTTTGCCTGAGATTACCACCAGGTTGTTCTGGAAATACAAGGCGGTGGTTTGGGTCAGGACTTTTGTTTCCTCATATACCCCATCAGGAGTTCCCACGTACCCGCCTGTTTCATATACCCGGAACTGGTAGGTATTGCCGGGTTTCACTTTATCCGGAAACCGCTTGTCATCCATCCCCTCAAAATAAAGTGAATAAGGGATCTTAATGAACTCCTGGATGGCGGAGTCGTTGATAGACTGTATCACCAGGATGGGGCCGGTTTCATATCCCTTTCCCCAGTCTTCATAGATAAAACCCCTGACCGTTACAATGGTTCCCAATTTCACCCCGAGTTCACCTACGATTTCAAACTGGCTTTTGCGCTGGGTAATCGGTACCCGGATCGTTGGTTCCTGCGCCACACATAATGTGGTGAAGGCGAAGGTTGAAGCGAGGAGGAATATTGTCTTCATAAAACAGGTTTTACCCGAAATAAGCCATATCAATTTACGATAAAGCTGTTCAGGAAGCAAGGTAGCAGCAAAGCAATATTTTTCATGGGTGGAACCCCGCAACCAGCGTTTTGTTGCCGCTTAATAAAAGGTAGTTGACAAGGATTGCCGGCCCCCGGACACTCTTGATTGCGGCCTGCCCCGGTTTTCCACACCTGAAATTTAATCCCCCTGCCTCTTCTCCCGTTCAGAAAATCCCCCTACCTTTGCGCCGCCATTAGGAAAAGCTACAGGTGGAATAGATAAGCGGTTTAGGGTTTTTTCTTCAAGTGGCAGTCTATGAGAGTCTAATCTACATATCAGCTTATGCTTCCT
>JAEUVM010000092.1 GCA_016787125.1 Chitinophagaceae bacterium | reverse complement strand
TATCCGCAGCGCTGTTATTATTCCAGACCAAACATTCCGCGGTTTAGCTGCTGCAATAGCTGTGTTTTGTATTGCGCAGGCACCAGCAGCGAAATATTATGAGGACTTCCTCCGTATGATACCATCCGTACCGGGATGTTCATGATTGAGCCAAACAGTTTTTTTACCATGTCTTCTGTTTGTGAGACCTGGTTGCCCACCACCGAAATAATGGCCTGGTTTTCATCCACCTCAATAGCGCCGAAGGGCTCTAGCTCCTTGAGTATGTTTTTGAGATTGGATGTACTGTCGATAGTCAGTGATACGGCCACTTCTGATGTGGTGATCATATCAATGGGTGTTCGGTATTTTTCAAACACTTCAAATATCTTCCGCAGGAAACCGTAGGCCAGCAACATCCGGCTGCTCTTGATGCGGATAGCGGTGATGTTGTCTTTAGCGGCCACTGCTTTTACGCCCACACTTCCGGCCTGCCCGGCGATGGTGGTACCCTTCGCTTCTGGCTCCATCGTGTTGAGCAGCTTCACAGCGATATTATATTGCTGTGCCGGCCAGATAGATGCCGGGTGCAAAATCTTGGCCCCGAAATAAGCCAGCTCGGCTGCTTCTTCGAAGCTCATCTGCTCCACCGGCATAGTTTTCTTTACCACCCGCGGGTCGTTGTTATGCATACCATCTATATCTGTCCATATTTCACATACGGAAGCATTGATGGCGGCGGCAATCAATGAGGCGCTGTAGTCGCTCCCGCCACGCTTCAGGTTGTCCACCTCGCCTTTTGCATTGCGGCAGATATATCCCTGGGTGATGAATAGTTTCTTATTTGTGTGTTGTTGCAGTTGTTGTGTCAGTTTTACCTTGATACTGCCGATCTGCGGTTCATCGTAATTATCAATGGTCATGAATTCCAGCGCCGGCAGCAGCACATGTTCAATACCCAGTTCTTCCAGGCATACACAGAACAGTTTGGTTGAAAGCAATTCGCCCTGTGCCAGTATATCCTTACTCAATGCTTCACTGAAGGAAATGCGCAGGATGATGGTGAGGAATTCAAAATGCTCCGCCAAGATGGCTTTTGCTTTTGCCAGCAGTTCAGGTTTCGCTACCAGTTCGCTGATAAAGGCCTGGTAATGGGCTTCGAGCTTTTCGATGGCTTGCTTAGCCCCGTTACGGTCGCCTTTAGAGATCAGTTCTCCAATTTCCACCAGGGCATTGGTGGTGCCCGATAAGGCCGATAATACCACGATGGCCGGTTCTCCCTGGTTGGTTACCAGCCCGGCGATATGATGCATTCTCTCAGGACGGCCCACACTGGTGCCGCCAAACTTCATCACTTTCATTTGTTCCCCCTCCCATAATTTTTTTAGGATTGAATAAATCAGCAAGCAAGGCGGCAAAGATAAGCGATAGCTGAATACAACAGAATTTACGGTAATAACCTTCCCCATCAAAGTATCCTGTAGAACAGCAGCGTTTTAAATTTATTGGTGAAAGAGCTCGAACTATAACGGATTACAACGGGATAATTATTGCTGTCATACTCATAAAATGATTGCCCGCTGCCAGTATTAAGACTTAACCCCACTATTGAGGTAAACGAATAGGAGACAGGGTTATTGACTGAAGCATGGTTTGAATACAGGGCTTTGGTATTGCCGCTTCGCTCCTGCGCCATGTAAGGCAACAGTGCCCGGTGAAAAGGATTGTTTTTAGTATCATAACTGTAATTGTACCGGTACATATAACGGAGTTGTCCCATAAAAGGGTCATATACGCTGTCTGTCATCATACTCATGTTTCCGGCTGTGTATGTTCGGTTCATCAGTATTGAATCTTTAGCTATGAGTATTCCTGTAGTGTAATCAAAAGCCGTTCTGTCGGAATAATACCTTCCACCGCCGAGATCAGTGTATTTCTTCACAGTTTTCGTAAAGGGAGCACCCATATAATACTGTATCGTTGAGTCCTTAATAATAGTCAGCCCCCCGGTGTTATAAAAGAAGAAGACGGTGTCCCGGATGTCTTCCCCGTTTGAATAAGCTTCCCAGCGGGTGAATTTATATGGCATCGTATCTGATCCGTTATAAAAACGATTCTCTGCACCTATCATTTCAATATTTGTTGAACCAGCTTCAAAGATGGTATCGTTTACCTTGATAAGCCGCTTACTGGCATCATACACGATAGATGTTTTTGAAAAAGTATCCAGGCCGCTGGCATAGGAAGTGTCAAGTTCCACCACACGGCTGAGATATATGTTGTTAGTCAGTACCTGCTGATTCTGTCCGATGATCCCTTCTACCTCCCGCTGGCAGGAGGTGATTGTCAACACAGACAGTAAGCCAATAACCAATGTTCTTGTCTTCATAAATTATTTTATTTACCACCAAAATAGAGTGAAAACTTCTCTCCCAACCCTTTCAAATCCTCCACCACCGCTTCCAGCAATGGAATGCCCTTCGCCATTCGTTCTGCTTCAAATTCCCGCTCCGGGTCGCCGGGTACCAGCACTTTCTCTTCGCCCGGTATGGGTTTACAATTGCGAAAACCCTGTATCCAATGGTCCATGCTTTGCTTAAACTCATTGGCCGGACGGAATGCATCCACCCGCATCGCTCCCAGGAAATGACCGATTCCCTTGCCCGGTTGCTGCACCGGCATCGGCACATAGGCCGGAAACGGCGGCACCCATGGTGCATAATTGGCCCCGCTTAATAATGCAGAGAATATATCCACCACGGCTCCCAGTGCATATCCTTTATGACTGCCATGTTCCCGGTCGCCACCAAGCGGCAGCAATGCACCGCCCTTCTTCAGTATATGCGGATCGTGTGATGTATTTCCTTCTTTATCCTGCACCCATCCGGTGGGTGTATCCAGGTTTTTTCGCTGTAATATTTCCAGTTTGCCATTGGCTGCTGTCGTTGTGGCAAGGTCGGCTACAAAAGGTGGTTCTGCACCGGCAGGCGCTGCCACACAAATGGGATTGGTGCCAAGCATTTTATCGGTGGAGAAAGTGGGCGCCACCAGCGGACTGGCATTCGTCATTGCCATACCGATCATATCATATTCCAGCGCCATCATGGCATGATGCGCTGCTATGCCGAAGTGATTGCTGTTTTGCACACTTACCCAGCCCGTACCCACCTGCTTTGCTTTTTCAATAGCCACCTGCATGGCAAATGGTGCCACTACCAGGCCCAGTCCACTGTCGCCATCCACCACGGCCGTGGAAGGTGTTTCATGAATGATCTTAATAACCGGTGTTGCATTCACCCGCTTTACTTCCCACAGGCGGACATAGCCGCTCAGCCGGGCCACACCATGCGAGTCAATACCACGGAGATCGGCAGACAGCAATGCCCTGGTGGCTGTTTCTGCATGCTCCTCACTGCAACCAATTTTTAGGAAGACCGCTTTGGTAAATTCAGCTAACTGCCCGTAAGGAAATATTACTTCTGCCATTTGGCAAAGAAACAGTATTTATAATAAAAATGCCCCCGCAGTGGCAGGGGCATTTATTGTCGATAGTTATCTGTTGATCATTGAATCAGAACGGCAGGTCGTCCACCGGTTCGGTGATCTCACCGGGTGAAGGAACGCTGCTGTTGCCTGTCATCGCAGTGGAAGCATTCGAGGCGGGCTGCTGGTAAGATGAGCCGCCACCTGCATTCTCATTCTTGCCTCCCAATAATTGTACTTCCCGTACACGAAGTGATAAGGAAGCACCGGGAGTACCATCATTGCGCTGAAAGGATCTTGCTTCAGGCTGACCTTCCACAAAAACCTGCTTACCCTTTTGAAGATAAGGGGCTACGGCTGTTCTGTCTGTCCAGTAGGCGCAATCCACCCAGGTTGTTTTTTCCTGCAATACTCCCTGGCTGTCTTTGTACTTTTCGGTGTGGGCTACTGTAAAGTTGATCACGTTCTTACCATTTACGGTGTTTACCACGCAATCTTTACCCAGGTTTCCGATTACTTGCATTTTGATCATAGTGCTCGATTTTTAAGTTGACGTATTTAATTTAACAAGACGTGCAATTTACAATTAATTAATCTACTGTTCTGGCTGGCAAACAAATAATACTGCTTCTGTGCCTTACCTGTTGATAAGTAATGCCGATTGGACCGTTGAAGGTAAAATACTCAGTAAGCCAGCCGGGTGGTGGCATAAATCTCTGTCAGCGGAATGGAGATAGCAAGTGATGGTATCGTAAGTGTTTGCGAAAGCTTTGTGTATTCTTCCAGTTCCCAGTGTTTGTTGCTGTTCAGCCGGAATGCTTCCACGTTTACTGATATGGTATCAACAAGAATATACTCCCGCAAGGTGGGTATATCGCGGTATAACTTGAATTTTCCTCCACGATCATATTCCCTTGTTGAGGGTGATAAAATTTCAAACAGCACGGCAGGCCGTATAAAAGACTCTTCATCTTCCGGTATATTCTGCGGTTCGCCGCAGTAAATGGAAATATCTGGATAGGTGAAAAGGGTATTCTCCGGAATATTTAACCGCATATCAGGGCCAAAAGGCCTGCAGGATTCACCTTTTAATTTAATGATCAGCTCTCCAAACAAGTTTGTAAAGATCATATTATGCCGGTTGGCTGCTCCCGACATGGCCAGCAATTCTCCATGGCCCATCATCTGGAATATCTCACCCTGGTAATATTCATGCCGCTCCGTTGCAGCTTTCTCCATCTGCAAATATTCTTCTACGGTAAATTTATTCTTGCCGTAGGCTACCACTGGTTCCTGTAATTCCATACGCTAATTTACCATTTTTACTCGCTTCTTCCGCTTGCCGCATCGATGATCCGGCCGAAGAAAATGGCATTCATAAACAACTTGCTGCCTCCCAGCCAGAAGGCCCTGAATGCAGGATTGTCTGCAATGCTGATCACCCGTCCGCTTCCCACCGTGGTTACGATCACGGCTGCTGAGTTTTTCACTGCTTCCAGGTTATTGCGGCTTACCCAACCGCTTTGCAGCGGATCATTGCCATACCAGAAAGGTGTGGCATACGGGTTCTTGCTTTTTTCTGGATATACTTTATTGGCTTTAAATAAACTCACCGTCTTACCCGTAAACCCAAATGCCAGCGGATGGGTAAGGTCCGCCTCCGCACCAAATATCGCACCGCTCATCTGCTGCGCACCATCCACTTCTTCCCGCTGTGTATAGTTTAGCCGTTGTTTGCTGCTGTCCACCGCTGAGGCTGGTGTTTTGAACTTCACATTGGTCAGGCCATTTTGTGCCGCCCAGCTTACCGCTTCTTCCGTTACGATCAGTGTGCCACCTGCCTGCACCCAGTTTTTCAGTTTCTCTTTGTTCAGTTCATTGTACTGCCCGCCCACCATGATAAGGGTATTGTAACGGTCAAGGTCGGCCCGGTTAAACATGGTTTGTTCCAAATGTGTTGACTGCATATTCATCCGCTGATCCAGCAGGTGCCATATTTCACCGGCATCTGTAGCGTTTACCCCTGCACCCGTTATCATGGCTATTGATGGCCTGGTGATGGTTACAAACCTGGAGCTGCCCAGGTCCACACCGGCACTCGCTTCTCCGCCGCTTACTTCCACCAAACCTGTCTTGTATTTTTCTGCCACCTCCTGCAATTGCTTCCGCAGGTTCTCCGGTGCCAGTTGCTGCAGTTGTACCGGTATCATGATCGTTCCCGCTTCATGCCTGGCTGTTACACCTTCCACTTGTCTTTCAAATGGCCGGGTGGCCACTTTCGCCAGAATACCTTTACCCAATAACTCATTCAGTGCAGCCGGTGCAAGCAGTTCACTCCAATGCATCAGGTAGGCATAGGGCTTTCCTGTTTCGGGGCCAGTGGCCAGACTTATTAATCTCACCTCCGTTGTTCCTGCCTGTGCCAGTTGTGCCGCATTCAGTTCATCTGCCTTTATACCAAAGGCCAGCGGCATGGTCCAGGAAGTGATGTCATAGAAAAGACTGTCCTTGTATTCTTTTGTCCGGGAAAAAATCGTTTTGATCAGTTTATACCCCGGCTGGTTCAGCGGTACGATGTATGCACCCTGCGGCGAATAATTGTTACTGCCAATGGAAACCTTGTTCTTGAGTGAATAAAGGTTAATACCATGCCGCCCCAGCATATCCATAAACTCACGGGTGCTGGTATGGTCGTCATTATTTTGAAATATATAGGCCTTTACCGGATCGGCTGCAACTTCTGCCTGTTCATTTTTATAAAAATCACGCTGGTAAGTAAGGAACTCCTTTCGCAAACTTCTCGCACCTTCCAGCGTGGAGAGGGCGGTTACAAACTGGTTTCGTATGGTGAATGGAAAGGTGAGCAGTCCGTTACTCGTTTCCTGTACATGTCCGCGGCTGCTGGCCTGTTCAAACAGGATGCCGATACAGCCATTGATATCCGGGTAGGTGGAACCTTTACCATAATAAAAATCATCATAGTTCTCTTTGGTAAAATAAAGTGAGCCGATACGGTCTAAATATCTTGCATGAAACTTTCCCAGCATCGCTGTCAGTTCCTGGTTGCGGGCCGGTGTCAGCGGGTTTACCCTCGATGGCACACCGGGCTGAAAGAAGAACGTGGCATTACTGCCCTGCTCATGATGGTCAGTAAGGATATTAGGTTTCCATTGGTGAAACCAGCGCAGGCGGTTCCTGCTTTCCACATGCACCGAAGGCAGCCAGTCGCGGTTCAGGTCGAACCAGTAATGATTAAAACGGCCACCCGGCCATACTTCATTAAACTCTCTTGAATTAGGATCACTCACCAGGTTCTTACTCTTATGCTGGTTGGCCCAGGTGGAAAAACGCTGCAGCCCGTCGGGGTTGAAAGAAGGATCGAGCAGTATCACCGTTTTATCCAGCAGGTCTTCTATATCCCTTCCCTGTGCGGCAGCAAGATGGTAAGCCGTGAGCAGGCTTGCATTGGCACCACTCGGTTCATTACCGTGTATGGAATGACCGATCCACACCACTATGGGCATGTTGTCAATATTCACGGAGGCGGATTGTGACGGGTCACTCAGTTTTACATGTTGCTCCCTGATCTCTTCCAGCCGCCGGTGATTGGCCGGTGAAGTGATGATGAGCAGTACCTGCGGCCGCTTTTCATAGGTAAAGCCCATTGTTTCCAGTTTTATCCTGTCGGGTGCGGCGGCAGCCACCGCCTTCATATAGTTAACGAGGCGGTCATGCGTTACATGCCATTCGCCCACTTCATGATAGATGATGTCTTTTGGCTTGGGAATGGCCGGGTTATAGCTTACTGAGTCAGACAGGTAATAGCGGAGGTCCTGTGCGGAGGCCACATGCGTAATGCCGGCGAGTAAACAAAACAGCAGCAGTTTTTTCATGAAGGAATATGTTTGATTGATAAACGGGAAGATAAGAAAAAAAACATGGGGTGATAAGACGGTAGCCCGCTTGTAAAACCAGGGATCGGCTATTGCAGGAAAGGCCTGCCCTGCTTACATTTACCGAAAGGAATCAACACCCGATCAAATCATCCTGACTTATGTGCCATCCCATCAGCGGTTTTAAATTATGCACCTGTGCCAATGAGCCGGTGATCCATAATAAAAACTCAAGAAGGAACAAGAAAAACACCAGCAACAACCCGGTCTATAAATGGCATTTACTCCGCTATGAAAGAAGACAACCCAGTGGTGAGATAGGACTGGTAAAAATGCCCGCCAGTGATATTGGCAACGGACTGACAGCAACTGCTGTGCTGGAACAACTTAATACAGTCAACTGTTTCGACTTCGACTACACGCCGCAGGAAAAGGATGAACTCCATATACAAAAGGATGACCAATGGGAAGAATACCTTGCCTTTTCCTACCAGCAAGGGAAATGGGTGGCGGGTGCACTTTCAGACCCTTTTAATGATGTAATGGAAAATATCGGCGAAGGGAAACTGAAGCCTGTTGGCACACAAACAGACCCCGGTTAATACTTACTCCTCACCATATTTACACCCGCAATGAGCCCCTGAAGCCCCTTGCCGCATAGTATGATTCGGCCCCGTTGTGGTATACAAAAACAGTATTATACCGCCTGTCGCAAAAAAGAGCGCCTCCCAGTTTACGTATGGCAGCAGGCGTGCTGATCCAGCTTGACGTTTTCAAATCAAAATTTCCAAGCTGCTGCAAAGCCCGGTATTCATCTTCTGTTAATAAGGATATACCCATCGCAGCCGCCACTTCCATGGCGCTGTCGGCTGGTTTATTTTCCTTTCGTTTTTCGAGGGCTTCTTTATCATAACAAAGGCTTCTGCGGCCGGCAGGACTTTCCGCCGCACAATCCATAAAAATAAATTCACCGGTCTTCTTATCATAGCCCGTTATATCCGGTTCGCCACCCGTTTCTTCCATTATACTCAGCGACCAGCACTTGCCGCCATCCGCTTTCAGTTTTGCCTCCACCGCTGCCCAGTCCAAACCCTTGTGACGGGCCATGTTCTTATCAAACCTTGTTTTCAAAGTGGCAAGCAGTGCCTTTACCTGGTCGGCAGATAATTTTGTTTTGCTGTTTTTAGCGGCAGCCATATAAGCAGGTTTAGTATTACAGGAAATTGATCAACCGAAAGTAAAGTATTTATTCACAGTACAACTGCCGATTGTTATTCCGTCCGACGGTCTTGCATACCCATTGTCAGGCGAAGTGCTTTAGTAATCCTGGATTAATACTTCGGTCGGAATACTCAACATGCTATGAATCTTTCTGATCATTTCAAGCGTGAGTTTTCTTTTTTATTTAATAGTTCACTGGCCCGACTTTTAAGACCAACAACTTTCGCCAGGTCATTTTGGGTATATCCAAGTTGCTCCATTCGAAATTTGATCGCTTCGATGGGGTCAGGATAATCCATTGCAACCTTCTCATCTTCGTATCGTTCGATGAGTATAGAAAGAATTTCCAGTTCATCACCAGCAGGCGTACCGGGTTTTGCATCAAAGATGACTTCCAGCCTTTTCAGAGCTGCTTCATAATCCTTTTTGGTTCTAATTGGCTTGAGTGTCATTTTGTTTATATTTTATTCGCATCTGTTTTGTCGTATTGAGCAAGTGTTCCGATAAATCTGATCCAGACCAGCTTATAATGATTATGCAGAACCACTATTAACTATATTGAACCGTTCATACCGCTTTACATAGGAACCCCATGTTAGCGGCTTTGCCTTCTCGGTTGGCGAATTATAGAACTTGTCACAAAAGAAATAAAAACCGGTCGCCAACAACGCCTTCTTTCCTTGGCATATATTTTATCCCCCAAAAAAGTCATCAGAAAAAGATGATACTCCGCTATGGCTTGATATTATTTGTGTCATTCTTGGATATGGTGTCGTTATTGCAGGGCTTGTAGTTGCAATTAGGGCAACTATTCAAAGATGTTGAATCTAATATTACTTTTATAGGGTCATCTATTTTTACCGAACTCTTACCACAAGTTTGAGGAAATAACAATACTACTGTAATGAACGGGAATAAAAATGTTACTAAAAACTCTCTGCTTCTCTTTATAGTTGTGTTCCATTTTTCGTCTTGCTCAAACTTTTTAATATCTCCTTTGTCTTGCGCCCTTTCGCCCCTTTCCGTCAGCACAAATAATTTTGAATTGTCAGCCGTTGCCCTAACATATTTATGCTCCAATAAATAATTAAGTGTCGGGCTAAAAGTCATATCTAATTTTCTATGTGCAGCAAATGTTCCGATAAGTCCATGTCTGTCATAAGGCGGCTCGTATGCTGAAAATATTTTGTCAAGCAAGTCGAGATAGTTAAACGGAATTGATTTTGTCGCACCACAAACAACTTCGTTAGCCAGAAACTCTGTCAACTGTTTGGTATCGTATTGTGGTTTATCTGTCATGTGTTATAAAGTCCATCTGTGTTACTGATGTTGCCTCATTCCGGTCAGCCCACCAGCGAACCGTCTGCCCGGTTGAGGGGCATTGACGCTAACGGGCAGGTATTGCCGATGGTGGGGAATTTTATATTCGTCCGCCCGGAACTGCTGCCTGGCTTTTTGATAAAGTTAAATATTAAGAACTAAAGCTGGGCTTTGAAGGTCAAGCCCCGAACCACAGCACAACAGAATTACCGCTGCTGATTGCTCCAATGTTAAGCCCCACTATTGGCAATACCAATGTTAGCAGCCGTTTTAAAGTTTACAATCTTGTTTTTCGTCCTTGCTCAAATAGTGAAATTTATATTTCTTCGGCAATTTAGAGTTGATGATTTGAATGATGTCTTCTAATTGTTTTAAATAGTAATGATGCAGACTAATACTTTTCTTTGTCGAGTTTTTTGTAATGTCTAAGAAATACTCGTCACCGCTCGTAATCATTACACAATAATTGAAATAATAGTCTTTTAAGGTGTCTAGTTGAATTTCGTTTAAAGCAAAAAAGGAACGCTGGTTATTCTCTATTTTCTTTGAATAAACGGTCTTACTTGTAGTGTCGCCAAAATATGCTTTTGTCACCTTGATTGAAGACTCTGTCAATATATATGTTGTTGTCCCATTAAAAATCCGTTCAGCATGATTAAATGTCGAAAATGAAATACTGAATTTGTCTGATTGACTTTGTCCAAAGGCGACTGAACAAAATAATAGCGATATTAAAATTCCTGAAATTTTCATGGTGTCAAAGTAATGGCTGCTAACTCATAAATATACGACACTCCAGGCATAAATATCTATTGATAATCAGCGTATATTTATGCCAGGCTATTGCAACAATGCGATTTTCCATTTCAATAAAATATTATAATCCCGGCCTGCAAATTGGTATTGAGGATATTAAAAATGCATGGTACCTGCCCGAAGGCGCTGCTGCTGTAAAGCTTAATACTATTGTTTACCAGGGTCAGCTTACCTACCGTTTCCCCTCTTCCGGCAAACGCATCAGCTACCGTCAACTTAAGAAAGGATTGATAAAGAAGCGGCTCATTATCCGGCTGCCTTTGGAACTGCTGCCTTTCTGATTAGTTTATTTTCTTCAGCAAAATCTTCTTCTGCGAAAAGTTGAAAGCGGCATCGAGCATTTCTAATAGTTTGGGCCAGTCTTCTTTTTTTACCGTTACCTGTTTGTATAATTTTTTTACCAGTATGCTAAGTGTGTTGCCTTCTACCGACGCCTGTACGGCAAAGGTGCCGGTTTCGTTATCTATATTCATATTGAGGTTTTGTATGCCCACGGCTTTATAGCCATCGGGTATGGTAAAGCTGATAACATTGCGCAGGCTGCGGGGAAAACCCATGTAGGCATCTACTTCTCTTTTTCGTTCATCTGCGGAAACGAATAACTGCTCACCTATAAGACCGGGAATGGAAACGAGTAAGTTGTCGCCGGCAATCTTTACCATATCACTGAGCTGGTATTTGTTGGTATAGTTCAGCTCCTGCTTGCGCCAGGTGCGGCCATCTGCTGTTAAGGTAAATTCGTTGTATACGGTAATGTTGTCAAAATCATCCCGCAGGGCATCTTTCATGTATTCGAGTTTGCGGGTCTTGTCTTCTTTTTTTCTTTCCCGCAATCTTTCTTCGTATTGCTCCAGCGCATCACCCTTCATGCCGCCCCGCAGATCGTCTTCACCGCCGTAGCTGCGATGGTCATCATCCAGCGCCGTGGTGTAAATAAGTGCCTGCACATTGTAAAACTGCTTGCTCATGCCGGTGGCCAATTTCTGGTGGGTGATGACCATATTGCGGGTGGCCGTATCCATAACAGCGGTGATGGTATTGGTGGTTACATTGTCTTCCGGTTTGCTGGCGGGCAATGTGATGGGAGTGGCGGTTGGGTTTTTTCCCAATGAAATGATATAGGCCGGTGTATTGAGAAACTCTTCCCTGAACTCGAAGGGATTGGAAAAGACAGTGGCATTGAATACGAACTTGTCTTTCACCTTTACGATCCACTCGGGTTCGGTACGGAAGATGATGTTTTCCGGCCTGGTGAGGTTGTTGGGCGAGGTGACGATAAGTTCATAAGGTATTTTGCGCAGGTCGAGACATTGCGTGAAGCAGGAGGCAAACAGTTCGCTGGAAAAACCATTGGCCTTGTAGTGCGACATATGGCGAAGGATGTAATAGGTTTTTTGAATGAAATCATCTTCCCGCATATCGGCATAGCCAATTTGCTTGAGATAGGCTTTGGCCATGGAGTAATAATAAGAACCATCCAGTTTGTTGTAGAGGATGTTCATCTTCTTTGCCAGCTCTGCGGGACTGATGTTTTGTTTCAGCTCACCTTTATCACCTATGAAAAGATCGGAACGGTTCTCACTGCGGGAGAAAACGATCTGGAACTTGACCATGGGTAATTCTACAAAGCGGTTGACCCAACGGGTATCGCTGAGCTTTTCCCGGTTGCGGTCTTCCCACAGGTAATCTGCATTGCTGTTGCCTGTTTCTTTGAAGAGCGGTGCGCCCATGGTGGATTTGAAATTGACGAATGATTTATCGTCGGTATCAATTTCAAATTTCTGGCTGATGACAGGATATTCTCTTGTACATACAAAGTAGATGGGATCGAATTCGATAAAGCTCATCTTCTTGACCGTGTTATCATCGTAGAAGATAGTGCCGTAGTCAATGATATCACCGGGATCGAGATCGGGAACGGCTACTTTATAAAAAATAACCCTGCTCTTGCTCTTGTCATAATAAGTGCTGGCTTTGCCAATATAGGGAGTGAAGGTGGAGGGCACATCGCTGTTGTCTTCTACATATACGGCATTGCGCAGGGATACATCCTGCACGGTGCCGTTGGCCTTGATGACTTTGATGCCTGCCCCGTCGCTGGAAGAGCCGATGCGGAAGTAAACGGATGAATAGGTGTTGACCGCATCCCTGTCGTTGAGCTTGATGCGGCGGCGGGTGATCTCGTACACGGCGAGTTTGTTGGCATCCTTGTCAAAAGAGAACCTTGTTTTCTGGGCGATGATAACACCGCTTTCTTCTTTCCATTTTTCAGGAATGGCGGATACGGCGAAATCGGCATCGGGATCGTCCCAAACGGCTTTCATGTTTTTGGCGATGGACTCGAGTTTGGAGGGGGAGAAGGTGTCATCGTCCTGGGCCAGCAGGGTTGCTGTGATGAACAGGCTGCTGAGTATTAATGCTAGTTTCTTCATATTATTTTTTTGTTTCCCACAAAGGCACAAAGGGCACTGATTTGTTTTCCTTATGCTGGGAGTGTCAGTTTACTTTTTTAAGGCCACGGCGAAATCACTTCGTGATTTTTAAGAGCTTTTTTGTTTCCCACAAAGGCACAAAGGGCACTGATTTGTTTTCCTTATGCTGGGAGTGTCAGTTTACTTTTTTAAGGCCACGGTAAAATCATTTCATGATTTTAGTCTAATTGTCCATTTATTTTTCTGTAGATACCATCCTTTATCAGATTTGTACCAAAGTTTATGAGTAATCCGAGTTTTAAATCTGCTAATCTCAGGTATGTCAAAACTGTTTTGTGATGTACTTTTTCTATAGCTTCGATTGATTTAAGTTCAATAAGTAACTTGTTTTCGATGATGATATCGGCCCGAAAGCCGACATCTAATTTTATGTCCTCATATTTTGCAGGTATCTCTTCCTGCCTTGTATAGGCAATACCTTTTTTATCCAGCTCATAGGCAAAAGCAGATTCATAAACACTTTCCAGAAGCCCGGGTCCCAAAGCCGTATGAACTCTAAAGGCTATGTCAACAGCTATAGTGGCCAACTCATTTTCTGTCATATCATTTTTCTTTGTGTTCCTGGTGGCTTTGTGGGAAATACTAAGGTTTCTTAATAAGGATGAGGTTGCTATTAAAATCTTTCAACTTCTTTGTAAAGTTTTTCCAGTTTTCAAAATCGGCTTTGCGTATTCGTCCTGTTTTGAATGAAAGCGTTTTTTTGAAGATGACTTTGTTGTCTTTGGCTGTATAGGAACCGCTTACTTCATAATCATCTGATTTTTCATTGATGGCTGCGGGCATGGAAACTACCTTATAACCTGCGGGCAGGATGAGTTCTGTTTCATCTTGTGATACATAGGCAGAATGCAAGGCATAGTCCTGCTGGCGTTTGGTATCAGGTATTACTCCCCGCAGGTCTTCGGGGAAGAAGTCGATACCGACATAGACTTCTTTGTCTTCGGTGATGATATAATTGCTGAGATCAATATCTCCTTCTATTACCACAGGTATTTCCCGGTTATTCAGGTCAGATGTTTTTACATTGTTAACGGTAAGGTTCTTGTTGCCAAACTCCAGGAAACGCTGGATCATTTTCTTTTTATCATCTGTGGGCAGGTCGTGGTAGTACTGGTGAAAACCGGTGCGTTGTTCCCCGGTCAGTGTCACTTTCACATGCCCTTTGAGTACATTGTCTGTAAGACGGAAAGTAGTTTGCGTTAAAATCTTGCTTTTGTCAATTTCCATCAGAGGCACCTTCTTCACATCGTACTTGTCGCCCTTACCGATCAGTACTTCTTTGCCCTGAATACGCCAGGCATAATCATCAAAAGGAATATACTTTTCAGTGCCGTCGAGGAAATATTCTTTTCCGTTCAGAATAACAGTGCTGATACAATGATTATCCACCGCCAGTGAGGGTAGGGTATAATCATATGGAATGTGGCGGGTGCCGATCCATGTCATGTATGCCTCGAGGCCGGCCAGTTTCAGCATTTCCGTCATCAGGTTGGCCATGCCTTTACAGTCACCGTATTTGGATTTGTAAACATCCTGTGCCGTGGCGGGAATAAAACCGGCCAGCCCGTCTTCAAAAGCGATGTAACGGATATTATCCTGCACCCAGTAAAAAATTGATTTTACTTTATCGATGTCACTGGTTTTGCCTTTGGTGAGTTCGGTAACTTTTGCTTTGAGTTCATCGGGTTTGTTGACACATTTATTATAGAGGTATTTGTACCAGTTGTATAAATCGCCTACATCACCAAATCCTTTTTCGGATTTGCCATCATAATTAAATGACTTTACAACAAGGATGAGGTGGGGATATTGATAAGCTACGCCAATTGAGCGGGGCTCTGATTTCATCGGAACCAGGTTCTGCATTTTAAAGGTGTAAACGGTAAGGCC